>JAIVJM010000340.1 GCA_020199995.1 Acidobacteriota bacterium | reverse complement strand
GGGTCGAGCTGGGGATGCCGACGCTCACCACGCAGCCGGTCTCGCCCGCGCGCGCCAGCCCGTAGACCCGGCGCACGCCGTCGTAAGGGCTCTCCATCTCGACGACCGCCGTCTTCCCCTCGCCGAGCGCGGCGACCATCGGCGCGCCGCTCACCGTCAGGTCAATCGGCTCCTCAGTCGTCTGCCGTCGGTAGAGTCGCCGGTTCTCCGAATCGAAGACGGCGATGACGGCGCGCTCCGACATCTCGATGTCACGGAACAGCTCGCTGATGGCCGCCCCGTCCACGCGCGCCAGCACGGCCCCCTCGCCGGCGGCCGGGACGGCGAGGGCGAAGACGGGCCGCGCCTCGTCGAGCGTGCGGTCGGTGGCGATGGCCCACGAGTCGCGGCGGCGTATCTCGGAGAGAAGGTAGTCGGAGAGGGCGGCGGGCGGCGGCTCCCTGCCGGGCGGCTGGGCGACGATGCTGTCGCCCGCCTGATCTATCAGGCGCGCGTCTAACCAGAAGGGGCGGGTTTGGACGGTGAGTCGCAGGTGTTCGGCGAGCTGCGGGGAGCGCAGGGATTGTTCCCCGGCCTCGGCGGCGAGCGTGACGAGGGGCTGCCGCTGCGCGTCTATCCAACGCTCGAAGGCGACCGCCGCCAGCTCCGCCTGCTGCTTCAGAGATTCCTCAAGCTGTGAGCGGTTGCTTTGCCAGACGCGGCGCAGGTCGGCCACGCCGACGAGCGCCAGCGGGACGGCGATGACGACCGCGAGGACGAGTAACCGCGCGCGAATGCCCAAAACGCCTCGAACCCTTCTGAAGCCGCCCGGCGAGCAGACCGCAGCCCGGCGATTCCGGTCACGATTCCTGTAGTTAAAAAATAACACTATCGCAAAGTATAGCAACGCGGCGCGGCCCCGGCATAAGGGGAAACACTCACGCAGCGTAAGTGTTCACACTGTTTCGCGCGCGCCGCGCGCCGGGTTAGTTTCGTAATTGACTTTCGTAGAGGAGTGGAGGATGTCAGAAGTCATGGTCTTTCGCGCGCAGGAAAAAGAGTATTGCGGGTCTTCGGCTTTGGAAATCGTGCAGGCGCTCAAGCGCGAGGCCGCCCCGGACGGCGGCCTGACACAACCCGTCAGGCAGTTTCTGCTCGAATCGCTCGGTCAGTTCCGCGACCACATCCCCTTGCGCGATCTCGACGTCAGCGACCGCCTGAGCGACGAGATGCTCGCGCTCAGTTACCTCTACCTGCGGGACGAATTCGGGGCGGGCGAACTGCGCGGCCTCCCGAACCGGCAGAGCTGGGCGAAGCCGCTTTAACGGACTTGCCGGGGCGTCGCCTTCGTGGACGAAGCCTCGGAGGCCGTCTCCAGCGTGGGCTTCCATTACCAACCCTCGGCCACAAAAAACTTCTGACGGTCGAGGCACAGGAGGCAGGCATTGAGTAAAACCGAAACCTTCAACGACGAGGCGGGGGGCGGCTCGCCGTTAAAAAGTATCGCCCTTTCCGGCACGGCGAAAAGAGTCGCGATTTACGTCGCCGTCGCCGTCGCCGTCTTCCTGCTCGGGCTGGTGCCGATGTGGTTGAAGGCGCGCGAGGTGGCCTTGCAGCGCGACGTGGCTCGGCGCGGCGGTCAACGAGGCGCAGGTCAAATGAGTGGCGGCCTGGCCGAAGAACCTCACGACCTTATTCAATCAGTATCTGCTGCTGCGCCGAGACGAAGAGCGTCTCCCGCAGCGCGGGCTGGCGTAAGAACAACTCGGAGCCTTTCTCCCGCAGCCTCTCGTCCGTGAAGCCGAAGACGGTCAGGTCGGCGGCCGACGAGCGGGCCTCGACGAGGCGGTTGAAGTCAACGCGGTCGTCCGTGGGGATGATCTCGATATTCTTCTCCGTGACGGGGATGCGCCCGGAGAGGATCATCTCCTTCAGCTTCTTACGCCGTTCCGGCTCCTCCACCTGCGGGTAGGCGGCGAAGACGCTGATTTCGGCGTGCCGCCAATCCGGGTGGCCGAGGAGGATGTAAGAGAGCAGGATCATCAGGTTGACGTTCTCGTAGTCGTGCCACGTCAGCCAGACGTGAATCGCGCGCCGGTCGCCGAAGAAGTGGTCGCCGTGTCGCAGCACGAGGCTGTTCATCCGGGCCGCCGCCGCCAGGAGGCAACCCTCCTCCACCTCGCCGACGACCTCCGCGCCGTCGTGCCGGGAAAATTCAAAAAGGATCGTGTTGTTGTCCATCCCGGCGACGCCCGGCACTTGCAGGCACTGCGCCAGCGCCGTGCGCATCGAGGGCGAGACCATCGTGTCGAGGTAGATGCCGTTCGGCCTGTCCTTCGTCACCTCGACGAGACGGGCCAGTATCTCCCGGCTCTGTCGGAACGTCACGGGGTCGAGCTGGCCCCGGATGAAATGAAGGTACGTGCCGAAGCCGTGGCGGTAAGAGAGCCACGAGAAAAATTGGAGCGGCGCTGTGCGCTCGAACGTCCTCCCGTTGACCATGATGATGCTCGGACGCCAATCGTGGCCGCGCCCGCCGAGCGCGCTCTTCTGGAGCTTGACGTGCAGGTTGCGCGTCACCTGCGTCATCACGCCGTGGAAGAGCGAGGCGACATCGTCGGAGCGCCCGCCGCGGCTGTAGCGGATGGCGCGGTAGATGGCGGCCATCAGCACGATGGATAAAAGCGCGTAGACCAAATCCATCTGGAACATCAGGAGGAGGCAGACCAGTGCGCCGAACAGGCTGACCCAGGCCTTCGAGCGGAAACTCGGCCTGTAGCCGGGGCTGGCCGCGACGTGCTCCAGAAAGCTGATCGCGCAGAGTGCGCCGTAAGTCACCATGAAGAACATCGAGATGATGCGCGCCACGAAGTCCACGCTCCCCGCCGCGACCGTGACGAGGGCCAGCAGGCCGGTCACGACGGTGGCGTTGCGGGGCTCGTTGGCCGCCCCGGCGCCTCTCGCCAGAAAAGAGTTGACGCGCGGGAAGGGGGTGATCTTGTCGGCGGCGAGGGCTTGCAGCGTGCGCGGCGCGACGAGCACCGAGCCGATGGCCGAAGAGACGGTGGCGCACGCCAGCCCCAGCGGGATGATCGGCCACCACAGCGCGATCTTCGACATGATTAACTGGTCGGAGGCCAACGCCTCCGGCGGGGCCGAGGCCGAGAGCTTCAGGACGATGAGGATGTAGATGACCATCCCGGCCAGCGTGGCCGACAGGATGCCGAGCGGGATGGATTTGCGCGGCCTGGCGAGGTCGCCCGACAGCCCGACGCCCGCGGTCATGCCAGTGAAGGCCGGGAACACGATGGCGAAGACCAGCATGAAGCGGTGGCTCGGCTCCACCGTGGCGAGGAGCGAGAGTTCCTCGTTCGTCCCGTTCACGGGAGAGCCCAGGAAGAACAGGGCCAGCGAGACGGTGAGGACGCCCGCCACCACCCAAAGCGCCTTGACGCCCAGATCGGCCCCCCTGTAGAGCACCAGCGCGAGGAGGGTGACGAGGCCGGGGACGGAGGCCATCCGTGGGTCGAATGCCATCCCCGACATCTGTTCGATCCACGGCTGGAGCGGGCGCGCGGCCTCGGCGAAGGCGATCATGTAAAAAGCGACCGAGATCGCCTGTGAGAGGTACAGAGAAATTCCTATCGCGCCGCCGATGGTGGCCCCGAAGGAGCGGGAGATGATGAAGTATTCGCCGCCCCCTTCCACCCGCCGGTTGGTGGCTATCTCGGCGATGGCGAGGGCGGTCGGGACCGTCACGAGGTGGCCGAGCAGAATGATGGCGAACGCGCCCAACAGTCCTACGTGTCCCACCGCGTAGCCGAACCGCAGGAACATCACTGCGCCCAGAATGGTGCTGATGCTCGCGAGGAAGACCGGGGCCGTGCCGAAGCCGTGACCGCGCGGCCCGCCGGTCTGGCCGGGCGGCGCGACCGGCGGGCCGGTCGCTTCTGAGGCGGCGTGTGCTTGCGCCGGTGTTATCGTTTTCGTCATGTCAGAACGTCCAGATGCGGGGTATCAAAAGCGTCGCTAGGAGCCAGTACAGAAGATTCAGCGGCGTCCCGACGCGAACGAAATCCATGAACCTATACTGGCCCGGCCCGTAGACGAGCGTGTTCGTCTGGTAACCTACAGG
>JAIVJM010000339.1 GCA_020199995.1 Acidobacteriota bacterium | reverse complement strand
AGCCCGTGTGCCGGGAGTCCCACGCGCTCGGCGATTTTGAACAGACGCTGCTCTACGCCGGTCGCTTCCGCGCGTAGCGACAGCACAATCGGCGAGTCGAATTCAAGCGTCATGTGAAACCAGGACATCATCGAAACGTAGGCGAACTCTTCCCGCGAGAGATTGCCGTTCTGGCGACGCGAGAGCAACATGTCGTGCAGTTTTTCCGCCAGCTCCGAAATTTTTGAATCGTCCGTGGGGTTGGAACTGCTGGTGGCCGACACGTAGGTGATGCCCACCCAGATTTCCCTGAGAAACTCTTCGAAGGTCGCGACGAACTCACCGTTGGCCGCCTCTGCCCTCACATAAGGGTAGGGCTTGCCATCCTCTCCGCCGTGGTTTAAGTCCATCCCGAACATGCGCTGATAGGCATTGCGCCGGTTGCCTCGCATGTCGGGGCGAATGTGGCTGGCAACCGAAGTGATGAGGAAGGGAGCCGGGTCGCGATAGAACAACTCCTCGGTGGTGCGGAGCCAATTCTGGCTGGCCGGAAGCGGCGTGCCGAGTTTTTCGCCGTGCAGAAGCTCGTAGAGCACCCGGCGGAAGATTTCATAGATGCGCGTGTTCTCAATCATGTACGCATAGATGAGGTGATCCCAACGAATTTCGACTAAATCATCCTTGCGTCTGATGTCGGCGATGGTGAAGGGGTTCGGGAGGTCTGGTCGAACTATCGGCCTCACATCGCTACGGTGGTTTGGAGTCCCCAAAGATTCTTGCCGCGATGTAGGAGTTTCGGGGAGTGCATTGGGGTCGCGCGGCTCGGGCTTCAAGTCTCGCCCCCCTTCGTAAGCTACTTCGAGCAGCGCCGCCAGCCGAAGCGGGTGTGTGTCTAAAACCGCTTCCCGAGTGTCAAATCCAGGTGCAGCAGATTGGTTCAATCTTTCAGCAAGTTGTCTGAACATGATAGCGTCTCCTATTTCGGCGGCAGGACGGCCAATTCGTTGGACGTTTTGACAAAGCTGGCAATAGCGGCAGTCGCTTGCGTTGAAAGCGGTCTCACCGGAGTGTCTTTTGTTCTGTTATCCTTCAAGGTTGCTGCGGCTGATTTCGTTTCCAAAGCGCAGACCATGCGTTCGATTAAATCCTGATCAGTGTCAGCCTGACGAGTAGTTCTTTTAGTTGCCATTAGTGATGTCCTTTCAACAACCTCAGGCGGCCTGTAGCGCGCCGCCCAGCCTGAGCATCGCTTGCTCTTGCAGCCGCAAAATTTCATTCAGGTCTTGCGGCCTGGAGGCAAGTTGAAGCCCTGTTAATGCGAGAATCCGCAGAGGCTCAGTCCACAGCCAATGCGCCGAAGTGAACAACGCCGGTCCCAGACGCTGCGAAAACTCCTGGAGCGCCGCCGGACTCACGCGCTCCGGGCGAATCAAAGCCCGCAGGGTGCGGTTAGTGAAGGCACGCATGGGTGTGTCGAGGGTGAGCCGAACGATCTCCGGTAAAGCCGGAAGGGACTCTTCGATGAGCCGCCGCGTGTTCTCGGGCGCACGGCTCAAGGGGTGCAGAGCCGTCCACGCCCGCGCCAGATTGTCCCACTCGCCCGCGCCGTAGAAGTAACGGCACATCTCGACGCCGAACAGCACGCGCAGGTAGCTGATCGGGTGCGGGTCGCCCGGACTATGCTGGAACGCGAACGCCACGCCGCCCGCCAGTACGTCGTGCAACGCGGCCACGCTCGCAAAGCCCGTGTGGACAAACGCGTAGGCGTCGGCGGCGATCTCGGTCGTCCAGCTAGCCCACTCACCGGCAACTTCGGCGGACACCCGCGACAGACCTTGAGACAGCGTGGCGGACACCCGCTTTGAGGATCGCCGCGCCGCGCCCTTTGTCCAGATAGGAGAGCACCACCGGAGTCGGTTTGTCGATTTGATCCAGAAGCTGCGCCATGCTGTGTTGAGCCAGTGAGTCGCAGGCGCGGAGCAACGCCCCGGTCTGTGGGTTCGTCCGGGTGCTGATCGCGTCCGCGAAGTAGTCGAGCGTCGTTTCCACGCGAAGGAACTGCCGCTGAAAGGCAAGCAGACGCCGTTGGAGGTCTGCAAAAGCCGTGGGGCTGTGCGCCGCTCTCTGCACGGCGATGAGCGCGGTCGCATCCCGCTGAAGGCGTTCGATGACCCCTTGAAGGTGACGGCGCAGCGACACCCCCAGATACTGCTCAAGGCGACTCCAAGACTCTGGAGCCGTGATCTCGTCCAGTTGCAGATGCGACGCCGCCAGCGCCCAGTGGGCGACTTGCCGGTCGGTTTGCGCACGAATGGCTTGAATGGTGTCAATCACACTTGTGCCCTGCGAAGACTTCCGTGCGCACGTTGGGCTGGCTGCCCTGTTTGAAGATGTTGACGATCTTCGTGACCGACGCGCCTTGTTCGACCAACGCCTGGCCGATCTCTTTAAGCCCCAGAGGACGCTCAAGAGTCATCACTAGCGTGACTCCATCCGCCGGTTGGTCTGCGGCGGACAGGAACTGCTGGGCTTGCGTCTTGACGAACTCCGAGAAGCCATACACGAGCCATCCCTGTAACTTCGCAAAGAAAACCTGAGAGACGATGCCCGGCAGTCTGTGCAAGGCCGCGCCCTGCAAAGGACCGGGCGCGACACCCGCTTTCACAACCCTCAGCCCACGGGGTCGTCGTCCCTCAAAGATCGGTTTGAGTCTGCGGGCGACGAATTTATTAAAATCGACGCCGACAGACCCGGCGTGTGCTTGCCGCCGCAGGTGGACGGCAAACTTTTGCGTCCTCACTTCGCTCATGTAGATGCTGACCCGTATTTCGTCGCGCGCGGTGTTCAAGGTGAGGTTGATGTGGCTGCGCCGTAGCGGCCTAGGGCGTCCGCCTGACACGACGGTGACAGTCCGTGGACGCGTTCGAGGGATCGCAGCATAGAACAGGCGTTGCCCGGAGGCGACGTTCCTGCTGTCTGAACCCCACGGCAGCATCCGACCGAGCGAAGGCTTGCCCAGCAGAACTCCCGCCGCCTCACGCGTCAGTGGATGTAGTTGGTCGGTGGTGGCCTCGTCTGACGAACCCAGACCGAGAGATTCGCTTTCGCTGCGCGCGATGTCGGCGATAGTTGTCCCCGGCAGTGTCTCGTACAGGTGAAGCTCGGCCTCAACCTCGTCTCCTTCGGGAAGCCCGAGTTGATCATGCAGGTAGTCTGAGAGCGGCGCACCTTCGAAGCTCTCGATCTCTTCCGCCATGTACGGAGTGATCTTGACGTTGAAAGTGCGCGTACAACGCTTGTAACGCTTCCGACCGCGCAGCGGCAGCATGACCCACCCGGCATTAACCCCGGCTTCCAACAGGTTAGGCCGCGCGCGGTAAGTCGCATCGGAAAAGAGCGAGGGCAGGTTGGAAGCAGCCGCCCGCTCGAACGCTTCCAACGCGAAGCCTTCCAGCAATTCCTGATTGTCCAGCACGTAGTCCGGCAGCGAAGCCACGCGGTTGATGGTCTCTTCCACCGTTGCCGCCACCGAAGAGGCCGCCAGCCCGGATGTCTCATCCGCGGAGAGTTCGAGATTCAACAACTTGAAGCCCGCGTTCACGATGGCCTTCGAAAGCACCGGAGCGTGTTCTGGGCCGATGAGTTTCGTGATTGGCCGGGCGACCAGTTTCGCCAAAAAATTTATCACACGCGGACGCCCGATCAGGCGAAGTCCGAGGCGCAACGCGGGCAGGACGGCAGGCAGAAAATTCTCGACGTAAGGCGCGGGGTCTTCGCCTTCTTTCAGGTTTTCCAGTTCGCTTATGAAGCGCTCCCGCGCGTCGTCGAGGTCGGAGAAGACGGGGCTGGCGGGTGTGCTCATGCTGCTCATCTGCCGCGCTACTTCCAACTCAAGCTCGACCTCGTTCTGCGCCAGCAAAGCCTCCGCGATCTGTTGATCGAACATCAGTTGCATCTCGGTGACGCCCGCGCCGACCGGCTCCTGGACGGGAGAAGTGGCACCGTCTGAAGGGAGCGCCGGATCGTCGCCGGTGGCGGATGGCTCGCTCGCCTGGGCTGCTGCTACTGCCGCCGCCGCTGCGGGCGCGGGCGTTGGCACGGCGAATCCCAAACGCAGTGCGAGACTCCGTGCAGCGGGCTGTAGAGACACGGGAAGTTTGCCGATAGCCTTCTCCAAAACTCTCTTGAGCAGAGGGCTGACCAGCTTCTTGAGTGCGCTAAACAGGCGCATAGGCTCCGACAAAAGACTCGACCTCGCGTTCGACGATGGTGGACTCGTCCCGGTTGCCGAACTCGCGCGACATGGCGTCCACCATCGCTTCGCATTCCCGCGTCAATTGGGAAACGTGTTGCGTGACGAGTTTATCTGCCTCAGCCTGTGTATGGCCGGAGGTGAGATGATCCTGATGCAGATTTCGCACGTCGGTCATTAGCTCGAACAGAGCCTCGTCGAATTCTTCATCGTAGAGATCATTCACGACTGTCGAGAATGCCTCGTGGGCCGGGTCGTCATAGTCGCCTTCGCCCTCGATTGATTCGTAGACGGAAACAAACGGCGAACTCACGGGGGCGGTCGCGCGAACTTCGACGGCCTGCGCTTCGGCCTCTCCAATTTCGAAGCTCGAAAGATTCAAGAAAGGCGACTGAGCATTTCCGACAGTCATGAGGATTCCTTTACGTCTATTGTTCCTCAGCCGGGATTTGAATGACGAGTGGCATCGTTTGAGTTCACGCCCGATTTTTTGCTTGTTCCATGAGGAAATTGCCTCCGGCAACAGCGCGGTTATCCGGTTTGACTTGTGAAAGCTATGCTTCACACGGGCTTGAGTGGGCGAAAGGCAAGAGACAAAGACCGTCGGGACTGGATAGTAAGGCGTTTTAGATTGAGTAAGGTGAAACGCTTTCGTAGATCAGAGAGTGGTAACTGCACGTCTGCCAGTAGGCGGTTATGAGAATAGCAACGGCGTGGCGCTTGCAAAACACCGGCATCCCAATGAGTTCGCACACTCTATTACCGCCGATGAAACTTGTCAATAAAAATCCCCCCTGACCGCTTATCACTTTTGTGGGGCGGTCAGCCACTTGAACACCCTGAGCCGTGGCGTCGGCAGGTGCTGGCGCACGAAGCTGGCCGTGAGCATGAGTTGTTTGCTCATCTCCTGCCAGTAGTAGGAGCCGATGCGAACCAGGGACAACCGCGCCCCCTTCGTCTTACTCGCGAGCCTCACCTTCGGCTCTCACTCCTCGACGGCGCGCCCGACCGTCGTCCACAAGAGCAGCGCCACGCCGACGAGTAGGTACATGCGTTCGACGAACTTGGCTTTTGTGAACTGCGTCCACCGCAGCTTGAGGCCGAAGCGGTGCCCCTTCGCGTCCCGGAACTGCTCCTCGATGCCCATACGCCGGTCGTAATAACTCACCACCTTCGAGACGCGATTCTCAAGGTTGGTCGCCAGCCACCAAGCCTCCTTCGCACCCGCGGCCGACACCCCGATAAGCCGCACCC
>JAIVJM010000226.1 GCA_020199995.1 Acidobacteriota bacterium | reverse complement strand
GCGCCAAGCCCCGCGGCGAAGCGTTGGCGCGCGTCTTCCATTCGGGGAAGCCGGGCGACGCTTCGCCCGCCGTGCCCCCTTCGTCTTCCCCCGGCTTCGCGAGAGCCGCGCGCACGTCGCGGCAGAAGCGTTCGAGCTTCGCGAGCGGCTCCGCCGTCTCGACACTGTAGACGACGCCCGCGCACAACATTTCCGCGCCCACGCTCACGTCTTCCGCGCCCACGCTCACGGCTTCAGCGCCCGTGCTCACTCCTTCAGCGCCCGCATCGAACGAGAGGAAGAGCACGCAGTCGCCAGCGCAGAAAATCTCGCCCGGAGTGTAAGCGTCGCCGCCTTCGGACGCGCGCCTCGCGATGAAACGCCGCTCCATCTCAGCCGCCGCCGTTTCGACGAACGCGTCGTCCACGCGCCCGCCGGCGAGCAGCTCGAAAGCGCGGCGACGCGTCGTGCGGATGAGCGGCGCGAGTTCTCTCGACGCGAGCGCGTCGGTGAGGCGGAGGCGTCCGCCTTCGTCCAGTGAAAGCGCCAGACTGTTGCTCTGGATGAACAGCATCTCTTTATCTTTCGTCCGCGGCCATCATCTTTCGTCCACGTTCATGCGCACGCGTCCGCGCCGATAACGCGCAGAAATTTTCCCGTCAGGGCTTGACGATGATCCGCAGCCTCTCGGCCCCGGAGAAATTTTCGGGATAGCGGCGCTGCCTCGCCTTGCCGAGTGCCTGCGCTTCGTAAGCGCCGGCGCTGGGTCTGGAGTCCATCACGCGGGCTCGCGTCACCTGCCCGTCCTTCACCTCGACGAGGACGTTCACGACGTATCCGCCGCTCTCCGGCGTCTCGCCGGCGGGCTTGCGCGCGGTCTTCGGAGCCGCCGGGGCCTGCTTCGATGTTTGAGCCTCCACGGTCGTCGCGGGCCCCGCCTTCCTCGTCTGACTCGCCGCGCGGGGAGCCGCGTTGCGCTCGGCGGGCGCGGCGGCTTCCTGCTCTTTTTTAGACGGCAACGTCGCCGCCACCGCCATCCGCGACGCCTCGGCGTTCGCCGTCGCGTCGGGCTTCTGAGCCGGAGGCGGGGCGGCGGCCACGGGCGCGGGTTCGGGCCGGAAAGGGTTGAAGATGGCTTGCGCGACCATGACCATCGTCAGCCCGACCAGAAAGCTGATGACGACCGCGAGGATGAGACGCTCGCGCGAGTGGCGGCGCGAGCTGGAGATGATCGCCGCCTCTATCGCCGTCAGACGCTCTTCGAGCGGGGCCAACATTTCGGCGGGGACGGGCGCGAGCTGGAGCGGCGCGTGCTGGGCCGGGGGGACAATCGCCGGGGTGGAGAACCCCGCGGCCTTGATCTCCGACAGTCCTTCGCGCCTCGGAGCTTCGACCAGATCGGTGATGAACTTCTGTTCCTGCCTGTCGATGCTCCGCTCCGGCGGTCTGACGAGCGGGTTGAAGTTAAAGGAAGCGCCGCGCATGGAGAGCGCGGCGTAGAGGGCTTCGAGCCCGCGCAAAGAACCGAGCTGCGCGTCCACGAGCTGCCCGTCCTCGAAGAAGAAGGCTCCGGGCGCGTCGGGGTATTCGACCTGAAGCCGCCCGGACTTTCTCTGCACGCGCAGCGTCCTGATGAGGTCGGGCAGCGGCTGATCGTCAAGGTGCCCGGTTAAAACGACGAACTGCGTGCGCTCTATGTTTTCCAATTCCTGCTTTCCTGTTGATAAAAGCCGCGCCGCCTGAAGAGATACACCTGCGGCCCTGACGGCGAGAAGCACAAAGGTATGTTAGTTGATTCCCTTCGCCCTGACGGGACGACACAGCGAACGCGAATGGGGGCCGGGCCGAAGGACTCTTCAAACACACATCATACAGACGGGGGCGGCTCCGGCGTTCCGGCGGAATCTATCACTTTATCAGGGGGCGCACAAGAAACTTCAACGCCAGCTCAAGTGTCTCTTGATGCGTCGTTCTGCTTGTCTTCGTCCAACTGCCGCAGCGTGTCGAGGATGAGGTTGGTGTTGCTGGGAGCGTTGATGGTGACGGGAAAATCCTCCGCCGACTTTTCAAAGTCGAACTGCCCGGCGGTCATCTCGACGATCAGGCGAAAGGCTTCCGCAGCCTGCCTCTCGCCGCTCTCCGCGCCGACGATGCGCCCCTCGTTGAAGAGGACGCGGCCACGCCGCTCAGGGTTCTCGATGCCGAGCGCGCCCGTCAGGCGCGAGTTCTCGATGACCTGAACGGCGTCGAAGGGCTTCGAGACCGGGCGCGATGTTGATGCGCGCGTCAATGTGCTTGGCTTCGAGCAGACGCTCGTGCGCCGCCTCGAAATTCTCGCGCCCGATGTAGAGGTTGACCAGCACGAGGCACTGTCGCGCGGCCTCGTCCTGCCGCTCGTGCGCGACGGCGATCTCGCGCAGCTTCTCGCGCAGGACAATCGAGCGCGGGTGGTGCGCGACGGCCTCCTGCAGGCGTTCGAGAGCGCGTTGCGGCGCACGGTATTTGACGAACAGCTCGGCGTCGAGCAGCGCCCCCTCGACGCTCTCGTCCAGACTCTTCGGCTTGTCGGCGTTACCCATTCGTCGGCCCTGTCCCCGCAACCCGCAGCGTTTGCAAACGCGTGAGTTTAACACGAGACGCAGACGCCTCCACGAGTCCGCGCTCTTTCGGCCCGCGCGGCGACGAAACAAGACCGGGGAGGCACGAAATGGTATAAGCCCGGCCCGCCGATGACTTTAAAACATGGTCCCGGCAAAAGGTTGAACAGTCGCCCGACGGGCCGGGACCTCAACCGGAATCTCAGCTTTTTTCGTTTAACTGGCGTCGCCAACATCCTTCGCAAAAAATTCGCGGGGGGCATCCGAGCGCCCTGAAATCCTGCCCCGCACTCGCGTTTCAGCGAGGAAACATGGCACGGCAAGTGCACATCAGGGGTCGTCTGCTGTCAGCCCCTTTTGAACATCCGGGTGATTTTTCGGCGCGCGGCGCGCGTGCCACCGAAGGTCATCAACTTCTCAGGATGAATTTTTCGACGGAGCTGGTGTAAGGAGAAACTGCACATGACAAATGAGCTGGCTTTTGAGGGAACGGTCACGGCCACGGTGCGGCTGGTGGACGCGAGCTGGGCGAGTTACCTGCAACGCGCCTGCGCGCGGCTGAGAGAGGCCGGGCTGCGGCACCAGAGCGAAGGCATCTACGCTCTGGTCAACCGGCTCAAGCACGCGCGCCCCTCGACCTACCGCCACTGCGTGCGCGTCGCGCGCTACTCGAACGTGGCGGGCCGCGCCCTCGGCTTCGACGAAGCGCCCCTGCACCAGCTCTCTTCGACCGCCATGATGCACGACATCGGCAAGATTCTCGTGCCCGAGTTCGTCCTCAACCGCCCGCGCCGACCGACGCGCGCCGAGCGTTACATCCTGAACCTCCACCCGAACTTCGGCGCGCTTCTGGCCTCTTATTTCAACCTCTCGGCGGAGCTGCGCATCCGCACGCAGCACCACCACGAGCGCTGGGACGGCAAGGGCTACCCGCACCGCCTCGGCGGCGAAGACATCCCGCTCATGGCGCGCATCGTGCAGGTCGCCGACACCTTCGACGCGATGATCGCCAAGCGCCCCTACAACTCGCCGCGCACGCACGAGGACGCGCTCGCCGAGTTGCGCCGCGAGTCCGGACGCCAATTTGACCCGCGCGTCACCGAAGCTTTCCTCGACACCTTCAGGGAAGAACGGAAGGATTTATGAACACCTGGATGAAACGGCGCATCCGCCGCTCGCGCGCGCGTTGCCGCCGAATGATACCGCCACGAAAGACACAGCCTTCGCCTCACGAACCGGTGCGCGAGGCGACACAGCGAAGTGCCTGACCGGCGACGAACCGTCTGACAGTCTTATGCCAACTTGCAGAATAAACTAAGGGAGCGGGGGCGCGGCCCCCGCATCTTCCCCGCCTCACAAACTTATTCTGTTTCCCAATTCCGTTTCACCCGCTTCAAAAATCGAACCGCACACCCGCGCGCATCGAGCGTGAACGCAACGTGCGCGTCGGGACGAGGAACGAGTCGAGGAAGGCTCGTCTCTGTTCGGCGGTCGCCGTCGGGCGGAGCGCGTTGAAGTTGACGAACTCCGCGCCGAAGGTGAAGACGGTGTGATTGAGCACGTTATCAATTTCGAGGACGGGGCGCAGGCGCGTGTGCTCGCCGAAGCGGAACTCGCGCGTGAGACTGAGGTCGAGGGTGAAGAGGCCGGGGCCACGCCCGGCGTTGCGCGGGAGGTTCCCCGTGCGCCCGATTGTCGGGAGCGAGAAGGCGGCGAGCAGGCGCGGGTCGAGCGCTTCGCCGGGGCGTCGCGCGCGGATGGCCGCGAAAGTCTCCCGCGCGGAGCGCGCTCGAAGTGTTCACGACGCCGTCGTCAATCAGGCGCGAGAGCGTGTAGGCGGCGCGGAAGGAGAAGCCGAACCCGGCTTTGCGATTGTTGAAGCGGCGGCGCGCTTCGACGGTCAGTCCTTGATAGAAGCTGTTGCCGGCGGAGACGAGCTGCTCGACCTGCGTGCGCGCCGGGTCGGGCCGAAGCGGTTGGAGCGCGGCGAGCGCCGCCGCGAGCGTCGCGGTGGAATTGACGCTGCCGAGGTTAAAGACAGAGACGGGCAGGCCAAAGTCATCGGCGCGACCGATGACCTCTTCCGCCCCGGCTGGCGCGATGTGGAAGCGCACCAGCTCGCCCGCCGTGCCCGCGTCGTACAGGGGCCGCGCGCCGTCCGCGCCGCGGAAGTTGGCGAAGTCGCGCGAGAGCAGATACTCGGTGAAATCCCTGTAGCCGGGCGGAAGGCGCGGCGCGTTGGCGTTGAACTCGCGCCAGAGGTGGAGGCCTCGGCTGAGAGTAAAATTCGCTTCGACGACGAGGCCGCCGCCGACCTCGCGCTCGACGCCTGCGTTGGCCTGATAGCTTTTAGGGATGCGCAGCGAAGGGTCGAGCCGGCGGGAGAAATCGAGCTGCTTCATGCCGAACTGAAGGACGAGCGGCGAGTCGGGCTTGAGCGTTTCGGGAAAGCGGAGATGGGCGGCGATGAAGGGGCGGCGCTCGGCGGCGTGGAGCGCGTTGGTGTCGAATTCGACGACCTGACGCCCGAGCTTAAAATCGTCGAGTGTCCGAAGCAGCGCGCGATTATAGAAGAGGCCCGCGCCGACGCGCACGACCGTCCGCCCCTTCCCCGTCGGGTCGAAGGCGAGCGCGAGGCGCGGGGCGAAGTTGTTGCGGTCACCGAGGACGCTCTCGTTTTCGTAGCGCAGTCCCATTGAGAGCGTGAGGTTCGGGCGGACGCGCCATTCGTCCTGCACGAAGACGCCGCTATAAAAATTCCTCTGCGTAGAGGCGCTGCCGAACCGCTGGCGGAAGCGGCTGGGCGTCCCGGCGAGGAAGTCGCCCGCGCTCGCGAAGTTGTACGTGCCGCTCGCGTCCGAGAGTTCGACGAAGACCGAGCTGATGCGCTGCGCGTCGGCGCCCAGTTTCAGAGAGTGCGCGCCGCGGACGACCGTGAGCGTCTCCTGAAGCTGGAAGCGCGTCTCGCGGCGGTCGGTCGCGCCGCTGGTGGAAGAGCCCGCGACGAGTGTGCCCGAGCGATCCGAGGGGTCGCCCGTGTCGAGCGTGTCGTTAATCGCTATCAAGACGACGGGGCGGCTGTTCACCTGTGCGCGCAGCGCGGGGCGCAGCGTTGAGATTTGCGCGCGGAGTTGGTTGACGACCTTTGACGAGAAGACGAAGTTGTCGGAGTACGAGAGCGCAACGGAGTGGCGCGTGCGCCCCTGCAAGGCGTCGGCGAGGCGGAGTCCGCCGCCGAACTGGCGCAGGTTCCGCTGCCGCCCGAGCTGGAAGAGGAGCGTGCCGTTGTGCGTGTCAGTGTAGTGGTGGTCGAGGCGCGCGCTGAAGGTTTCGTTGCCGAGGGGCGTCGAGACGCGCTCGACAAAGGGCGCGAGTTCGGCGGGGGTGTTCGGCGCAGTGGCCGAGAATTCAAATCGTCTCCCGACGAGCGTGGTGGGCGCGGGCAGTGGGAACGAGGAGTTCTGTTCGATTGGCACGAGCGCGTCAATGAGGGCCGAGTCGAGCACGGAAGTATGCTCGAACGCGACGAAGAAGAAGGTGCGCCCGCGCCCCTCGTAGCCTAAGGGCCCGAAGAATTTCTTCGAGACGGAGAGCGGCCCGCTCAGCGTGAAGCCGAGGTTGTGCTCCTGCAAGGGCAGCCGCTTGAGGCCGCGCCGACGGTTGTTGTAGGTGTTCGCGTTGAGAGCCTCATCCGCGAAAAAGTAGAAGAGCCGCCCGCGCAAATTCCGAGAGCCACCGCGCGTGCGCAGGTTGACGCGCCCGCCCGAAGCGCGCCCGTACTCCGAAGAGAACTGGTTGGTGATGACCTGCACTTCCTCGACGGCTTCGAGCGAGGGCTGGAAGCGCTCGCGCGCGGCGCGGTCGTCGTTATTGTCGAGCCCGTCAATCGTGATGTTATTCGAGTAGGCCGCGCCGCCCGAGAGCGCGAAGGTCCCGGCCTCTTCGGGCGTCGTGGCGGCGCGCTCGATTGAGCCGCGCCCCGACGCGTCGCGGTCTTCCGCCGCGTCGCGCGTCGAGAGCGGCTCTTCCGTGACGCCGCCGAGCGTGAAGACGAGGTCGAGCGGCGCGCGCGACAAGAGGGGCAGTCGCTCCAGCTCCTCGCGCGTGACGGTTCCGCCGACCACTGTCCGCGTCGTGTCCACCGCGGGAGCGGCAGCCTCGCTCAGGATTGTCTGCTCAGCCACAACCCCTGCGGGCCGGAGCGTAAAATCGAGCCGCACATTCTGCCCCGAGGCGGTCATGAGTCCGGCCTTCTCCGCCGGGGCGAAGCCCGCCGACGAGGCGCGCACCGCGTAAGTGCCGGGCGGCAGTTCGACGAAGCGGTAGCGTCCCGCGCCGTCGGTCGAGACCGAACGCTCGGCCCTCGTCGAAAGCAAAATGGCGTTGACGCTCGCGCCCGCGACGACCGCGCCCTGTTCGTCCGCCACCGTACCGCTGACGGAAACGTCGTCGAGGTCTTGCGCGCGCGCGTCCGCGCCCTGAAGAACGAAGAGCATGAGCAGCGAGCAGGCGCAGACAGAGATACTTCGGGAGTGGGAGCGTGAGGACGAACGACACATTTTTTTTCGTCTCCTCAGGCGGGTGTGGACTGTTGAAGGCCGCGCCGCGCGGGAGGCCGAGAGGGTGAGCAAGGGCTCTGGCGCACGACTGTCTGAGCGGGATTCCCGCTTCGTTACGTTCAGCAGATGTGCAAGGGTGGGCCGGAGCGCTTCGGGTAGGGTGGTGGGGCGGGTGAAGCGTTCCGCGGCGTCTCTACTACTGAGGCACGCACTTTATCATCGCCCCCCGGCGGGCGCAAGAATTATCCTTCGGCCATGTCGGGCCGCGCCTGATGATTCATCTCTGACGGTGAGGCGTCCGAATCGGCTTTCGATAAGTTTCCGTCAAGCGAGTGTCGAAGGAGAGAAGGACATTTCAGGAGTGGTGAGAAGCAGTAGGCCCGTGGCTCGCCGGGAACCTTCGCACCCGGAAGCGCCCTGCTCCGCGGCCCCGCCGGGCGACCTCCGCCGCCGTCCGGGTCGTTCTAATGTTCCTCGGTGCGCGCTCTGTATGCGACTACCGCCTCGACGGCCCCCTCGTGCATCCTCTCGGGGCGGACGTAGAGCCAGTGTTTCTCGAACTCTTCGTCAGTCATGGCCGGCTCTCCAGCCCGCTCCTTACCCTTTAACCATTGCTCGGCCCACTGCCGGAGTTCAGGGTCGCGGTTGAGCGCCGTCCGCGCCGCGTGCATGTTGACAGGTGTGCTCATAAAAAATATTCCCCTCCCTTTGGTTTCGCTGATGCCGATTCTTTCGCTCAGGCCAAAGCCCTCCCGGAGCGTGCCCTTCTCCTCATCGCTGTCCCGACCCTTTCATCTCCAATGCCGGGAGACCCGCGTCCCGGAGTTGCCGGTTCAACGCGGGGATGTCCTGAGACTCGATTGCCCGCCAGCGTTCGATGAGAGTTCCTGTTTCGCGCCGGAGGTCGGCGGCGGCCACCGCGACGAAAAGGCGGTTGGCATTGCGCGGGTCAATGGCGATCTGCGCGATCTGCTGCCCGTCGCGCAGGCCCAGGTGCGTCCAACTCCTGCCGCCGTCCGTCGTCTTATAGACGCCGTCGCCCACTGAGAGATCGGGGCGGTGCAGCCCTTCGCCGCTGCCCACATAGATGACTGACGGGTCGGAAGCCGCCACGGCGATAGAGCCGACGGAGCCGGTGGGCTGATCGTCGAAAATCGGCGACCACGTGTGGCCGTAGTCCGTCGTCTTCCAGACCCCGCCGTTGACCTGCGCCATGTAAAACAGGTTCGGCTGCGAGGGGACGCCCGCCACGGCCCGCGTCCGCCCGCCGCGAAACGGGCCGATGCTGCGCCAGTGAAGCGACTGCGCGAAATCACGGCTCGGCTGCCGGGCACTAGCGGCTACGCCATGAGCGCCCATCACAGCGGCGAGAACGAGCGCGGAGGCGAGAGCGGTTCTTGGTCTCTTCATGGCCTTCTTCACGAGTAACAGTTTGAGTGATGCCGCTCGGGCGCGCGGCTTTTAACGACTCTCGGCGGCCCGCGCCTCGCGTCGAAATCTGCCTTCCCTCCTAAGCTCTCAACGCGGCCCAGAGCAGGCACAGCCAGCCCGCGAGGAACGCCAGACCGCCCAGCGGGGTGATGGCCCCCAGCCAGCGCAGCCCGGTCAGGCTGAGCAGGTAGAGGCTGCCCGAAAAAAGCAGCGTGCCGGCCACGAAGAGCCAGCCGCTCGCCACGACCGGCGTTCCCGGCCATCTCGTGGACGCCCACGAGACGCCTAAGAGGGCGAGCGCGTGATACATCTGATAGCGCACGCCCACCTCGAAGACGTTGAGCATCTCGGCGTCGAGACGGCCTTTCAGTCCGTGAGCGCCGAACGCTCCGGTCGCCACTCCGATGAAGGCGGAAACAACACCGACGATAAAGAATATTCGCTCCATGCCCCGATTATACATGCGGCCCGGATGAAAGGATCACCGGTCGGGAAGCGCCTCTGCTTCTTTTGCCGTCCGCTGGCTCCACCAACCTTCCGGGGCGCAGCGCGGTCCCGATCAATGTGCGCGCGAACTTTGAAAGAGCTTGATCACGCTTCTCGCGATCTTCGATTCCGACGAGAGCAGGTTGCGGGGGCTGTTCGTCGTCGGCTGGGTTTCGGTGTTGAAAACCAGAAGGCTCGCCATGCGCGTGACAGGGCATAAGTTCAGGAATGATTTGAACCCGTTCTGGTCGCCGTTGTGGCCGACGTAGCGCCGCCCCGCGATGTCGTCTATGAAAAACGAAAGGCCCACCGACGTGTCCTCGTTCATCCAGCCCTGCGTAAAATCCCCCGCCGCCACGAGCCGCGGCTGCCACATCTCCTCCAGCGAAGAACGCTTCAGCACTCCGTCGTAGGCCGCCTGTTTTTTCGGGTCTCCCAGCAGGAAGTTGACGTACTTGACCATGTCCGGCAGCGGCGCGTTCAAGCCGCCGTTCGAGACCGTGATTCCGGTGTCCGCGTCGTAGCGCGCCGGGGCGCGCTTGCCGCCGCGCACGTAATAGCTGTGCGAGCGAAATTTCAGCAGGTGGTAGGGGGTCGAGTCGAAGTAGCTGCGGTGCATTTCGAGCGGCTTGAAGATGTTCTTGTCAATGTAGACCTCGTAGTCGTCGCGCGTCAGCTCTTCGATGATGCGGCCCAGGTAGATGACGCCCGGATTCGAATAGCTGAACCTGCTCCCCGGTTTGAAGAGGACTTCCGTGTAAGGCATCATCGCCACGAGCTGCTCCCAACGCCGCGGCTCGAACGGCTGCCAGTCCTTGTCGTCGTCGCGCCACGTCCACGTCGAGTTGCGGAAGCCCGCGCTGTGCGACATCAAGTGCCCGATGGTGATCTCATTCATGCCGCCGTAAGGGTTGTGGGCGGCTTTGAGCTCGGGCAGATAATTAATCACCGGGTCGTCGAGCTTCAACAGCCCGCGGTCTCTGAGCTGCATGATCGCGATGCCGGTGAAGGTCTTGGTGATCGAAGCCCAGTGGTAAATCGTGTCCTCGTCGACGGCGCGGTTCTGTTCGACGTGTGCCAGCCCGTAGAACTCTCTGGCGACGATTTGGTTATCCCGAATAAAGAAGAAACTGCTGCCGGCGATGCCGTGCCGCCCTAACTCGCTCGCGTAATTCGTTCTGAATTCCCGGTAAGCCCGCGCGAAATCCGCGGGAGTGTCGGGGGCGGTTTGGCCCACGCCCGTCGTCATCAAGAGGCTGAATGTGAACACCCCCGACATCAAACGGCGGAACGTTTCGGACTTCTTCACACTGTCACCTCATGCTGGTGCTCGCCCGCCCTGCTGGACATGTAGACAGGTCGGCGGCGCGCGATAGGGCGCTATCCAAAGCGCGTGAAAGATAGTGGGAGCCGAAGGGGGGTGTCAAATGTTAAAGGATGCTCTGGGGCTGTCGGTTTGGGGTTATCCGTACTTTTGATGATGCCGGACGAAAGCTCTCCTAGATGCTCAGGTGTGAAGAGCGAAAATTGCGTAATGATGAATATTATTCCCGACGGCCTGTCTCGTTCGAGACAAAGCAGAAGGTATGACCGCAGTTGCGGCAACGAAACTCCGCGTAATGATTGCGGCTCGTCACGTACTTTATGAAATGCCCGGCGGCGAGACAGAGGAGTGGGTGTTTGAGCAAAGTATTACGCTGGGGCGGCCTGAGGAAGCTGTGACCGCAATGACACGCGTACTCGACCAACCCGTCCCGCCTTGTCACTTCATGCGCGCGATGCCCGAATAGATTACAGCGGTAGCGCACTTTTTTACGAAACGCCTCCTGCCCGGAGTATTCGCTCCGTGTGTGGAGGAAGAGCAGCGGGTGCCCACACCTCTCACAGACGTATTCACGATAGCCGTCGCGCCTCCCGGCCAGACGGTAGTGATGGCCAAAAAGGAAACAGGAGACGACATGACCGATCCTCGTGTGGGAATCGTCCTCCCGAAGGATCGGCAACCCACAGGGGCAATTTTTATCAGGCGAGTTGACCAACCCGAAGCGGAAATTATTAACTTCATGACCGAAGGCGACGCATAACATCCGACGACAGATGACGCGCGAGTTGTTCTTAGCCCACGCGCTCTGTCTTCTGACTGTCATGATAGAAAAGAAGCTCAATAGCATTTCCTACAGAGTGGCCGCACGACAGAATTTTAGGGAGGAGCGATCCTGACATTTAATTGCAATTATTATTCCATTTAAAGCTCGCCCTTCAGTCCTTGAAAATCACACCCGGGCAAGGGTGTTCAATAATCTGACCATGCCGGAATCTTAATGCTGATGGATAAAAGAAGTTGCGCGAGATATTGAAAAGTGAAACGCGCTTTTTCCTATGACTGGATGGCACAACCGCCTTCGGCTCGCGAGCCGGCATCACGTTCCATCGGCCATCGAGGGCAACGTCTCGCCGCGGAGCCTCCGGGACATAACCTTTAATAAACCGGACGCGATGGATGGGTCTGAATGTAGCGCGTCTAGAAAAGCGTGCCCCTCAAGGCGTAAAATCCTCGCCCCTTCGTCGCCCGCTATTACTGTGGCAGCTCTCGGGGCCGGATCAAGCACTGCCATCTCTCCGATAACGCTGCCGGCCCTCTCAAGTGAAACCAAGGAAGCCGCAACACCACGGCCACGTACAACCCGCGCGTTGCCTTCCAAGATGACGAAAACGTCGTCTCCGCGGTCCCCCTCGGCGCAAATGACGGCCCCCGCGGCGTACGCCTCCGACTTGCACACGCTCGCGAGTTCCTCGAGTTCCTCGGGCTGGAGCGCGGAAAAAAGCATGACCGAGTGAAGAGTTATCATCTTCTCGAGGGTTAACGGCTCCCCGCCGCCGGCGGCCCCCGCACTCTGGCCCGACCCGACTGAAGCAACCACTTCCCGCACCACCCAGTATTCGTCTCTTTCGAGACGCTCTCTCACCACCCCCTTTAGAACACCCCTGCGGAAGAGCAGAAAGACGGCCGTCGCCCTCACGTGGGGATCGACGCTACTCGCGTAGGTGACGAGCAGGTCGTCAAGCGAGGAAGCCGCGTAATCGGCAACCGTGAGGTCGAGGCCCCTCAGGTAGTCGGCGATCGCCGGGGCGGCAATCAGGCTTAACTCCTCGATGCCGGACTGCCGCACAAGTCGATCCCCGTCCAGCAGCTTCCGGCACGCCTCGGAGACCATCTCCTCCTCGGTCGCGAGCCCGATCACATTCAGCAGCCGGTCGACGGCGGTGGCCCGCCGGCGGCGGAGCAGATAGGAGAGGAAGTCGTTGACGGGCGACGGCTCCTGCTCGAGGATGCTGACGGTGGCTGCGGCCCGCTCAATGACGTGTAGCTCCTCGGCCAACCGGGCCGACAAAACCTTCTTCCCGCTGACGAGTCTGTCGAGCACGGCGGCATGCTCCTCCTTGGTCACGCGGTATTCGTCACGAAGTTGCGAGACGAAATCCCCGTCCGCCAAGTCCTCCTCCGCCGAGGCGCGCCCGACGTAGTTCTCCAGAGCGCGCTCGTACGACTTGAGCTGCAGACACTTTTCCGCCGACAGGTGACGGGTGGGGTCCCCTAACAGCGCGCGGTCGTCGGACGCGAGCGCCGTCATGGCCCTGTCGTGGTCGGCCTTCTTTATGTTCAGCTGCTGTCGGAGCCGTTCGAGCTTCTGCACCTCCTCCCGCGAGATGAGGCCGTCGGAGATGGCTTCGCGCACGGCCTCCTTATAAATCTCTAACGCGCGCGAGGCGTTCTTCGCCCCCTCGCTCGCGCGGGTCGTGTGGACGAGGAAAGCCTCCCTGAGGTCTTGCGGCGGCGCATGGTCGTCCCACTCCCACCGCTTGACGATGTTGCGCGCGAGCGTCTCCTCCACGAAGCGCTTCCGCGTGCGGCCGAGGCGGCGCACGAGGGAGGCCGTCGCAGTGAAGACGACCAGAATCAGGAAAACGTGCGGGACTGCCCACGGCAGCTTCCACAGGGTCGGGGCGCCGGCGAACGTGTAGAAGATAACGAAAGCTGAAAACCCCGCCAGCGAGAACGTGACGTGCCCGCGGTGCTCGGCGTCCGCCTCATGCCCGCAGCGGCCCCGCAGCCAGCTGCCTACCCCCCTCTCCACGAGCAGGAAAAGGGCGAAACTGAGGAGCCCGCACAACGTCAGCACGACGAGCGACGCCAGGGCGCGCGGCACCGCGGGGTAGAAGAAGAGTCCGGCGGTGCCCCCTTCGGACCCCGGGAGGAACGCACTCGCGAGCAGCCGGGGCTCGTCCGTCCCCCCCCCGCCGAAATAGTAAGACCAGGTGCCCGACTGAAGGTAGTAGTAGAAGTAGAAGCCGAACACCAGGCCGGGGAACGCGAAATAGGCGAGCCGCTTCGGGCGGGAGCCGATCTCTTTCCAGTACCCGTTCTCTTCGTTGATGTCAGGGCAGAATTTCTTGCAGGCAGTACATTTGGCGCACTGCGAGTTCGCGGTCTCGCGCAGGCCGTGAGGCTCGGTGTATATCTTCTCGACGAAGGAGACCGGACAGATGTAGTTGCACCACGTCTTCCCCGTATACACGAAACCGGAGACGAGGGCGGAAAGCGTCAGCAGAGTAAAAAATGTCGAGAGGGCGAGCCCGTCCCCGTTCGTGGCGTTGAGGCGGAGCCAGAGCGAGATGACGAAGATTCCGACGACCACGTAGTAGTAGTTGTCTTCCAGCCATGGCGGGGCCTTACGTCGCCCCGCCATTCCCAGTTTCCCGGGGAGCTGCGCGCGACGGGGATGGCCACGAAAACGGCTAGTGCCACCCAGCGAATGGCCCCTTCCGACCATCCGGGCCGTTTTTCGTTTACGCCGGGGCCAGGACTTGGCAAGGGCTTAACAGCCGGCTTCGCGCCGACATTTGTACTCATCGAAGCTTGCATGTTGAAGCCCATGTATGCGGGTAAGGTCCCGACCGCGGGCGGCAGCGCCCTGATGATTCATCTCTGACGGTGAGGCGTCCGAATCGGCTTTCGATAAGTTTCCGTCGAGCATGGGTCGAAGGAGAGAAGGACATTTCATGAGTGGTTCGCCCTTCGCTGACTCTACCCCCCGCCGCCGCCTTTCGCGAGCTGTTGCCTGAAGTGGGCGCACCAGCTCTCGGGCAGCGCCTCGACGGCGAGGGCGCGCCGCATCGTCTCGAAGTCGTCCTTGTCTCGCACGTACAAACGGGGGATGTCGGCGACCGTGACGTTGTTTTCATCTCGCCCGATGAGCTCAAACTCATCGCCCGCGCCCACCTCGCCCTCGCGCCGCACCGAGAGATAGAAACCCGTCCGCCCGCTCGCCAGAAACCTCTTGATGATGTCGGTGCGCCCGAACTTGATGCCGAGTTTATAACAGGGCATCCGCGGCTCGGTGACCATCACCTCGGCGGCCCCGAGGCTGAAGCGGTCGCCGATTCGGACGCTCGATTCAATCAGCCCTTCGGTGGTGAAGTTCTCGCCGAACATCCCCCACGGGAGTTCAGTGCCGGGCAGCTCGCCGCGCCAGTAGTCGTAGTGTTCCGACGGGTAGACGTAAGCCGCCTTGCTGGGGCCGCCGTGGACGGTGAGGTCGGCCTGCCGGTCGCCGTCGAGGTTGAGCGTGCGCAGCATGACGCGCCCCGCGACTGGCACTTTGTAAATTCCTGTCGAGACACTCTCCCCGTTCCACACTACGAGGCGCGGTCGGCTGACGTTGACGGAGATGATTTTCATGCCGTCGCCTACTCGATTGAGGTGCTCATCTTTAACGGCGGGACGAACCCGTCGAAGCTGTCGCCGGGCCTCTATGAGGCAGGGCCGTCGGTAATCGTGAATTTGATGTCCCGGCTGCTCTCCGAGAGCTTCTGATCCGCGGCGTTGTAGGCTACGACCTGCCAGCGGTAAGTGCCTTTCTGGAGGGGCTTGACGATGCCGTAGGAAGTCGCTTCGACGCGCTCGTTGACGTAAGGAGACATGACGCTCGCCTCTTCGGGGTAGATGCTGAACTTGTAGTAGGCCGCCTCAGGGTACGGCTCCCACTTCAGCTCAAGATTTTGCGCGCTGACCTTGGCCCCCGCTTTCGGGTTGAGCAGCTTCAGATCGCCCTTGAAGAGATTGGTCGGCGAGATGAAGAGCGTCTTGTCCGCGGAGACTTCGTATTTGGTCGAGCTGAGCCCGCCGATGCCCGAAGCCGCGAAGATATACGAGTCGGTTTCGAAGACGCGCGCCAGCAGGCCTTCATATACTTTCGGCTCCACGTCGGCGATCACGTACTCGCCGTTTTTGTCCGTCCGCGCCGTCAAGGTTTTCCCGCTGCAACCGCCGAAATACTGGTTGAATTTTTCGCACAGCTTGACTTCGATATTCTCGACGGGCTTGCCGTTGTAGAGGACTTTCCCCTGCACGTTGCCCGTTCCGGGCGCGGGTTTGACTTTCTCGACCCCGGCTTCCGTACCGCTCGCGACGGGCGTCGGCGCGGAGGAGGAGGAAGTCTTTGTCGCTTCGTTCGTCGGCTGCGAATTGCCTCCTCCACCTCCGCCGCCCTTGCAACTCGTCAAAGAGAGCGCCGCCATCAAGCAGACGCAGGCGACGAGGCGTGCTCTCTTTCGCCTCGCGGCAAGCGTGAGAGACGCGGCGGACGGCTGAAGCGGGTGCGGTAACGAGTTCGGCTGCTTCTTCGCGTATGGCATCTTCTAAAAACCCCTCCAAATGATTCTTCGGCGCACGGCGGCGCGAATTTGAAAGTCGCAATGCGGGGCCGACGAAGCGGTGTCGCCGGCGGTGACGCGAGGGTAAAACGCGGGAAAGATAGTGTGTCACGCTGGCGGGTGTCAATGGCGAGGGGAAACGTCCGGGGCGGAAGCAGAGACGACGCCCGCGCGCTACTTTGCTCACCCGGCTTCGCTCGTCATGCGCTCGACCTCGGGCGTCATGCTGAGGCTCCGGAAGATGCCGAGCGATTCACGCCACATGGCCTCGCCGCGCGCCGCATCGCCGTGCTTCGTCTCGTGTCGCGCCCAGTCGCGCAGCGAGCGCGCGCGCTCGGCCTCCATGCCGATCTGCCGGAAGAGGCGGAGGCTCTCGTCGAAGCAAGAGGCGGCGTCATAAGTCTGCTCGCCGACGGGGACGGGCGCGGACGTGCGCGAGGCGATGAGGCCGAGGACGCGCCATGCTTCGCCGATGTGTTCCTGATTCTCGATGCGCCGGCCCAGTTCGAGCGCGTGAACGGCGGCCTCCAGACTTTCCGCGAGCTGCCCCTGACCGAGGAGTGCCTCGGCGAGGAAGCGGTAGTTCTCGGAGATGCCGTAGTAGCCGACGGCGCTCGCCAGAGCGAGTGACTGACGAAGGTCGGATTCCGCCGCCGCGTAGTCGCCGAGCCCGGCGCGCGCCGCGCCGAGGTTGCCGAGGTAGAGCATCTCTCCGTTGCGGTTGCCCGTCTCGCGCGCGATGGCGAGCGCCTCCTGATAACGCGCGAGCGCACCTCGGTAGTCGCCGCGCAGGCGGGCCGTCTCGCCGAGGCTGTTGAGCATGTTGCCGACGCCGCGGCGGTTCCCGATCTCGCGGTAGAGCGTGAGCGCCTGCTCCTTGCAGTTGTCGGCCTGCTCGAAGCGCCCGAGCTGGTGGTAGGCCATGCCGAGCGACTTCAGACTGTCGGCGCGCTCGGCCTTCCCCTCTTCGGCGAGGCCGAGCGCGAGCGCGAGCGCCTGATCGCCGAGCATCATCCCCGCGCGCGCGTCGCCGAGCCGCGTCGAAGCCTGACTCTGCAAATTCAAGGCCCGTACCAGCTCGGTCCGCGCGCGGCGCTGCGTCCCGGCTGAGCGCGCCAGCTCAGCCGCGCGCCCCGTGCTCTCGATCATCGCGCGGTTGTCGCCCTGCCCGGCCTCGACCAGCGCCGTCTCGTTCCACGCGCGCGCCTGCGCGACCGCGTCTCCGATGTCTTCAGCCGCGGCGCGCATCGCCTCGTAGGCCGCCAGCGACTCGGCGTAGAGCGACTGCACGCGGAGCACTTCGCCGAGTCCCTCCTGCCACTCCAGCAGGAGCCTGCGCCCCGTCACGTCAGGCGAGCGCCCGCCGCCCGAGTCGGCGACCACTACTGCGCCTGCGCCCGCGTCCTTCGCTCCCGTCCCGCGCGTGCGCCGGTCGGCGGCGGGGGCCGAGAGGAAGGCGAGGGCTTTGCGGTAATACTTGATGGCCGTCTCGGGCGCGTAAGTTTCGCGCGCCTGCCGACCGGCGCGACCGTACCACTCGGTGGAACCTGCACCTCTCCGAGCCGGCTCGTGTCCACGCCCCACACCTCCGCGCCCGGCACGATGACCTTCTGGTCAATGAGCATCTTGATCAGTTCTTCGACATAGAAGGGGTTGCCTTCGGCCCCGCCGACGACCAGCTCGCGCAGCGAGGGCGGAACCGCCGGGGCCTGACGCAGAATCTCTTCGACGAGCTGGCGGCTCTCCTTCTTCGAGAGCGGCTGGAGGATGATGCGCATGTGGCGCTCGGCCCCCTCGCCCCATGCGGGGCGGCGTTCGAGCAAGGTCGGGCGCGCGAGGCACAGGATGAGCATCGGCGACGCGGCGCAATGGCGCGAGAGGTAGTCCACGAAGTCGAGCGAGCCGTCGTCGGCCCAATGAATGTCGTCGAGATAGAGGACGAGGGGGAGGCGGCGCGCGACCTCGGCGAAGAACTGCGCGGCGTAGCGGAAGGCGCGGTCGTGAATCTGCCGCACGTCGTCGAGGATGCCGGAGAGGTGCGGGCTCTCGGAGAAGTCGAGCCCGATAAGCTGGCCGATGAAGTGCGCGCGCATCGTCGCCTCTTCAGCGTTCAAGTCGCCGCCGCCGAGCGCGAGAATGCCGCGCTCCAGCTTCTCGCGCGCGACCTCGGGCGCGTCGCTGTCCTGAATCTCGAAGCGGAACGAGAAGACGTCGCGCACCAGCGAGTAGGGGAGCCCCTGCGTCGCCTCGCCCGCGCGCCCGTTGAAGACATACCAGACGTCGGGGAGCAGCTCGACGCGGTTGCTGAATTCGTAGAGCAGCCGCGATTTGCCCAACCCCGCGTCGCCGACGACGGTGACGACGTGCAGCTCGCCGTCCTCGAAGACGGTTTCGAGCGCGTCGGACAGGCGGCGCAGCTCGCCTTTACGACCGATCATGCGCGTCTCGATGCCCTCGATGCCGCGCGTGCGGACGCGGAAGGCGCGCGGCTTGGCGCACAGCACGCGGTAGACCTCGACGGGCTCGGCGCGCCCCTTAATCTGTAAAGACTCAGGGGCCTGCACGTCGAAGACGCCGCGCACGTGGCGGTAGGTGTCGTGCGAGACGAAGACGCCGCCGCTGTGCGCGGCCTGCTGGATGCGGCCCGCGAGGTTGACCGCCTCGCCCGTGGCGCTGAACTCGCCCGTCCCGCCGACCGCGCCGAGCAGCGCGAGCCCCGTGCTGATGCCGACGCGCAGGAGTTGCGGCGCGGTCGCGCCCGCGACGGACGCCGGAGCGGCCCCGGGCGCGGCGGGGAGCGCCTCGGTCAGTGAACGCAACCGCTCGCCGGCGGCGAATTCCGAAGCCGCCCGCTGCATCGCGAGCGCGGCGTGGACGGCGCGCTCGGGGTCGTCCTCGTGCGCCTCGCCCGCGCCCCACAGCACGACGACCGCGTCGCCGACGTGCCGCTCGATGGTTCCGCCGTGCGCCTCGACGCAAAGATCAACGCTCCGCCACAGCGCGTCCAGCATCTCGCGCACCTCTTCGGCGTCCGCGCCTTCCGTCATCTCCGCGAAGCCCGCGAGGTCGGCTGAGAGGACTGTGATCTGCTTGCGCTGCTCTGAAGTGGTCTGCGGCGTGACCGCAAGCACGGTCGTCCGCTGCTGCGCCGCGTGGCGCGGGGCCTCCGAGCGCGCCTCTCCCGGCGCTCGAACGCCGGCGGCCCCGACGCCCGCGAACTCGAGCTGCGATTTCAAGCGCCGGAGATCGGCCTGCATCTCCTTCGCCGTCTGATACCTCTCTTCCCTCCGCTTCGCGAGCGCCCGGCTGACGATCCTCTCAAGCTCTTCGGGCGCGCCCGCGCGCGCGAGCGGCGGCGGGTCGTCGCGCAGTATCGAGACGACGAGGTCGCCGTAGGTCGGCGCGTCGAACGGCACCGCGCCCGAAATCATCTCGTGGAGCACGACGCCCAGACTCCAGACGTCGGTGCGCGCGTCGAGTTCGAGGCCGCGCACCTGCTCGGGCGACATGTAGTTGGCGGTGCCGAGCACGAGCCCCGGTGCGGTCTCCACAAAGCGCGCGCCGGTCGGCGACTGCGTCTCGCCGTGGTCGGGCGGCGCGAACTGCTTGGCGATGCCGAAGTCGAGGACTTTGACGTGCCCTTCGGCGTCCACCATGAGGTTCTCGGGCTTGATGTCGCGGTGGATGATGCCGCCCTGATGCGCCTTGACGAGCGCGCCCGCGACCTGCGCGCAGATGTCGAGCGCCTCTTCAGCCGCGAGCGGCCCGTCGGCCACGCGCTCCCTGAGCGTCCGGCCCTCGACGAACTCGGTGACGATGTAGTGGCGTCCCGCGCCCTCGCCGATTTCGTGGACGGTGATGATGTTCGGATGGTTGAGCGCGGAGGCGGCGCGCGCCTCCTGCATAAAGCGGCGGACGCGCTCGTCGTCGCGCGAGAAGTGCGCGGGCAGAAACTTGAGCGCGACGCGCCGCCCGAGCCGCGCGTCCTTCGCCAGATAGACCGCGCCCATCCCGCCCTCGCCGAGCTTCTCCAGCACGCGGTAAGGCCCGAGCATCGTGCTCCCCGGCACGATCTCGGCGTCGGCCTCGGCGGGCGGCGCGGGCGTCAGGGTTTCGGCGGCGACGAGGCGCGGCCCCGCGACGGGCTCCTCTGCCTCCCCTTCACGCTCGTGCCGCGCGACGAGCGATTCGACCACGCGGCGCAAGTCAACGTCGTCGGCGCAGGCTTCCGCGATGAACGCGGCGCGCTCTGCGGGGTCGCGTTCGAGCGCGGACTCCAAGAGTCGTTTGATCTGTTCTTCCCGGCGGAGGCTCATCTGTTCCGGCCTGCCCTGCCCCTCTTGCCCGCGCCCTTCGCGACGAGCGGCAGAGACATTTTAAGCGGCGTGCGTGTGGGATTCGTTTTCGCCCCACACCTGTGCGGAGATTGCGGTATCACGGCCTAACTCTGGCGAGCGCGAATTGTAACATTTCGACCACCGCGCGGCACGAGCAATTTCTCTGAAAAGTTCGCCGGGTGAAGGGCCGCTTCATGCCAAATTTTGGTATCAAGTCGTCACCCTCAGGACGTGGAGCTGTGCCGCTCTCTCAAAATAGAAAAGCGCACTTCAGCGGAGTGCGCTTAAACCCTGTGACCGAAGGCCCGCCGAGTCATCAATGCTGGCGGTTGGTGCGGCGTCGCTGGAGCGTCGCGGCGCGCGATGTGGGGACGAGCGCGCCTTCTTCGGGCGGCGGCACTTCGGTGAAGTGCGCGAACTCCTCGGCGTGCGACTGGAGGTAAGCGAAGAAGCGCTCGAACTCGCGCTGCATGACATCCATCTTCTCCCTCATGTTGAGGATGATCTCGACGCCCGCGAGATTGACCCCGAGGTCGCGCGTCAGAGAGAGGATGACTTCGAGCCGCTCCAGATCGGTGTCCGTGTAGAGGCGCGTATTCCCCTCTGAGCGCGACGGCTTCAAAAGCCCCTCGCGCTCGTAGAGCCTCAAGGTCTGCGGGTGGATGTCGTACTGCAAGGCCACCGCGCTGATCGTGTATGTGCCGCCCTTACGTTTCATGGCAAGCTGTGAGCCTTTAGCGATTAGCTGTGAGTCGGAAGTCGTCGCCGCCAGTTTCCGTCATGTTCATCGCGTCTTTGGATTGGCTGAAAGCTAAGAGCTACTAGCTAACAGCTTTTAGCTATTCCAGCCCCATCGCGACGCGCGGGTTCTCGGGGTTGAGTTGCGCGTAGCGCTTCAAGAGTTCTTTGGTCTCCTCGGAAATCACTTTCGGGAGCGTGACCTGGACTTCGATGAACTGGTCGCCGCGCGCCTGCGGGTTGCGGAGAGAGGGGATGCCGCGCTCGCGCAGGCGGAAACGCTGGCCCGACTGCGTGCCGGGAGGGATACGCAACTGCGCCTTGCCCTCGACGGTCGGCACTTCGATCTTCGCGCCGAGCGCCGCCTCGGCCACGGTGATCGGCACGGTGACGTAGATATTCTCGCCCTTGCGCGTGAAATGCTTGTGCTTGCCGACGTTCGTGATGATGAAGAGGTCGCCCGCCTGAGCGCCGAGGCGTCCGCCCTCGCCCTTGCCCGGCACGCGCACGCGCGAGCCGGTGTCCACGCCCGGCGGGATGCGCACCTTGACCTGTTCGGTCTTCGGCGCCGTCCCCTTGCCGTGGCAGAGCGCGCAAGGTGAGCGGCGCTTGCCCGTCCCGGCGCAGTCCGGGCACTCCTGCGCGAAACGCATCCGACCGCCCGCGCGCTGCACCTGTCCCGCCCCGCTGCAGGTTGGGCAGACGACGAGCGGCCCGCCCGCGTCGCCCGCCCCGTTGCAGCGCGAACACTGCTCGGAGCGGTTGACCGTGATGTTGGTTGTGAGCCCCGTGACGGCCTCCTCGAACGAGAGCGCCAGAGGCATCTCGATGTCCGCGCCGCGCTGCGGCATCGGTCGAGGCGGCTCGCGCTCGGCCTTGCCGCCGCCGAAGAGGTCCGAAAAGA
>JAIVJM010000171.1 GCA_020199995.1 Acidobacteriota bacterium | reverse complement strand
CACCAGGTCGCCAGTCCGGTAGAGCCTCGCGCCCGCCTCTTCGGCGAACGGGTCGGGGATGAACTTCTCGGCGGTCAGCTCCGGCCGATTCAGGTAGCCTCTCGCTAACCCTTCGCCTCCGATAAGCAGCTCTCCCGCCACCCCGACGGGCACCGGATTCAGCCGCTCGTCCACGGCGTACATCCTCACGTTCGAGACCGGCCTGCCTATCGTCACCCTCCCCGACTCGTCGGCCCTCCAAGAGCTGGCGTCAATCGTCGCCTCGGTCGGCCCGTAGAGGTTGTACAGCTCTGCATCCGACCTCTCCCTGAACCTCCTCACCAGCTCCGCGCTCAACGCCTCCCCGCCGACGCACACGCGGCGCAGCCGCACGCACTCCGCTAGCTCGTCTTCTTCCGCGAGCAGCCGCAGCAGCGAGGGCACGACCTGCACCACCGTCACCGACTCCTCGCGCATCAGTCTGACCAGCGCCGCGCTGTCGCGGTGCGCCCCCGGGGGCGCCATCACTAGACGCGCTCCGCTGATGAGCGGGGCGTAGAACTCCCAGACCGACGCGTCGAAACTCAGCGGCGTCTTCTGCAAGACCCTGTCATCCGCGCCGAGCGGCATCTCGCCCGACATCCAGAGCATGTGGTTGGAAATGGCTCGGTGCGGGATGACCACGCCCTTCGGGCGTCCCGTCGAGCCCGACGTGTAAATGACGTACGTCGGGTGCTCCGCGGACATCTCAAGATGGAGAGCTTCGCCGCTGTGCGCCGAGATGTGTCCCCAGTCGGAGTCGAGCGAGACGACCTGCGCCTGATGAGGCGGCAGGCCGCCGAGCAGAGACGACTGCGTGAGCAGCACGGAGACCTGACTGTCTTCGAGCATGAAGGCGAGGCGCTCCGAAGGGTACTCGGGGTCGAGCGGGACGTAGGCGGCCCCCGCCTTGAGGACGCCGAGCAGCGCCACGACCATCTCTATCGAACGTTCGACGCAGACCCCGACGCGGTACTCCGGGCCGACGCCAAGCGCGCGCAGGTGATGCGCCAGTCGGTTGGCCCGCGAGTCGAGCTCGCGGTACTTCAGCCCCGCCCCGTCGAAGGTGACGGCGACAGAGTCGGGAGTGCGTGCGGCTTGCACCTCGAAGAGCGAGTGCAGGCACTTAGCCGGGCCGTAGTCGGCGCGCGTCTCGTTCCATTCGACGAGGAGTTGTTGCCGCTCGGCCTCCCCTATTACTTCCAGCTCGCCGAGCGGGCTCTCGACGTTATCGGCGGCGCTGCGTACAAGTGTCCGGAGTTGTTCGAGGAGGCGCGCGGCCGCTGCGTCGTCGTGGCGCGCCGAGTCGTAGCGGAGTTCCAGGAGGAGGCCGCCCCCCTGCGAGACGCAGTGGAGCTTGAGATCGTAACGCTCTGTGCAGGCGTACTGTTCACGCACGCGGAAGGTCAGGCCGGGGGCGTCGTCCTTGATGTCCGCCCTGCTTTCATACTCGAAGCTCGCGCTGAAGTAGTCTGCGTCCGTCTCCCCCGACTGCTCCCAGGTGAAGTAGTCCTGCCACTGGGCGGCCTCGGCCGCAGAGTCCGTCGCAGCTTTCCACAGGTCTGAGAAGCGGAGTTGCGCGTCGAGGTGAGTGCGGACGGGCAGGCACCTGCCGAGCGGGCCGAGCGCCGGGCGCAGCTCTTCGTCGGCCCGCCCGTCGCTGAAGAGGCCGACGACGAACTCGGGCTGCGACGTGTGGCGCCAGAGCACCGCCTGCCAGCACGCGAGCAGGAACGGGGCGAGCCGGCCGGGGGAGTCGGCGCAGAGCGCGCGGAGGCGCGAGCATAACTCCGTGGGGAGTGGGGCCGACACCAGCGCCGGGGAGAACGGGGCGGGGCTCGCTTGCAGGAGCGAGAGTCGCGGCTGAGCGATTGAAGAGATGTCCTGCCGCCGCCAGTAGTCGCGGCCCGCGCGCGTCTCCTCCGACTCAAGCAGGTCGTTTAGAGCTTCGGAGAGGTCTGCGTACTGCGGCGGGTCTTCGTGCAGTTCGCGGCCGGACGCCTGGGCCGCGTAGACGCGCGCGATCTCCTCGACCAGAAGACTCATCCCCGCGTTGTCCGTGCATAGCGCGGGCAGGCCGAGTATGAGTGCGTGTTCGTTCGAAGACTCCCTCACTAAAGTGGCGCGCAGAAGCCCCTCCCTCTGCACGTCGGTCGGAGAGGTCTTCTCGCGTTCGAACAGTTCGGCGACGCGCTGGGACTGCTCGACTTTGTCGAGGCCGGAGAGGTCAAGGCGCGTCAACTCCAACGCGACGCCCTCGCCTATCACCTGCAACGGGTAGCTCATGCCGCGCAGACTGCGGAAGCCCGTGCGCAGAATCTCGTGCCGCGCAACCACGCCTTCGAGCGTGGCGCGCAGCGTCTCTTCCCGAAGGCCGCCGGAGATACCCACGACGCACGCCGCGCGGTACGCGCCCTGTCCTTCCTGCTGCTGTAACAGCCAGACCCTCTTCTGCTGCGGCGAAGGGCGGTAGCCCTGCACCGCTTCCTGCTCCATGATCCCCTCTTGCAT
>JAIVJM010000054.1:12260-14666 GCA_020199995.1 Acidobacteriota bacterium | reverse complement strand
ACGCATATCATTATCCGCATGCAGGAGGAATTGAACTTTTGACCGACGAGTTACTCAAATGGCGCGCTGAATTTCCGATTCTGGATAAGACGACTTACCTGATCTCGCATAGTCTCGGCGCGATGCCGCGCGCGACTTTCAACAATCTCCAAGAGTACGCCGAGACGTGGGCAACGCGCGGCGTGCGCGCATGGGGCGAAGGCTGGTGGGAGATGCCGCTCACGGTCGGCGACGAGGTGGCGCAGATCATCGGCGCGCCGCCCTTATCGGTCGCCATGCACCAGAACGTTTCGGTGTGCCAGTCGCTCATCCTCTCCTGCTTCGAGCCGGACGCGCGGCGCAACAAGATCGTCTATTCCGATCTCGAATTCCCCTCCGTCATGTACGTCTACGAAGCGCACGCGCGCGCCGGACATTTTCGCATCGAACGCGTGCCATCGGACGACCAGATGACCGTCTCTCTAGAGAAGATGCTGGCCGCGATTGATGAAGAGACTTTGCTCGTCCCCATCTCGCACGTCCTCTTCAAGAGCGCATTTCTGCAAGACGCACGAGCCATCACCGAGCGCGCGCACGAAGTCGGCGCGCTCGTCATCCTCGACACGTACCAGTCGGCGGGCACTGTGCCCTTCTCCGTCACCGACCTCGATGTAGATTTCTGCACGGGCGGATCGGTCAAGTGGCTCTGCGGCGGACCCGGTGCTGGCTATCTATATGTCCACCCGCGCCTGCACACCGAACTTGAACCCAAAGTCACCGGCTGGATGGCGCATGAGCACCCGTTCGCCTTCGAGGGCGAGATGACCTACGCGCCGGGGGTAGCGCGCTTCCTGCACGGCTCGCCCGCCATCCCCGCGCTCTACGCGGCACGCGGCGGGTATCGTGTCATCAACGAAATCGGCGTCGAACAAATCCGCGCCAAGAGCACCAGACAGACGACCAGACTCATCGAGATCGCTGAAGCGGCAGGCTTCAACGTCACCAGCCCGCGCGACGCGAGCCTGCGCGGCGGCACAGTCACCGTCAACGTCGAACACGCCGCCGCCGTCACGCGCGAACTCATCCGCCGCGAGATCATCGTAGACTTCCGCCCCGGCGCAGGGATCCGCATCTCGCCGCACTTCTACACGAAGGATGAAGAACTCGACATCGTCATCCGCGAGATGCGCCGCATCATTGACACGCGCGCTTACACCGCACACGAAACGGCGACCGGCGCAGCATATTAAGAAAGGATAGGGGAATGAGGGATGAGGGATGAATGGAAGAAACAGGATTGTCTTTGTTTCATCCCTCATCCCTCATCCCTCATCCCTTAGTTTATGTCTAAAAACTACGGTGACAACGCTCCGCTCTCATACAACAAATACTTACGCGTGGCGGATTTGATCGCGTTGCAGGACTGTCTCTCCGACCCGGTGCATCATGATGAACTGCTTTTCATCACTATCCATCAAACTTACGAACTCTGGTTTAAGCAGATACTCCATGAGATTGATGCCAGCGTCGCCCTGATAAACGAGGATCGCGCTTTCGTCGCGGCGCGCGCGCTTGCGCGTGTGGTTGAGATTGAAAAAATTCTCGTCAACCAGATTCATCTGCTGGAGACGATGACGCCGATCAGTTTTCTCGGCTTTCGCGACGAACTCAACCCCGCGAGCGGCTTCCAGTCAATGCAGTTTCGCGAAATCGAATTCGCCTCGGGCCTCAAAGACGCGGACATGCTCGATAACTTCCGCGAAGACGAATTCGCGCACGCGCGTTTGCAGGTGCGCTTCGACGCTCCCACGCTCGCAGGCGCTTTCTACTCGTTCCTTCGTCGCCACAGCGGCCTCGATGCGCCCGCCGACGACCTGACGCTTTCAAAAGAAGAGCGAGCGCGCTGCTACCAACTGCGCACGCGCGCCGTCCTCGAAGTGCTCACACATTTCGAGGAACGGCGCGAAGAATTTGAACTCGCCGAAGCCCTCATCGCGCACGACGAGTATTTCGCGCTGTGGCGTTCGCACCACGTCAAGATGGTCGAACGCATGGTCGGGACAAAACGCGGCACGGGCGGGTCGGAAGGCGTCGGTTACTTGCGCACCACGCTCGACCACAGATTCTTCCCCGAACTCTGGGAAGCGCGCACCTATCTCGACACGAAACACACTGCTGCGGGCTGCCCCTTCGCCGGACACAAGCCATAAACTAATTTTTCAAACCCCTAGCGATGAACATCGAGTTTCCCGAACGCTTCAACATGGCCGACTATTTCCTCTATCACAACGTGGAGGAGGGGCGCGAAGGCAAGGTGTGTTTGTACTTCGAGGAGGAGAAGTACACGTATGGCGAGACGGTGCGGATGGCTAACCGAGTGGGGAATGCGCTCTGGCGCGAGTGCGGCGTGGAGATGGAAGACCGCGT
>JAIVJM010000054.1:0-12214 GCA_020199995.1 Acidobacteriota bacterium | reverse complement strand
TCTCTCAAATGGTTGACGCGATGCCGGACGAACTCGCGCCCGCCGACACGCACCGCCACGACATCGCGATCTGGTTGTTCACTTCCGGTTCGACAGGACATCCGAAAGGCGCGGTGCATTTGCAACATGACCTGCCCTATAACACAGAGTGTTACGCGAAGCGCGTGCTCGGCATCAACGAAAATGATCTGACCGTCTCCGTGCCGAAATTGTTCTTCGGTTACGCGACGGGGACGAACGTGTTGTTTCCTTTCGCGGTGGGTGGCGCGACCGCGCTCTTCGCGGAGCGTTCGACGCCGGAAAAATTATTTCAAGTGATCGCGCGCTACCGACCGACGATCTTGACGAGCGTGCCGACGATGATCAACGGGATGCTCAACCTTGAAGGCGCGGCGAAAAGGGATTTGTCGAGTTTGCGCTTCTGCCTGTCGGCGGGCGAGGCCCTGCCCATCGAGTTGTACGTGCGTTGGATGGAGACATTCGGGGTGGAAATTCTGGACGGCATCGGCTCGGCGGAGATGTTTCATATCTACATCACAAACCGCCCGGGCGATGTGAAGCCCGGCAGCCTGGGACGCATCGTCGAAGGCTACGAGGCGCAGGTGATTGACGCGGAAGGCCGCGAAGTGGCGACGGGTGAGATGGGCACGCTGCGCATTCGCGGCGACTCCGCGGCATTGTGTTACTGGCAGGCGCACGAGAAGTCGAAAGAGACATTCGCGGGCGACTCCTGCACCACAGGCGATCAATTCCATGTGGACGCGGAAGGTTACTACTGGTATCACGGGCGCACGGACGATATGCTGAAGGTGTCGGGCGTCTACGTCGCTCCCGTAGAGATCGAGAACTGTCTGCTGCAACACGAAGCCGTTCTCGAATGCGCAGTCATCGGGCACGACGCGGGCGACCGCCTCGTCAAGCCGAAAGCCTTCATCGTGCCGCGCGAAAATTTTTCGCCGACGGATGAGTTGGCCGAAGCGATCAAAGAATTTGTCAAGACGCACCTCGCGCTCTACAAGTACCCGCGCTGGATCGAGTTCGTTACATCGCTCCCGAAAAATGATCGCGGCAAGATTGATCGCAAGCAGCTTAAAGGAGCGCAAATCGTGAATCGTGAATAGAGAAAAGCCGGGTTCTTACTATTCACGATTTACGGCTTTTCTCATGTCCTTCTCCACACGCATCACGGTGCGCTTCGGCGACACAGACCCGGCGGGACTCGTCTATTACCCAAACATCTTTCATTATTTTCACATCGCCCTCGAAGAATGTGGAAATTTTCGTCTCACAAATGGGCAACAGTTCCGCCACTTTTGAATACTGCGCCCGCCGCGCGAGCGACCAAATGTTGTGTGCGCGCTCCACGCAGGTGCACGTCGCGATGAATCTCGACACCCGCCGCCCGCTTTCGCTTCCCGAAAAATATCGCCGCGCCTTCGCCGACGAGAGCGAGCGTTGAAAAACAGCGTGCGCGGCTGCAATGCTCCGCATAAATAGTTTTTCGGCAGGAGTTTTGTGGAAAAAAGGTCCCGCTCGGCATTTACTACAGGTGCGCCAGAGAAAAGGTTACGCTCATTAAACGCTTGCAAACCCCAAAAGCTCTCCATTGTTGCAGGCTGTTTCTTCTGGCCGGACTTTACTATCGCCGCTGCCGCAAACAGCAGCGACAACAGGCGTAACGCTTAACCGCACCGACAGCAGCTCTCTCTTGCACCTGTACTCTCTCTTGCCCTCCCTTTTTGTGACGGCACGGACTGGAATCATCCAGTCCGTGCCGTCGCATTTCTGATGTTTTCCGGGTCGAACGCTGGTCACAGGCTTTTGACCTTATCCGGCGCTTGCCTTAAAATTCACTCTCGTGAAAGTTGTCTCGCGCCTTTCCAGCCGTTTGCACTGCGCTCGTAAGTTGCACGTTCAAGATGTTTCTCGAAAGGATGCTGTTACCATGCGTTTCTCTAGAGTCACCCTTTTCGCCTGTGTCTGTGTATTGGTCTTTTCTGCTCTGGCTCCGCTGGACACGGCGAGCCTTGCCAGTGTTGAGCGCGGCGCAAAGAAAATAGTGTCGCTGACGAACGACCGAGCGGAAGTTCGAGAAGAGTCAACAATCAGGGTCAAGACGGCGCAAGGAGCAGGCGCCCAGACGAAGAAGCGCCCTAACCTTTTCGTCCGCATCATCACCGCGCCCTTTCGCGGTCTCGCCAAAATTTTCAGCGGTGGTAAAGGCGACAAGACCGCACGGGTGAAAGCGAAAGAGGATAAGACTAAAGCGCAAGCCGCCAGTCGTGCGAGCGATGCGCCGGGCAAACAGACCAACACTCAACGCGTTGAACCGTCGCGCGCGGAATCACAAGCTCAGAGGCCGACTGAAAATGCCCCACGTCCCACCGGAACGACACAGAGCGCGCCGCCTGCTGTCGTCGTCGCCACACCTTCCCAAGTTGCGACGCAACCGCGTGCAAAGGAAGTGGCGGATGATTCGGCTGACTATGAGCCGCGCAGGTTCACACCCTACATCGAAGGCGTGCCGGGTGATCCGCTCTCGCAAGGCCGCGCGTTGTTGGCGAACGGCTACACAAATGAGGCGATTGCCGAGTTGTCCGTGGCCGCCGTCACCGGCCCCGATCTCGTCGAAGCAAACAACCTGCTTGGCCTCGCCTACGACCGTCGCGGGCAGCACAAGCAGGCACAGGAATATTACGAACGCGCACGCGGCGTCGCACCGCAGAATGCAGACGTGCTCAACAATCTCGGTCACTCGCTCTATTTAGACGACCGTTACAAAGACGCGCTCTCACTCCTCAAAACCGCCGCGCGCCTTGCCCCGACGGACACGCGCATCGCCAACAATCTCGCGCTCGTCTACGGTCGGCTCGCGAAGTACGACGACGCCTTCAAACAGTTCAAGCGCGCTGGCGGCGAATACTACGCGCGCACCAGTACAGCCGCGCTCCTCGCCAAAGCAGGCCGCGACCGCGACGCTATCAAACACTACGAAGCCGCACGCAAACTCAATCCCCCCTCTGCGGACGTGCTACGCCAACTCATCACGCTCTACAACCGCACCGGCCAACGCGAAAAGGCCGAGGCCGCTGAGCGCATACTCGACAAGACGCCCGGCAAGGCTTCGACGATAAGCTAACACCGCGGTGGCCGAGCAAAAGTCGCGAAGCAGCTTTAATCTGTCGCTGCTTCGCGGCTTTTGCCTGTCGCTCGTCCGGGGAAATCAACCGCGCCGCGTCAAATTGTAATCACGCAGACGGCGATAGAGGGTTGAAGGTGAGATGCCGAGGATTTCGGCGGTCTTGCCGCGATGCCAGTTGGTCTGTTCGAGCGCGGCGACGATCTGTTGACGTTCGACTTCGCGGAGTGGCGGCTGCACCGCGTTTCCGCCTTCGCCCGAATGGTTCGCGCCAGCAGCAGTCGCGCCCGTGTAGTTCGGCGCAAACGCCGCCGACGTCGGGTTGACGATTTCGGGCGGCAGTTCATTCGTCGTGATCCGCCCGTCGTTGGCGAGCAGCAGGGCGCGCTCAAGGCAATTGCGCAATTGACGAACGTTGCCGGGCCAGGGATATGCGCTCAAAGCGGCCAGAGCTTCCGGCGTAATCTCAGGCGGGTTCAGGCCGCCGAGATGTTTGATGAGATGACCGGCGAGCGGCTCGATGTCTTCGGAGCGTTCGCGCAAAGGGGCAAGGTTGATCTGAAACCCGTTGATGCGATAGAGCAGGTCGGCGCGAAAACTTCCGTCGGCCACCGCTTGCGTTATGTCGCGATTCGTCGCCGCGATGATGCGCACGTTGACTTGAACTTTGCGCACCGCGCCGACGCGATAAAAAGTTTGTGTCTCAATCGCGCGCAAAAGTTTCGACTGTAACGGCGCGGGCAGTTCCGTCACTTCATCGAGAAAGAGTGTGCCGTTGTCAGCGAGTTCAAAGAGACCGAGCTTGCGCCCCTTTGCACCGGAGAACGCGCCCGCCTCGTAGCCGAAGAGTTCCGATTCAAGGAGCGATTCTTGAAAGGCGGCGCAGTTGAGGTCTATGAACGAGCTGTCCTTGCGCTGCGAGAGACGATGGATCGCGTGCGCGATCAACTCCTTGCCTGTGCCCGACTCGCCCGTGATCAAGACGGACGCATCCGACGGCGCGACGCGCTCGACCAAACGTAAAGCCTCGCGCATCGCATCGGAGACGTGGACGATCTCAGGCATCTCCGAATGCCGCGCGAGTTGCGCGCGCAGGCGTTGATTGTCCACGCGCAGGCGACGTTTCTCCGCCGCGCGTTTGACGAGCGTATCGAGTTCGTTGATGTGATAAGGCTTGGAGAGGTAATCGTAAGCGCCGAGTTTCATCGCTTCGATGGCCGTCTCGACGGTAGCATGACCCGTCAGCATGATCACTTCGGGCGGATTTGGTCGCTGGTGGACGCGGCGCAAAAGTTCGAGCCCGTCCATACGCGGCATGCTGATGTCGCACAAGAGCACGTCAACGTTACTCTCTTCCAACAGCCGCAGCGCGGCCTCGCCGTCGGGCGCGACGCGCACATCATGCCCCTGCCGCTGGAGTTCCTTTTGCAATACCAGACGCAGATTCGCTTCGTCTTCGGCCACCAAAATTCTGCTCGGCTGCGTGTTACTCAACTCGTTCGGCCTCCGTCCACTCATTCCTCACTCATCGAGGGCAAAGTCAGTACAAAAATCGTCCCGCGCCCGACCACCGAATCCACGGCGACGCGCCCCCCGTGCTCCGTCACAATACCATAACAGACCGCCAGCCCAAGACCCGTGCCCTGCCCGACCTCCTTCGTCGTGAAGAACGGATCGAAGATGCGCGCCAGATTCTCCTGCGGAATCCCGACGCCCGTATCGCAGACTTCGACGCGCACGCTCGCGCCCTCGTTTTGCACGCGTAACAGAAGCGTCCCGCCCTGTGGCATCGCGTCAATCGCGTTTTCGGCGAGGATGATCACGGCCTGCTGCAACTGTCCCGCGTCGCCTGACACCGGAGCCACATCCGGGGAAGCGTGAACCGTAATCTCGACGTTGCGGCTGCGCTTTTGATGCCGCAGCAGATGTGCCGCCGCCTTCACCACCTCGCTCAGTTCGACGGGCGTGTGCTGCCCCGCGCGGTTGCGGCTGAAATCCAGTAAACCGTTTGTAATCGTCTTACAACGAAAAGCCTCGCTGTGAATCAGCGACAAATATTGGCGCAAGTCGTCAACTTCCGTAGACTGACCGAATGCGCCTTCAGCTACGCGCGTCTCCAGAGCTTCGGCGCACGCGGCAATGGTCGCGAGCGGGTTGTTGATCTCATGTACGACGCCGGCGGCGAGCCGACCGACCGCCGCGAGTTTTTCCGTGCGCGCCACGGCGCGGTTCGCTTCCACGCGCGTGGTGATGTCTTCGCCGACCGTAATGACATGCGACACCGCATCGCCTTCGACGCGCATCGGAACTTTACTGACAAGCCAGTGTTTTGAAGTGCCGTCCGCCGCGACGCTCTCCTGCTCAAGGCGCTCGATCTGTCCGGTCTTGAAGGCGCGGCTAAATTCGCGTTCTAAAGTTTCGCGCGGTTGGCGCGTCAACACGTCGAAGACATTTCTTCCGAGGGCGTGCCCGCGCGGAATGCCCTGCCCGCCGAGTTCGCGATTGCGATTCCATGCGACGATGCGATATGAGCGATCCACCGCATAGAGCGAGACGGGCAGCGTATCGATGATCGCTTCAGTGAAGCGTCTTTGCGCTTCGGCTTCAGCGGTGTGGCGTTCGACTTCTTTCGCGAGACTCGCCGAAGAGGCACGCGTCGCTTCGTAGAGCGAAGAGATGTGCGCCGCGAGCGCGCCCTGTTGCGCCGCCGCGTCGATCAAGCGACTCTCCGTTTCGCCGCAATCCTGCGCCCGGTCGAAGGCGGCGATGAGCGCGCCGAGCGCACGCCCCTCGAACCTGAGCGGCGCGACGTATTCGATGCAATGCGCCTCATCGCGCAGGAAAAACTCCTCGCTGTCTTCCAGACGCACCGAGGTCGCAGGGGCGGACGCGAGCCACCGCTTCATCTTCACTGCGTCAATCAGCGCCGCGCCCTCTGCGCTGCCTTCTCGATCAAAAACGCAGCCCACCGCATCAGCAGAAAGCTGCGTCGCCACCGCCGCGTCGCGCTCATCCGCGCGCTCCTCGTCATTGACTTTCCCCGTCTCCAACATGGCCGCGCAGAGCACAGCGTTCGTGGCTTCGTATGTCGCGCCCGCCACGCGCCGGACGACTTGTAAGGGTTCAAGCGCGACGAGCAAGCCACGCCCCAGGTCGGCCAGAAAACCCAATTCGCGATTGCTGCCGACGAGCGCGCGTTCGCGCTGCGCCGCTTCGATCTGCGTGCTGACGCGCGACAACAGTTCGCGCCGCGTCGCGGGCTTGACGATAAAGTCGTCGGCCCCGGCGGCGAAGGCGTCGACCTTTTGTTCTTCGTCGTCGTGCGCCGAGATAATGATGATCGGCAAACGCCGCGTCGCTTCCTGTGCGCGCAAGAGGCGACAGAGGGCGAGGCCGTCCACGCCCGGCAGTTCGATGTCGAGCAAAATCAGATCGCAAGGCTCCCGGTGCAGCATGCGCAGAGCCGTCGGGGCGTCGGCGGCAGCCTTGACTTGGTGATGCGCGCTCTCGAACACGCCTTGAAGAAAAGCGCGTGCCCGTTCGTCGTCGTCAACGATGAGCAGTGTGAACATTTTCGTCGGCTGGATGGAAGAAACCGGCATGCTTTGGTTACAGACGCGCCGAACCTCCGGCGTTTCTCGACGGAGAGTTGCAGAGTCAAACAAGGAGCAGTCCCGGATACGAGGTGCGCGACGCTTGAACACATATTAACTAAGCGCATTCCAGCTCAAGACATTTGCCGCGCCCTCTGCGCCTCGCCAACGATTGAAAGCGAAGATGGGCGGGAATGTCAAGACAGTAGTCAGTTGTCCGTGGTCAGTTATTCAAGCCAATCTTTAGCAACCTGCGTGATTGACGCGAACAACTGACAACTGACCACGGACAACTGACTACTGATATTTTTAGTTAATCGCCGTCGAAGCGAGTTCGCCGGTGGGAGTTTCGGCGACTGAGCGGTGCGCGCCACTGTTGCGGCGGCGATGTTGTTTGTGAGCGGATTTGACTGAGTACATGCCCTGATCGGCGGCGATGAGCAGTTGATTGAGCGTGTCGCCGTCCGCGCCGAAGCGTGCTGAGCCGACGCTGATGCCGACGCGGGCGTGTTTGTCGGGCGGGACGCGCAGCGAGAGTTGGCTGATGGCCATCTCGATGCGCCCGCTCAGGTCTTCAACCTGCGCGGGGGAGAGGTCCGGCACAAGGGCGACGAACTCATCGCCCCCGTAGCGCGCGAGAAAATCATACTCGCGCAGTTGCGCATTGAGGACGCGCGCCACTTCGCGCAGCATTTGATCGCCGATGCTGTGGCCGTAAGTGTCGTTGACGGATTTGAACTCATCGAGGTCAAGCATGACGACCTGAAAAGAGGTGCCATTGCGGCGCGCACGCGCTTCCTCTTCGGCAAAGCGGAGGTGAAGAGAGCGCGCGTTCGGCAGATTCGTGAGCGGGTCGGTGAGCGCGTTCGATTCAGCTTCGGCGTGCTGCATGGAATTCGAGAAAGCGTCTGAGGCGAGTCGCGCGACGGTGTCGAGCAAGTGCAAGTGGTCGTCAGTGTACTGTTCGGGCTTGAGTGAATAGACGGCAAGCACGCCGAGCAGGCGTTCATCTTTGACGAGCGGCAGCGCGATCATCGAACGATACGCCGCATCCTCCGGTAGTTTGAACGCGGCGAAATCCAGCATCGGATCAAACCCTGTGGCAGGACGCCGGTTGGCGATAACGAATCCGATCACCCCTTCGCCCGGCGCAACGCAATGCCCGCGTAACAGTTCGGCGTTCAGCCCGCTGACGTGCGTCACCGTGGCGTAGTTTTTCTCTTCGTTGAAGAGATAGACGGCGCAGGTGTCGAACGGAACCATGTGGCCGACTTTGTTGACGAGAATCTGGCTGCGGTCTTCGATCTCAAGCGACGCGCCGAAGGTGCTCGCGATTTCGTAAAGCGCGTAAACCTCACGGTGCGCGCTCTTGATCTGTTCGAGGTAGGCGGGCGCGGTGAAGCGTTTCGGATTGAAGGGCTGACCGGCGGTGGCGGAAGCGGCGGCGGGGTTGTTCGCGCCGCTCGCTTCGACGAGGGCGCGCGGTTCGGCTTCGCGGCTGGTGAAGCCGTGCTGGTCGAGTCCGCGCTCGGTGATCTCCGCTTCAAATTCAGGCAAGTGTTTGAGAAACAGTTCGACGACTTTCGGATCGAAGTGTGTGCCCGCGCCGCGCAGGAGCATCGCGCTCGCCTCCTCGCACGTCATGCCGCGGCGGTACGGGCGATCTTCGCGCACCGAGTCGAAGCAATCGACGACGGCGAAGATGCGCGCCGTCCAGGGTATCTCTTCGCCGCGCAGGCTGTCTGGATAGCCGAGGCCGTCCCAGCGTTCGTGATGAGAGCGCACGATGGGGACGACGGGGTAAGGGAAATCAATGCGTTCGAGTATGCTCGCGCCGACGATGGTGTGCACCTTCATGCGCTCGAACTCGGCGGTTGTCAGCTTGCCCGGCTTGTTCAGGATGTGATCGGGCACGGCGAGTTTGCCGATATCGTGCAGCATCGCCCCGGCTCGCAAGGCTTCGATCTCGTTGTGCGAGAGTTTGAGCATCTCGCCCAGGCGCGCCGCGTAAAGTTGCACGCGGCGGACGTGGCAATGAGTCGTCTGGTCTTTGGCATCAATCGCCGTGGCGAGAGCCTCGACGGTGGCGAGGTGCAGGCGCGCGAGTTCCGCGGTCTCCCGCGACTTCTCGTTCATGCGCTCGAAATAGATTTTGTAAGTCGCGAAGGTCGCGCCGATGACGGGGACGCTCAGGAGCACGTAGATAAGGCCGAAGTTTTGCATCGCCTGATAGAGCAACGCGGTGACGATGGCGGCGGCGAAGAACGTGCATGAAGTCCAGAGATAGCCGTCGCGCCAGAACTTCCAGATTGAATTGTGCCCCTTCAACGCGTTCAGTGTGGCGATGATCATGCCGTTGAAGAGGTATTGCAGGAGCGCCATCACGACGAGAGGCACGAGCAGTTGTTCAAACGTCAGCCGCGACATGCCGACGGGCTGGCGCGCGACGCCCGCGTAAGAATTGAGCAGGAAATAAAACGCGGTGGCCGAGACGAGCACCGTCAGCGACATCGTGGCGGACGACGCCATCCAACTGACCGCGCGGCGCGAGGTGCGCAGTGAACTGATGAGCGCACCGGTTGCGCCGAGCACGAGCGCGGCGGGCACGCCGAGCAGGATCGCGCCGAGGAAGATGAAGGCGTCGTCCGCCGTGATGCTGGCCGAGGTGTTGGGGATGCGAATGGGGAGAGAACTTGAGAGGACGACGAAACTCATGAGCGCGAGGAACTGCAAGCCCTGCACCGGGGTGAAAGAGAGACACTGAGACAGCGCCCACGCAGTGATGAGCGCGCCTGCCGCGACGAGCGCGAACCAATACACTTTCGCCGCGCGGCTGTAATCCGACATCTCGATCATTCTCAATCCGTCCTCCCCCACCCGATTCCGGCGACCGCCCGCTAGAACTCAGGCTTTTCAATTCAAACCCCGCAGTCATTCATTGATGACGCTTAAAAAAGCCCGCCGTTGAAGACGATTAACGGGAGCAAATCGTCTTTCGTCTTCAACGGCGGCGTGGGCAAGCGGCGAGTGCGTGGCACTCACTCGCCGCGTCAGGGGTGAGAGTTTCGTCCGTCATCAGTCGCGTTGTTGCCGGCTGTCGAACTCACAAGCCGGAACATTCGCCGCGACCTTCTATCGTTGTCAAAACTGGTGCGGCTTTTCGGACCCTGTGCGGTGAGTCCGCGAAACGCGTTAACGCTTCAAGCCGCAACCCCTCCTTAAACAAGCCGCGTGCCGCACGCTGTCCACCACGAACACAGCGCGAAACTCGCCAAAGCTCGTTGCTTTAGAGGTTTATTAAAAACTGGAAGTGGCGAGCGAGCGCGAGCGCGCATCAACCTGACCTGTCATGCTGACATAATAGTCGCGCCCTGACCGAAGCATCTCTCCGCTCAAAACAAAGGACTGGGCACTTCCAGTTTTTCCGTGCCCTCCAACTTCTTCCGTGTTGACAACTCTCATCTGGCTGGCGCACTCTGGAAAAACGTAAATTGTGAATCGAGGAGAGCCGTAAATCGTAAATCGTCAATCGTGAATAGAAGAAGACAGGTGTTATCTATTTACGATTTACGATTCACGATTTGCTGTTTTTGAATCTATTCGCGATTCGCGATTCACTATTTCTTATGTCTGTCGGCTATTTAGAATTACTACGTCAGAATCGCGGCTTCCGGCAGTTGTGGTTGGGGCAGGTGGTGAGTCAACTCGGCGATTGGTTCGACACCATCGCCGTGATGACGCTCGTGTTGAACTTGACGGGGTCGGGTCGTGATGTAGGGCTGATCATGGTGGCCCGTTTTCTGCCGAGCGTCATCGTCGGGCCGCTCTCCGGCGTCGTTGCGGACAGGTTCAACCGGCGCACGATCATGATCGTCTCAGACCTTCTGCGCGCCGTCGTCGTGCTCGGTTTCCTGTTCGTGCGCCGCCCCGATCAAATCTGGATCATCTACGCGCTGACCGTTCTCCAACTCACCTTCTCGACCTTCTTCGAGCCGGCGAAATCGGCAGTGATTCCTTCAATTGTCCGCCCGCCGCGCCCGAAGACCAAACTCACCCTCCGCAAAGCCCTCGGCATCACCGACACGCTCGAAGGGATTCGTTACGTCAAAACGCGCCCGCGCGTGCTCGCGCTGCTGGCGGTGAAGCCCGCGTGGGGTTTGGGCGGCGGCATCCTCGCGCTGCTGGCGGTCTTCGGCGAAAAAGTTTTCCCCATCGGACGGAACGCGGCGACCGGGATCGGCGTGCTCTACGCCGCACGCGGCATCGGCACGGCGCTCGGTCCCGTCTTCGCGCGCCGCCTTGCGGGCGACAACCGCACGCGGATGCAGACCATCATCGGACTCTCGTTTCTCGTCGGCGGCGTCTTCTACGCGGCCTTCGGCGGCGCGACCAACTACGCGCTCGCGCTCATCATGTTGATGATAGCGCACATGGGCGGCAGTATCCTCTGGGTCTTCTCCACAGTGCTTCTGCAAACTTCCGTCGAGGACAACTTTCGCGGGCGCGTCTTCGCCGCCGAACTCGCTTTGCTCACGCTCACGATGGCGGCTTCTAACTACGTGGTCGGCGAACTGCTCGACCGCTTCAACCGTTCGCCGCGCTCTGTCACCATCGGCATCGGCGGCCTCTTCCTCCTGCCCGGCCTGCTATGGTTTGCAACCGCGCGATGGTGGAACAGGGATGACAAACAGTTGCCACAAACATCTCCGACAACGAATGAACTGCCAGGCACGAGCGAGGTCGCGCTCCGCGAGACGACCGCGAAGATTCATCTCTCAAGCGATTAACAAGGCGGTGTCCGTCAACTATCATTGCAGTATTAAGGGAGAATGAAACGAATGGACTTCGGCTTAAACGGACGTGTCGCATTAGTTGCGGCGGCGAGCAAGGGGATCGGCTTTGCGTCGGCGCGCGAGTTAGCGCATGAGGGGGCGCGCGTGTTTTTGTGTTCGCGCGATGAGGAACGCGCACGCGCCGCCGCGCAGAAGATCACGGAAGAGACCGGGACAGAATGCACGGGCATCCGCGCCGACGTGACGAACGAAGAGGACTCACATGCGTTTGTCGAACTGGCGCGCGCGCAAGCGGGGCGCGTGGACATTCTCGTCACGAATGCGGGCGGCCCGCCTTCCGCGACGTTCGAGAGCGCGGACCTGGAGATGTATCGCCGCGCGTTTGAACTGAATGCTCTCTCGGCAATTCGGCTGGCGCAGTTGGTCGTCCCCGCGATGCGCGCGGCGCGTTGGGGTCGCATCGTCAACGTCACCTCCATCTCCGTCAAACAGCCAATCGAGGGGTTACTTTTGTCAAACACCGTGCGCGCCGGGCTGACCGGATGGGCGAAGACGCTCTCGACGGAAGTTGCCGCCGATAATGTGACGGTCAATAACGTCGCGCCCGGTTACACTTTGACGGAGCGACAGGACGAACTCGCCGCCGCGCGCGCGGGAAAGAGCGGACGGACGAAGGAAGAGATGATCGA
>JAIVJM010000053.1 GCA_020199995.1 Acidobacteriota bacterium | reverse complement strand
CTCTTGGAAGACGGGGGCTGGCTCAACAACCGCGTCTATCAGATCATCCGCTCGCTCGGTGTCCCCGACAGCGAGATCGCGACCGGCCCCGTCTCCACGCACGGCGAGTCGTATCTGGCGGCGGATGTGTGCGGTAACTCCTTCCTCTTCGTCACCAAAGACGGCGACCTCACGCCCGCCTTCTGCCGACGCGTCGTCGAGACCGTCTCGGAGACCGAAGCGACACACCTCGTCATCGTCGCGACCGGCGCGGTCGAGGACGAAGGCCGGATGCGGCTCTACGAATTCGCGTGGCGGCGCGCGCGTGACGGGCATGATTTGGACACGACGATAGTCGAAGGGTTAAGCGGCGCGCGCGCCGAGATCGAACGCTCCTTCGAGAGGGCCGTCCACCGCGGCCTCTCCCGCCGCCTCTTCGTCCTCGACGCCGCGCTCGGCCTGAGCGCGAGCAACTTCGTGCGCGCGTGGTTCAAGACGGCGAACGCTTCCGGCGCGCAGAATCGCGCGGGCAAACTTCCCGCGCCGCTCTTTCCCCAACTCGACCGGCGCGTCGCGTCATAGCAAGCGATGTGAGAATTAATCCGCGAGCCCCTGAAAGGGGCGGTAGAATTTAGCCCACGGCGCTGGGCCGTGGGAATCAAGCAGGAAGAGAACATCGAGCCCCGTGAGGGGCGAAAGAAGCTCGAGATGCGCCATACGCGAGTCGGATTTCTTTCGCCCCTCACGGGGCTCTCAATTTTTTTGGTGCTGCCCCCACGGCTCGCGCCGTGGGCTAAATTCTACCGCCCCTTTCAGGGGCTTTTCCAATCGCTGCTACCCCGTGCGCTTCGCCCGGTCCTTAAAGCCGTACTCCTCGGCGAGCGTCCACGAGGCGTAGACGCCGCCGGACTTCTCGAGCACCTGCGGGTCTGCGGCGAGCGCGGCGACGGCGCGCCCGACAAAGCAGGGCGTCTCGGAAGCGATGAAGCCAAAGCTCTTCGCCTCGGGGTTCTTCTCGGCCACGTCGCGCCAGTTGTCCTCGGTCGCGCCGAAGTGATCGAGAATCGCCTCGGTGCGCATGAATCCCGGCGTGAGCGCGACTGAAGCGACGCCGTGGCGGTGCAATTCTTCGGCCATCGCATAAGCGAGCCGGATGGTATTGACCTTGACGAGGTCGTAGAAGAGGCTCGCGCGGTAGCCCACGGTGTCGCCGTCGGTGATCCCGACGATGAGTCCGCGCTTGCGCTCACACATCAGCGCGGCGGCGTAACGGGCCGTGATGATGTGCGAGAACATCTCCTGCCTGAGCCAGCGCAGCCCCTTGTCGAGCGAGAGCTTCCAGAAGGGCTTCCACTCGGCGGCCGTATCGCCGCCCAGCACGTTGACGAGCACGTCGAGCCGCCCCTGCTCCTTGCGGACGCGCTCGAAGAGGGCCGCGACCTGCGCCTCGTCCGTGTGATCCACACGCGCGTGGAGCCCACGCCCGCCGCGCGCTTCAACCATCTCAGCCGTCTCCTCGATGGTCTCCGCGCGCCCCGCGTGGACGCCCCCGACGGGCGGCTGGCCGCGCACGCTCCGGCCCGTGCAGTAGACAATCGCCCCCGCCTCGCCCAGCATGCACGCGATCCCCCGCCCCGCCCCGCGCGTCGCGCCCGCGACGACGGCGATCTTTCCCTGCAAAGGTTTCATCTTCGTCCTCCTTCCGCCAACTCGGAGACTGATTCGCAAACTAAAGATAACGGAAGATAGATGACACCCTCTGTCATGTTTCTCGGATAAAATCGCGCGGGGTTCGAGACCGGCGAAAGAGAGTGAGGTTTGAGAGATGCGCGCAGACCGCCTGTTTTCCATCGTCTTGCTGTTGCAGTCGCACAGGCTTCTGACCGCGCGGAGCCTCGCGCGGCGGCTGGAAGTTTCGGAGCGGACGATTCACCGCGACATGGAGGCTTTGAGCGGCGCGGGCATCCCGGTCGTCGCGGAGCGCGGGACGGGCGGCGGGTGGTCTCTGCTCGGCGAGTACCGGACGAACCTGACGGGGCTCAACGAGGCCGAGGTGCAATCGCTTTTCGTCATCAAGTCTTCGAGGCTGCTGGCCGACCTCAAGTTGGAGAAGGCCTCCGAAGGCGCGCTCCTCAAACTTCTGGCGGCGCTGCCGTCCGTCTACCGTCGCGGGGCCGAGCAGGCGCGCCAGCGCATCTACGTGGACGTGGCGGGCTGGAACCGCGCGGAGGAGACCGTGCCGCTCCTGCACACGCTTCAGGAGGCAATCTGGCAGGAGCGGCGGGTGCATATGACTTACGAGCGGGGCGAGGGGTGCGAGGCGTCTGAGCGGCTGGTTGACCCGCTGGGCTTAGTGGCGAAGGGGAGCGTCTGGTACTTCGTGGCGGCGGTCGAAGGGGGAGAGGTGCGCAGCTACCGCGTCTCGCGCGTCTCGCGCGCGGAGCTTTTGGACGAGCCTTGCGCCCGCCCCGCGGATTTCGACCTCGCGTCGTTCTGGGAGCAGTCGGCGGCGAAGTTTCGCGCGCACCTCCCGAGCTATCAGGCGCGGGTCAGAGTCCGGCGGGAGGTCGTCCACCGGATGCCCTTTGCCGGGAGGTTCGCACGCATCGAGCACACCGGAAGCCCGGATGAGGACGGGTGGATCGAAGTCTCTCTGCGATTCGACGTGGAGGAGATGGCCTGCGAGTACGCGCTCGGCTTCGGCACGCAACTGGAGGTGCTTGAGCCCGCAACATTGCGCGAGAAGGTCATCGCCGCCGCGCGGGGCGTCGTCAACTTCTATGAGCGGAGTGCTTCAGGCGGGTCGTTTCCGGAAGACGAATAAATCAACCGGCTCATGAACCGGCGTCTCGCGCGGCTGTAAGCTGACGAAGTGCCGGAGTCGTTCCAGCCCGCTCTCAAAAGCCGCGTCGCCGATGGCGATGAGCGACGACAATCCTCGTTGGCTGATCTTCTCGAAATACTCTTCATAAGAAGAGGCGAAGAGCTGCCGGACGGTGCGCCTTGAAATGAGGTCGAAGGATTGGGCGCAGACCGCTTCCGCGAGTTCCCGCCGGGACGGCATGCGCCGCTCTTCGAGTTCGAGGGCTTCGGGAAAACATTTGAGCCACGCCAGTTCCTCGTGCTGCTCGCGTGTGCCGTTGCGGACGGCGAAGTAGCCCGTGGGCGTCAGGACGCGACCAACCTCACGGAGCGCGCGGCCCCGTTCGGCGAGGTGGTGGAAGACCTGCGACATGAAGACCAAATCCACTGACCCGCTTTCCAGAGGGATGTCCTCGGCCCCGCCCTGCTTCCACACCACATGAGGCTCGCCCCGCGACCGGGCGATGTCGAGCATGGCGGTCGAGGGCTCGACGCCGACGACCGCGCAGCCGTAAGCCTCAGCCAGCGCAGAGGTGAAGCGGCCCGTCCCGCAGCCGAGGTCGAGGATGCACGCGACCTCACTGACGGGGACGGCGGCCTTTAACGTTTCGAGCCAGAGTGTTTTTGTTTCCGCAGCGAGCCCGCGCGCCGAGTCGTAGCGCCGGGCGGTTTCCGTCTCGCCGTAGGCATTCTTCATGCTCGCGTCTTTTAGTCGAGAAGGACGCGCGCGCGCAGCGAGTCGGCGAGTTCGAGGGCGGAGAGCAGGCGCATGAACTGCTGGTAGTTGCGGCTGCGCCCGCGGACGCGTTCGCACTCGGAGTCGGGGATGTCGCGGCGGAGCACGAGGTCGAGGAATTCGTGGTAGTCGGGGGCGGCGGCCAGCGGCAGCTCGCGCGTGTAGGTCGTGCGCTCGGCGTCTTCGGAGGTGAAGCCCGCGAGCGCGTCGAAGAGGTGGTCGGTCGTCAGGTGCGCGGCCTTGCGCGCCAGCCGGATGGGCAGGCGCAGCTCGAAGAAGCGCATGCCGTCCGTCGTCGTGACGCTGCGCAGAGACTTTGTGCCCTCGCCGTCGAAGGGCGTGTCGTTATCTACGAGGACGCGCAAAAGGCGCGGCTGCTCTTCCTCGTCAATGGTGTCTAAGGCGAGCTGCACGCGGTCGGCGAGGAACTTCTCGAACTGCGCCTCGACGGGGTAGGTGATACGGCCCAGACAGCCGATGGGCTCGCCCTCGCCCGCGCCCCCTACGGGCAGGTGCGCGGGGCAGCCGGCGCACGCGCTCGACTCCTCCTTCATGCGGTCGATCTCGACAGCGGCGCGCTCGACGAAGCGCACCTTCTCTTCCGTCGGCGCGTAGCACTCGCCCGTCGTCAGGCGCGTGTGCAAACTCCCCAGACGGCCCCACGCCCGCAGGTGCTCCTCGGCGTAGCGCGCGCGCAGCTCGCAGGGGTATTCGATGGCAAACTCTAGAGACAAGCTTTAACTCCGGGTCAGGTCGTGTCTGGCAGCGAGGCCGCAAGGGTTCCGCATCCGCTCTTGAGTGCGTGCGTTAGCCCATGCGGGAAGTATAATAACAGAGATTCATGGCGAAGTATCAGGGTCGGGCGAAACATACCCGCCGCGAGGAGAGGGATGACGAAGGAATGGTAGCTGCGCTTGCACCGCCGGGGCCGAAGTCTTTGTGGCCGGGCGGCCACATCATCGCGTTCCGGCGCGACCCGCTCGCGTTCCTCTCGCGCCTCGCGCGCGATTACGGCGACGTGGCGCGGTTCCGCGTCGGGCCGCAGCGCGCCTTCCTTCTCAACCACCCCGACCTCATCCGCGACATGTTCGTCACGCACCACGAGCGTTTCCACAAGGGGCGCGCGCTGCAACGCACGAAGCGGCTCTTAGGCGAGGGGCTTTTGACGAGCGAGGGCGAGCACCACCGCAGGCAGCGCCGCCTCGCGCAGCCCGCCTTCCACCGCCAGCGCATCAACTTTTATGGGCAGGTCATGGTCGAGCACGCCGAGCGCGCCGCCGCGCGCTGGCGCGACGGCGAGACCGTGGATATCTCGCAGGAGATGATGCGACTGACGCTCGGCATCGTCGGCCAGACGCTCTTCGACGCGGGCGTCGAGTCGTCGGAGGCCGACGAGGTCGGCGCGGCGCTCTCCGAGATGATGGAGCTGTTCGGCTACCTCATGCTGCCTTACACCGAGCTGCTCGAAAAATTGCCGCTCCCGCAGACGCGCCGTTTCAAGCGCGCCCGCGCCCGCCTCGACGCCGTCATCTACCGGATCATCGAAGAGCGGCGGCGGAGCGGGGCCGACCGTGGCGACCTGCTCTCGATGCTCATGCTCGCCGAGGACGAGGAGGGCGGGCGCGAGCGGATGTCGGACGAGCAGGTGCGCGACGAGGCGATGACCATCTTCCTCGCCGGGCACGAGACGACGGCCAACGCGCTGACGTGGGCGTGGTATCTGCTCTCGCAAAACCCGGAGGCCGAGGCGAGACTGCACGCCGAGCTCGACGAGGTGCTCGAAGGGGGCCGCGCGCCTGCGGTGGAAGACACGCAGAGGTTACGTTACACCGAGATGGTCGCCGCCGAGACGATGCGCCTCTACCCGCCCGCGTGGGCCGTGGGGAGGATGGCCGTCGAAGACCACGAGGCCGGCGGCTACCACATCCCCGCCGGCTCGCTCGTCCTCGTCAGCCAGTACGTCATGCACCGCGACCCGCGCTACTTCCCCGACCCCGAGCGCTTCGACCCCGCGCGCTGGACGCCCGAGGCGAAAGAGACGCGCCCGCCCTTCTCCTACTTCCCGTTCGGCGGCGGCGTGCGCCGCTGCATCGGCGAGGGCTTCGCGTGGATGGAGATCGTCCTCCTGCTCGCCACCCTTGCCCGGCGCTGGCGCATGCGCCTCGCGCCCGGCCACACCGTCGAGACGAGGCCCGTCATCACGCTCCGACCGGGCCGGGGCGGCGTGCCGTTGAAGATGGAGAAAAGGAAGTGAGCAACGAGAGCCTGTCACCGCGCGGTGCTTATGAGGCGCGCTCACGACCACCAGCTCGTCTATACAGAATGAATTTCATGCCGAATTGCGGAACGGAACGAGGTCGCGAGGCGGGGAAGAAGAGGCGGGGGCGAGCCCCCTTCCAGACTGCGCCACTAAAACTTGAATCGCTCAAGTTCAGATTGCGCAGTCTGGAAGGGGGCTCGCCCCCGCTCACTTAGCTTATTCCGCGAGTGGTATCAGGAATCAGGTCTTAGGGTTTCAACACCACCTTGATGCAGCCGTCTTCGTGGTCGCGAAAAGTTTTGTAAGCCTCCGGCGCGTCGTCGAGTTTGACCCGGTGCGTGATGATGAAACTCGGGTCAATTTCCCCGGCTTCGATCTTTTTCAGCAGCGGCTTGTTGTAGTGCTGCACGTGCGTCTGCCCGGTCTTGATCGTCAATCCTTTATTCATCATCGCGCCGAGCGGCAGTTTGTCCATGACCCCGACGTATGCTCCGGGAATCGAGACCGTGCCCCCTTTGCGGCAACACATGATCGCTTCGCGGATGACGTGCGGGCGGTCTGTGCCGAGGTAAACGGCCGCCTTCGCCGCGTCGAGCGCGGAATCGAGGCTCCCGGTGGCGTGCGCTTCGGCCCCGACCGCATCCACGCAGCGGTCAGGCCCGCGCCCTTTGGTCATCTCCATCAGGCGGTCATAAACTTTCTCGTCCTGAAAATTCACGGTCTCGGCTTTGCCGTGCTTTTCCGCCATCGCCAGACGTTCGGGCACCATGTCCATGGCGATCACGCGTTCCGCGCCGAGCATCCACGCGCTCTGAATGGTCATCTGTCCGACGGGGCCGCAGCCCCACACCGCGACCGTGTCGCCTTTCTCGATGCCGCAGTTCTCCGCCGCCATGTATCCTGTCGGGAAGATATCGGAGAGGAACAAGACCTGCTCGTCCGTGAGCGAGTCGTTCTCGATTTTGAGCGGGCCGACATCGGCGAACGGCACGCGCAGGTACTCGGCCTGCCCGCCCGCGTAACCGCCCAGCATGTGCGAGAAGCCGAACAGTCCCGCCGGCGAATGGCCCATCGCCGCGCGTGCGATTGCCGCGTTCGGGTTCGAGTTGTCGCAGAGCGAGTACATCTCCCTCTCGCAGAAGAAGCATTCGCCGCAGGAGATCGTGAAGGGGACGACCACGCGGTCGCCGACTTTCAAATTCTTGACGTCTTTTCCGACCTCGGCGACCACGCCCATCGGCTCGTGGCCGAGGATGTCGCCCTCCTCCATCGTCGGCATGTAGCCGTCGAAGAGATGGAGGTCTGAGCCGCAGATCGCCGTCGAAGTAATCTTGACGATGGCGTCGCGCGAATTGAGTATTTTCGGGTCGGGGACGGTCTCGACCCGCACGTCGCCCGTGCCGTACCAGCAGAGTGCTTTCATAATCTTTCTCCCCCGTGATTTGAATTCGTAACCTGTCCTCGTTAACGGCTGCCGCGCGCCGCGTGACCTGCCGGCTGGCCCAGAAACGCGAGCAGATCGCTTGTCAGGCGCTCTTTGTGCGTGGCGAACAGTCCGTGCGGTGCGCCGTCGTACTCGATCAAACGCGCGTGAGCGATGCCGCGCGCCGCGGCGCGCCCCGTAGCATCAATGGGCACGGTCTTATCGTCGTTCCCGTGGATAATCAAAGTCGGCACCGAGAAGGCCGCGAGGTCGGGCCGGAAATCCGTCGTCGCGAACGCTTTGGCACAGTCGAGCGTCGCCTTGAGGCCCGCCTGCATCGAGACGCTGCGCGACCATTCGAGCACCTCGTCGCTCACGGGCTGCGACACCAGTCCGACGCCGTAGAAATCCTTGAAGAAGCCCGCGAAGAAATGCGCGCGATCCTGCTTCATGCCCTCGGTCATCTGGTCGAACGTCGCCTGAGCGACGCCGTCAGGGTTGTCGGCGGTCTTGAGCATGTACGGCACGACCGACGAGACGAGCACGGCTTGGGCGACATTCTTCCCCGCGTGCCGTGACATGTAGCGCGCCACTTCGCCGCCGCCCATCGAAAAGCCGACGATGGTCGCGTCAGTCGCGCCGGTCTCCTCGATAACTGAGGCGAGGTCGTCGGCCAGCGTGTCGTAGTCGTAACCGCCCCACGGTTGTTCCGAGCGACCGAAGCCGCGCCGGTCGTATGCCATCGCGCGCAGGCCCGCGTCGGCAATCGCCAACGCCTGATCGTCCCAACTGTCAGCCGAGAGCGGCCAGCCGTGCGTGAGAATCACCGGACGGCCCTCTCCCCAGTCTTTGACGTAGAGCTTCGTGTTGTCGCGAGTCGTGATGTATGCCATTGCTTCTCCCCTTGTTGGACCTATCCTTATTCGCAGTTCCTAAAGACCACGCGTACTTGAACTCATCAGACAGCTCCCATAGAGAAGCTGGTCGAAATCATTCGAATTGTTTTGAGGGTTAACTTCGCGGTTTTATATTGATTGATAACTATGCTGTATCTGTCCTCTAATCTTCATTTTTCTGACAACTCCCATGGCCCGACGCCCCTCGTCTAAATTCTTTCGCGCCCGTCCGGCGCTTTTCAAACCCAACATCTTTCTACCCTCAACTGCCTACTGCTTACTGCATACTCCTACTGCTTTCTTGCCCGCCCCTTTGCGGAACTGTTAAGCTCTTTCGCTTCGCCGGAGAGAAGCGCAAAGGGGATTCAAAGCTTTGACCATGACGAAGGATTTTATCGAGACCTTCAGCGTGATCTGCCCGGCCTGCAAGGGGCAGGTTGAGCTGAAAGAGGACGGGAGCGGTATCAAGTGCCTCGCGTGCAGGCGCGTCTATCCCATCAAAAACGACATCCCGACGATGGTGGTGGAAGAGGCGGTAATCGAAGATGAAGAGTCTCGAAGCGCAACCTGAGACGCGCGCGCCCTTGTTCTCCGCGCCACGCGCGGAGAACAAGGGGCCGCAGCCGCTCGCCCCCGCGCGCTGGGACTGGCGCGAGGTGCGAAGCGTGCTCGTCGTGCGCCTGCGCTCAATCGGCGACACGGTGCTGGCGACGCCCTCGCTCCGCGCGCTGCGCCGCTTCCTGCCCGAAGCCCGCCTCGACATCCTGCTCGAAGACTGGGTCGCGCCGCTCTTGGAAGGCTCGCGCGACGTTGACCGCATCATCCGGGTCGCGCGCGGGAGCGCCGCCGCGCGCCTCCGCGTGGCCCGCGAGCTGCGAGCCGCGCGCTACGACGTGGCTTTCAACCTGCACGGCGGGAGCACCGCCGCGCTGCTCGCGCGCGCATCGGGTGCGCGCCGCCGCGTCGGCTACCGGAGTTACGCTTACGCCTCTCTGCACAACCACGCCGCGCCGCCCTCGTCCGAGCTGTGGGGGCGCGCCGAGACGCACTCCGCCGAGCAGCAGCTCGCGCTCCTCGGCTGGACGGGCGTCCCCGTCAGCGACCGGCCCGCGACGCACCTCCCGCAGGCTCCGGAAGCCGCGTCGAGCGTCGCGCGCCGCCTCGACGCGGCGGGGCTCGACGACGGTCAGGCTTTCGCCCTCGTCCACCCGGCGGCGGCCTTCGAGTCGAAGACATGGGCCGCGTCGAACTTCGCGCGCGTGGTCGAGCACCTCTCGTCGCGCGGCCTGCGTGCGGTCGTCATCGCCGGGCCGGGAGAGGAGGGCGTCGTCGGCGCGGTGCGCGCGGAGACTGCCGCGCCGCTCGTCACGTTCACAGACCTCTCGCTGCCGGAGGTGACGGCGCTCTCGGCGCGCGCGCGGCTCTTCGTCGGCAACGACAGCGGGCTCGCGCACATCGCCGCCGCCGTCTCGACGCCGCAGGTCGTCGTCTTCGGCTCGTCGAACGTCGCCCACTGGCAGCCGTGGACTGAGTCGCCCGCCGAGGTCGTCCGCGAAGAGATGCCCTGCGCGCCCTGCCCCGGCTATACCTGCGCCGAGTTCGACGCGCCCGAGTGCATCCGCCGCGTCCCCGTCGAGCGCGTCACGGACGCAATCGAGCGCGTGATTAGTAAAAGTCTGGAGTCTGGTGTCTGAAGTCCGGAGCCGGAAGGTGATTGCCTTTGACTTCCGGCTTCATGCTCCAGACTCCAGATTCCAGACTCCAGACTTTCTTTATGGAGCAACTGACAGCAGAGCGTGCGAGCGAGTTAGTCCGGGCGATGAGCGGGCGCACAGTGGTCGTCTTCGGCGACGTGATGCTCGACGAATTCGTGTGGGGCGAGGTGACGCGCATCTCGCCGGAAGCGCCCGTGCCCGTGGTGGACATTCGGCGCGAGTCGGCGCACATGGGCGGCGCGGCGAACGTGCTGGCGAACCTGCGCGCGCTGGGCTTGGGAGCGTGCGTGGTCGGCGTGGTCGGCGGGGACGCGGCGGGGGCGCGTCTGCGCGCGGAGCTGCGCGCGGCGGGCGCGCTCGACCCCGAAGGCGCGCTCGTCACTGACGCCTCAAGGCCCACCACCGTCAAGACGCGCATCATCGCGCACAACCAGCTCGTCGTGCGCGCCGACCGCGAGCGGCGCACGCCCGTGGACGCGTCCACGGAGGCGCACATCGTCGCCGCGCTGCGAAGGATGCTCGACGGCGCGGATGCCTTCGTCGTCTCGGACTACGACAAAGGCGCGGTCACGCCGCGCGTGCTTGCGGAGATTCTGCCGCTCGCCTTCGAGGCGGGCGTGCCCGTCCTCGTCGACCCGAAGATGCGCAACTTCGACGCCTACCGCCCCGCCACGCTCGTCACGCCCAAC
>JAIVJM010000225.1 GCA_020199995.1 Acidobacteriota bacterium | reverse complement strand
CAGCGATGATGACCGCCACGCCTAACAAGGCGAGTAAGACACCCCACCTATGACCCTTAATTCCGCTTACTAAATACTCGGCGCTGGAGGTCGAGTGAGCCGCTTCGGTTTGCGTCGTGTAGCCAGCCCCCGACTGAGTGCTGATTTCCCTTGAGCCCTGCGAGTTGATCGCCGATTCCCCTGTATTTGATTCCGGCTGAATAGAATGATCTAATCCGGCCCGCTCCTTTAGCTCCTGCCGAAGTTCATCCAATTCAATCGCCACTTCTTTGATTGACTGGTATCGCTTGTCAGGCTCTTTCGCCAGACATCTGCGCACTATTCTTTGCAGCTCATGGGGGGCCGAAGTGTTGACCTCCTTGATCTGCGGGGTAGGCGCGTGCACGATCTTATGCAGCGAATCGAGCAGGTCTTTGCCTTCGAACGCTCTCCGTCGGGTCGCCGCTTCAAAAAGGATGCAGCCGAAGGAGAAGATGTCCGAGCGATGATCGAGCTCTCTCACTTTCCCCTGCGCCTGTTCGGGCGACATGTACCCGGCGCTTCCCATGATCATGCCCGGCGTCGAGTGCTGCGCCAAAATAGCCGTTGCCTCTTCGCCGCTGGCGTGGGCGTCCTCCCCCGGCACTCGCTGCGGCTCGACCAGCTTCGCCAGTCCGAAATCCAAAATCTTCGCATAATCATCGCGGGCAATCATGATGTTGTCCGGCTTCAAATCGCGGTGCACTATCCCTGCCGCGTGCGCTTTGGCTAAGCCTTCCGCGACCTGGGTTAGATACTTAAGCAGTTTTCCCAGCGGCGTCCGCTCGCGGTGAATCTTCTCCCCGAGCGTCACGCCGTCGACATGTTCCATCGCGATGTAGTGCGTGCCGCCAGTTTCCCCAACCTCGTAGATGTGCGCGATGTTCGGATGATTAAGCGTTGCCGCGGCTTTTGCCTCCTGCGTGAAGCGGCGCATTCTTTCTTCGTCAGCGGCGACATCAGCGGGCAGAATCTTCAAAGCGACGGAACGCCCTAGTTTCGTATCGCTCGCGAGGTACACTTCACCCATCCCGCCCTTGCCGAGCGTCGAGACGACTTTGTAGTGTCCGATGAGTTGGCCCGCGACAGGGCCGGACGATTCACCCGTCAGCAGCACGGCGGCTTTCTCGTAAGCGGGCGATTCGATAAAGCTGCCCGCCAGTTCGTGCGCGGAGATGAGCCGCTCGACGTCACTGCGCAGCGCCGCGTTTCCCGCACACTCCACGTCAAGGAAGGCGGCGCGCTCGTCAGGTGAAAGCTCGACCGCCCGACGAAAGATGGGGGAGACTTGCCCGAGGCGCTCAGCCTTCATGACGCCTCCCCCTCATTGAGCACGCAGTAGAGCCACGCCCGAGCCTCGCGCCAGTCGTTCGAGACGGTGTTCGGGTGAACTTTCAGCACTTCCGCCGTCTCTTCCACGCTCAAGCCGCCGAAGTATCTGAGTTCCACCACCCGGCTTTGACGCGGAGCGGCTCGCCCCAACTCCTGCAACGCTTCGTCGAGCGCGATCAACTCCGCGGCGCGCTCGTCGCAAACCATCGCTGCTTCGTCGAGCGAGACCTTGTGGAGGCCGCCGCCACGCTTGGCCGACTGCCGCGCCCGCGCGTGATCCACCATGATCTGCCGCATCAGGTTGGCGGCGACCGCGAAGAAGTGCGCGCGGTTCTGGAAGTGTGCTTGTTTCTCGTGGGCGAGGCGCAGGTATGCCTCGTTGATGAGCGCGGTAGTCTGGAGCGTGTGCCCGGCGCGCTCGCGGCTCATGTAGTGGTGCGCCAGCCGGCGCAGTTCCTTCTCGACCAGCGGGAGCAGCTCGTCGAGCGCCGACTCGTCGCCGCCGCTCCACTCGGCGAGCAGTTGCGTCACTTCATGTGGTGTGGGATTTGGCACCTGAAACTCTCTCCGCGCTGTGCGTCCACTGAGGCCGGGGCTGGGTGGAATATTATCACCTTTTGCGGGTTATTAGCCGCGCCGTCTTGGGCGAAGGAAAAATCCCCCGCGGGCGTTGTGTTTTTCGCGGGAGGTTTCCGCATTAATGGTTAGAGGAACAAACGTGCCCGAGAGGCACTGAAAACAGACCGGCCCAAGAGGGTTGTGAACATCGAAAGGAACATAGCCATGAAGAGATTCAAAAGCTGCCTGCTCGCTTCGGTGGGACTCGTCATTCTCGCCGCCACCGTGTCGTTCACCGCGCCGGGGCGCGCCTTCGCGCAGCGCGTCGGGGAAGACTGCGTCAGGATTTGCGACACCGCCTCCAACCCCCTCCACGTCATCGTGCAGGGCATCACGCGCGTCACCGGCGATGTCACGATCAACAACGCGAACGCGATTGCGACGACCGTTACAGGCCCGGTGCAGGTGACCACTTCGCCGCGCGAGCCACTGCATGTGGTTCAACGTCTGAAATTGGATGACAGGTTCCAGAAGTCGGTGTCTCTCAGCATGGTGCAAGGGCAGTCCTCCGTCTCAACTACTTTTGCAGTTCCTGCCGGAAAACTTCTGGTGATTGAGTCGGCTACGGGAAGTGCGCGTACGACAACGGGCTTAAATGCTGCCAATGTGCAATTCCCTTTAGTTCTGGTTAGAACAACCACAGACGGCAGTTCCTTTCCGCATCCCTTAGCAACGACATTCGCGGCGAACGTCCACAATCCAGAAGCAATAAATTTATACGAGTCTTTCGGAACCCGCTGGAATATCGGCGGGATGATTCAACTATATGCCGATCCCGGCACTGAGGTTGAGGTCATCTTCGAGCGTCCGACCAGCCCAAAGGGGAAGGCGGGAACTGCCTCATTGGACCTGACGCTTTCAGGGCACTACGTGGACGTAAACTGAACAGATGCCGTCGCAGCCTCAAAGACGCAATCACAATGCATGCTTTCAAAGGAGAACGATGATGAAGACTCGAAACAGATTCTCAAGCGCGCTCATGCTGGGCGCATTAGTGGTTGGGTTAGTGATCGTCGCCGCCGTCTGGAATGCGATTCCGGTGCGCGCGATTAGAGAAGTTGAGAGACCCCAATTCGGCGTCATCAGCCTCGCCGCAGGTCAGACGGCGCGCCTCAACGTGGCCAACACGCGCGCGATAGACCCGGAGGACGCGACCGCCGGCGACGGCTCGGTCAGAAAAGTCACGCTGGCGTTCGACGTGTACGCTCCGGCCACGTCCACCGACGACGGCGGCAGCGGGCGCGCCGCCTCGTGCCTCAGCAAGCAAAGGTTTCTGCGCCGGGAGTCGTGCGAGGTGACGCTGCGCCCCGGCGAGGCGGCATCCCTCGACTTCACCGCGCCGGAAGGCACACGCGTCCGCGCCGCGGTCGCGTACGGCACGCCGGACACGCGCGGAGGCAACAGGCGCGCAGGCGACCCGAATCTCCGCACCACGCTCGAAGTGCAGGAAGGCGGACGCACCAGCTTCGTGCACTCCCCGGAAGCAGTATTCCTCAAGGAAGTTGACGGCTAATCCATTCGATTATCACGTCGAAACTGAAGCGGTGGGATTGTCTGTTTCAACGCGGCATCCCGCCGGTGAGTTGCGTTGAAACGGACGATCGGTTCAGACAGCGAGGATGGAACGATGAATAGTCATGTCCCTTGTTCGGCTTGCGGGAGCCACGACGGCAAGAAGCTGATGTACACGTCGCAGGGCGGCATCCTGTGGACGCCGTTCCTGAACTTTATCAAGTGCCGCTCGTGCGGCGTGCGTTTCCATGGCAAAACAGGCCAACTCGATCCGCAAGTCCCCAAAGTGATGCGCATCGTTACGGTGCTGATTATTATGAGCGCCGTCGGCCTGCTCTTCGGCTTCGTCATGTCGCTCTCGTCACTCAGACAGAAGGAGGCTTCTTCGCCGGTGGCGGTTCCCGCTTCACCTCTTCCGACGCCGGCACGTAAATAGTGACCGCGATAAATTTTCAATGCGGAGAGAATGGAGAAAAGAAACATGAAACTCTACGACGGGAAACGTCGGAGATCACTTTGGCTGTTTATGCTAACGCTGCTTTGCGTAAGTTCGTTCACGAATCGGGCTTTTGCGCAGTGTTGCTGCGGCGGCGTCCACGTCTCCGTGTACGGGAAAAATAAGAAGCCAATCACGCCGGTGGTCACGGCACTCGTCGGGCTTGAGAAACGAGGCGAGACGATGCTTCCTCGTTTGATCGAACCGCAGGTGGGAGACAAAGCGAGCAGAACGATCAGGGTGTCGGCGGACTGTTATGGATTCAGCTTGATGGAGATCACAGTCGCGCACAAAGGCGAGCGGATGGTATTGCGGCTTCGCGATTTGCCGTTCGGCGAGTTGGGAGACATCTACCTTGAGCCTCTGGCCTTCCGCCGGGGCACGTCCGAAATAGATTTCAAAGGACAACTGAAGGGGAACTGCAAAGAGAAGGCGGAAGATTTCCGCTGTGTGATTCCGTCCGCGCGATGGCGGAAGGTCAGCGAGCGCGCGGAGGCGGAACTAGCGCCTCCACGCGCTCAGAGCGACTCGCATTGAATGCCTGAACAGGCATCTGAGGAGTCATGTCGCTCACTGAAAAGCAGGAAGGGTCCATTCTGATAAGATTTTCTCGCTGGAGCCCGCTGGGTTAAATAGCATTCTTGATGGAGGAATAGTTCCATGGAGGAATCTCAATACCAGATGCGCGTTAAAGACAGTCTGTCGGCGCACTTCTTTCAAACGGATGGCAGCAGCCGCCCCGGCACTGATTGGAGCATCGAACTGAATCGCGGAGAGAACGCACATCAGGTGCTGGTGCGGTCTTACCTCAGTGAAGACGCGAACCGCGCGACCCGCAATGACAGCGACTATCAAGGGCGGGTGGTGTTGGAGTACCTCGGCGGTCTGTTAAGCCGGGGATGGACACCGGACCAGTCGAGCGACCTCACCGTCGTGATCCCGAATCGCCCGGCGGGCAGCCCCGTTGAGGCCCGGAAGAAACCATGGTGGCAGTTCTGGTAAGCGCGAACAGGCTTTCTCGGAATTCGCGGTTGAGCAATGTATTTTCTGTGGTTGTCGGAGAATGAGATGACTGTCGCATTGCATTCAACAATTCAAAATGAAATAAAAGCTGAAAAAGCCGACAAGCCTCGTTCGTCAAAGCGGCATTTGATTTTCTTTGTGGCGTTGCTCGCGCTTGTCGGCTGCGCCGTCGTGCGCTCAGGCATCGCGACGCGGCTCGACAGCTTTACGATTGACGAGGCTTATCACATCGGGGCGGGTGCGGCATACGTTCAAACCGGAGACTACCGGCTCAATCCGGAACATCCGCCGCTCGTTAAATTGTGGACCGGCGCTTTTGTTTCGAGTCTCGGGTATCAGCTTTCCCCTTACCGCGCGCTTCAGGACAAAGGCGATGAGCGCAAGTTTGTCGAAGAAGACGTTTATCTCAACAACGACCCGGATGTGATTCAAAGCCGCTCGCGTGTGGCGATGTTTGCCTTGAACGGGTGGCTGCTGTTTTTGTTCGCTGTGGCGGCGCGGCGTGTCTTCGGCGATGTGATTGCTTTAGCCGCGACCGCATATCTTGTGATTGACCCGACGGTTGCCGCTCATCTTCCGTTGGTGATGACGGATTTACCTGTCGCATTGCTTTCAACTACCGCCGTTTTGTTTGCCGTCGCGGCGTTTCGCTCGTGGCGAACGGTTGATTTGATTTACGCCGCGCTTACTCTCGGACTAGCCTTGAGCGCGAAACATTCAGCCGTTATCACGATGGCGGCGGTCGCAATGATTGGAATCGTGATGGGGAGTTTTTGGACAAAGGATGCAAAGGTTGTCGTTCACCTGCGCCGTGTCGGATTGGTAGCGACCGTGTTAATCGGAGCGATGATTGTCTTGTGGAGTTTTTATCTGTTCCGCTTTAGTGAAAGTCCGGCGACCAGCGAAGAACAATTCAATCGCTCGCTGGCGGAGAAAATCAGCGATGTTAATTCGCCGCGTTACCGGGCCGGCCTGAATATAATGGCGCGCGGACATCTGTTTCCCCGCGCATACATTTGGGGAATGGCCGACACGATTCGCGCCGGGGCGGAGGGACGCGCCCGCTCTGTTTTCGCTTTCGGCAGGGCTTACAAAAAGGAACCTTTCTATATTTTCCCCGGTATGATTGCCGTCAAACTCCCGCTCGGTCTGCTTCTGCTGACGGCAATCGGCGCAGGTGTACTGATCGTCCGCAAAATTCCGCGAGAATTCTTTGCGCCTCTGTGTGGGGTGATTGGTTTAGCCATCCTTTTTTTGATTGTGCTTACCACAGGTTCGAGTTACGGCGGAATCAGACACGCGCTGCCGGTCGTCCCGCCATTGGCTTTGCTGGCATCACTGGCGATTTACAAGGCGGTCGAATCCAAATCTTACTTGTTGCGCGGCGCGGTCGCCTGTGCCTTGATCGCTGCTTTGGCGTCGGCGGTTCCCGTGCTGCGTCCGTGGGAGTATTACAACGAAACTGTCGGCGGCCCGGCAAACGCCTATTTATATTTTGGCGATGAGGGAATTGATGTCGAACTGCGCGTCAGGGAATTGGTGAAATATTACAACGAGAACTTGAAGCCCGCAGGCGAAATTCCTTTCCTCCTCTATCCGGTTCATCAAGCGGAAAAGAAAAGGCGGGAACTTGATTGGGTGGGGAAAAATCTCGAACGCGACGGGGAAAGGATGAAGAGTGAGACTGTCAGCGGCACGATTATTCTGGGAGGGAGACGGCTCCGGGGCAGACCCGCTTTCCGAGACGCGACTCCGATAGCGCGGTTCGGAAACTTGTTCATTTTTCGCGGCACCTTTAAGTTTCCTGAAGCAAGGATGACTTCGCTTACCGTTCGCGCAATGAACAAAATTTATACGGCCGAGCCGGACATCGAAGGCGCAATCAAACTGCTGACCGAAGCCGTTGCCATTAACCCGAAGCAATTTTCTAACGCGGTGGAACTCGGAAATCAGTATCTCAAAATCGGCAAGCGCGAAGAAGCACTGCGGGCTTACCGAATTGCCAAAGAAAACGCTCCGTCAACCGATAAAATCAGCGAATTGCTCACCCGCCAAATCGAGCGCGTGGCGACAGAGCCGCTTGAACGGATTTCGACGTTGCGGAACCCTAAGATTGAATAGTTACGGATGACCGACCCGTTAAAGAGAGTCTGATTAAAGTTTCCCATCGAGCGCCGCTGCTTCCGCATGTAAAGTCTTTTTAATCCTGCCCCGACGGCTCAGTCTTCATGCGACGCCTTCTCCAGAATCAGCCGCTCCAGTTCGCCCAGCGTCCGGCAGGAGTTGATCTCGCCGGCCCCGACCCACACACGCAGTTTCCCATCCTCTTTTCTGAAGACGGCGGGTAACTGCACTCCGCCGACGCCGTACTTCTGCTTCAGCTCGTCCGCGTGTGAGAACTCGACCGGCCTGCCGAGTCCTTCGATGAACTGCTTCCACTCTCGACGCATCCCGAAGTTCGAGTGGGTCAAAGCGCAGAGCTGACAGGCGTAGGTTTCGGGGGCGAAGATTTTATGCGCGATGTCGGTCAGGGCGTTGAACATGCCGCCGTCCGCGTTGTAGGCAAACACTAGTGTCGGCTTCATGCTTCTCAAGCACCTGTCTGTCCCGCACCGCGCGGGGCAGCTCACGCTTTGGAGAAATACTTTTCGACGGTCTCCCGACGCGGCTTGCTGGTGACGAGCGAGACGACGAACATGAGGAGCGCGGAGATGAGCACCATCGGGACCACGGGCATGAAGCCGAAGATCGAGGTGCCGTTTGGGGTGCGCGCAAGGACTTCCGTCGAGCCGAGCGTCCAGACGACGAGGGGCGGCCCCGGCGCGGGCGCGGGCACAGTCTGCTGGAAGAAGGCGACGGAGGCGACGGCGCAGGCCACCCAGACGGTCGAGGCGAGCGCGCCCCACTTTGTGCTCCCGCGCCAGAAGAGCGCCGCGACCATCAAAGGCGAGAGCGCCGCGAAGCCCGAGAAGGCGTACTGGATGGCGATCTCGAAGATGGTCTCGGGCGCGCGCAACGCGACGAGGTAAGCCAGAATCGTGAGCACGACGACGAAGGCTCTCCCGGTCTGCACCTGCACCGCCTCGCCAAAGCGCCGCTTGCCGCCGTAGAAGGCGAAGACGTCCTCAGTGAACATCGTCGAGAGCGCGAGTATCTGCGAGTCCGACGCCATCACCGCCGCCATGATGCCAGCGCCTAGTATCCCCGCGAGCCACAGCGGCGCGTAGCGTTCGAGCAGCAGGAGAATCACGTCGTCGCCGGCGGCCTTCTCGCGCAGCTCGTCGCGCTGCTCCGGCTCCAATGCCTTGCCTTGCGTGGCGAGCACGCGGCGGGCCTCCTGCTTGGCGCGGATGGCGGGAACGTCCGAGACGCGGTTCGCCATCACGCCGAGGAAGACGCACGGGAGCCAGATCAGGAGGATGCAGAGCGGGTAGAAGATGACCGTCTTTTTAAACTGCACCATCTTCTTCGCCGTGAGGCAGAAGATGAGGATGTGCGGGAAGGCGATGGCCGAGAGCGGGATGAAGGTGTAGCTGAAGAAGACGTAAGGCGAGAAGCGCTCGCGCGTCAAAAGCCACGAGGTCGCGGGCGCGCTCCCAAGCGCTTCAGCCGACGCCTGAAAGCCGCCCATCCCCGCGCCGATGACACCGAGCGCGATGACGCCGAAGACGAGGAAGAGAATCGTCTGGAAGGTGTTGACCCACGCCGTCCCCCGCATCCCCCCGAAGAAGACGTAGCTCATGACGACGACCGCGACGACCGCGCCGCCGAGCCAGTAGGGGACGAAGCCGCCGCTGATGGCCGAAAGAGTAGTGCCGCCGCCCATGATGCCGATGATGATGTAGGGGACTAAGAGCACAGCCTGCACGGCGAAGATCAGCGTCCCGATGTGGCCGCATTCCCAGCGGTCGCGGAACATCTGGACGGGCGTGATGAAGCCGTACTTCTTCCCCAGCGCCCAGACGCGCGTGCCGATGAGGAAGATCGTCAGCGGGATGACGAGCCCCGACGAAGAGGCCATGAGCCCGTAGGTAACGATGCCGTTGGTGAAGGCGTGGCCTGAGGAGCCGAGGATGGCGACCGCCGTCATGTTCGTCCCGAAGAGCGAGAGCAGGAAGACAAACGTGCCGAGCGAACGGTTCGCCAGAAAGTAGCCTTCGGCCCCCTCACTGCCGCGGGATTTCTGGAAGGCGAAGACTCCGATGTAGACGACGACGGCGAGATAGATGAAGACGACGATGGCGGGGATCAATTCGTTTCCACCTCCTCGGATTCGTGCTCTTCGACCTCACGTTCGAGCTCGGAAGGCCACGCGAACTTGACCAGCGTCCACATCAAAAGCGACGCCGCCACCGAAAAACACGCGTGGTAAAAGAGCCCGACGGGAATCACGCCGAAGACCAGCGGGCGGGCGGTGCGCCAGAACCAGATGTCCTGGTGCAGGACGTACAAGGTGACGAAGGCCAGAATGAGTGCCCAACGTTTCATGCCGGGCATTATCACCGTATTGGGCCAAAATGATAAGTAAAAAGGTTGTAAAAAACTGGCCGCTGGAACTTCTCGCAGCACGGCGGGGGCTTGCCCCCACTCCTATTTGCAAAGAGCGCCCCCGGTTTGCAAAGAGAGCGCACGGCAAGTTGATTGCCGTGCGCTCTCTCTGGGGTGCGCGTTCGGTGTCGTTCGAGCCTCGCGTCGCTTTAGAAGCTGAAGCGGACTTGCGCGGTGACGCGCCGGTTGCCGGCGGAAGAGCCG
>JAIVJM010000338.1 GCA_020199995.1 Acidobacteriota bacterium | reverse complement strand
CTGCTTGATGATGAAGAGCACCTCGCCCGTCTCGCCCGGCGTGTAGAACACGCTCCCCTTTGGGTACGAGCGCATCACCGCGGCGCGGTCAACCTCTTCCACCTCGGCGGGCGAAAAGTCCCGCAGCAAGTCCACCGCCGAGAGATAACCGACCCGCTCGCCCGTCGGGTCCGCCTTCCCCTCTGCGGTGCGGGCCCGCGCCCGCGCTGTTTTCTGCCGCCGCCTCGTCCGTCTCACTTGTGTTCGAGTCAACGAAAGAACCCTTACCCTCCCGGCGACGCGGCTAGGCCCGCGGGCGGCCGACTTCAGGCGAGCGCCTGCTCGATGTATGAAAAGAGTTCCTCGGGCGTCGGGTTGCCCAGCGAGAGCGTGCGCCCGTCGAGCACGTAGGTCGGCACGGAGAAGACGTCGTCAACGTTCCGGCTGCCTTCGGCCGCCAGGTCGATCAGTTCAAGGTTAAGGTGAGCGAACCTCTGCTCGGCCTCTTCCGCGAGGCGCACCGCTTCCTCACACGCCCAGCAGTGCTCGGCCACATAAATGCGCAAGGTTGCTGCTTTCTGGTTATTCCCCATCTTGGTCACTCGATTTCTGCTTGTCGTCCCCGCCTACGCCGCGCGGCCCCAAACGGCCGCGCGGCAAAATTTCTCCGGCCCTGATGTCTCCGATTTACGGTCGGCTCCCCCGGACGGTGGCGAGACCTACATCGAACATTCGCTGCCGAGGCGACTCGGCTTACGAGTCGATTAGTAACATACGTGAGCGCCTTGGCGATGTAAGCTAGCTTACCTTTGATATGACGGGTTTTTAACATCGCGGCTAACTTGAGTCCGAGCGCGTGGATACGAAGTCGGCTAACAAGAGGGCGGGCTAAACACCGGCAAGAAATGCGGGCCGGCAGGGAATAGCGGGTCCGAACTTAAACTTTTATCAGTTGTAAAAATGTCGCCCGCCGCGCAGGGCAGGCGGGCGAACGGAGCGTGCGGGCGACCCGGCCTCTCTTGCGGGCGCGCGCATGTGTGCGAACTTACAGAGTTTTGACGCCGGGTCGCGTTCGCTGTCGGCGGAAACCGGGAGCGCGCCGGTCAGGCGTAACGGGAGGCGCGCCGACGCAAATCACAACGTGCAGAGACAGAGGAGACAAACGAGATGAAAGCAGACTTTTGCCGCCGCCCCGCGGCCACCATTTTCGCAATCCTGGTGCTCGCCGCCGCCGCGGCCATGCCGGCCGCCGCGAAGGTCACGAAGCCGACCGTCGTCATCATCAAGGCCGAGTGGTGAGGGGCCTGCCAGAAGCTGGAGCCGACGATGATGGAGCTGATGAAGCAGTACGGCGGCCGCCTCGACTTCGTCGTGCTCGACCTGTCGAATGACGAGACGCTCGCCGCGGCCGCGAAGACCGCGCGTCGGCTGGGCCTCTCTAATTTCTTCCGCGACAACCAGTAGAAGACCTCGACGGTCGCGGTCTTCGGCAAGGGTAACAAGCTCCTGTTCCAGACGGCGATGAACTTCGACCGCGAGGCTTACGTGAAAGCCTTCGACGAGGCCGTCGCCAAAGGGTAGCCGGGGGTTGAGACGGCCGCCGTCGCGCGCGCCGCCTCGGGTGAAGGGGGCACGCTACGGGGGCGGGCCGGCGCACCGAGGGGGTGTGCGCCGGCCCGCGCTCCCCCTTCACTTTACGCGCGCCACACTGGCCGGACGAAAGACGTGGAAAGTCATGGAAGGACTGGCGGGGAACTTGCAGGATTATCTTTCGGCGAGTTCGCTGCTGGCGTACCCGGCGGCGCTCGTCGCCGGGATGCTCATCAGCTTCACCCCGTGCGTATACCCCGTAATCCCGATTCAGCTCGGCTTCATCGGCGGGCAGGCGGCGACGGCGGACGCGCGGGGTCGGCGGCTCAACTGGCGCGGGTTCAAACTCTCGGTGCTGTTCGTCACGGGGATGAGCCTCGTCTATGCCGCGCTCGGGGCGTTCGCCAGCCTGACGGGCACGCTCTTCGGCATCTGGGCGGCCAGCCCCTGGACGTACGTCTTGGTCGGCAACGTCATCCTCGCGCTGGCGCTCTCGATGCTGGACGTGTTCCCGCTGCCGACCCCGCAACTGCTCGCGGGCTGGAATCCTGAGAGGAAGGGGAGCGGGTACTTTTCGGCGCTGCTCGTGGGGGCCGCCTCCGGGCTGATCGTCGGGCCGTGCACCGCGCCGGCGCTCGGGGCCGCGCTGGCCTACGTAGGCTCGCAGGGGAACGTGGCCTTCGGCACGTCGGTGCTCTTCGCCTTCGCCTTCGGCATGGGCGCTTTGATGATCCTGCTAGGCACGTTCGGCGGGGCGCTGGCCGCCCTGCCGCGTTCGGGCCGGTGGATGGTGAGGGTCAAGCAGGTCTTCGGCGTTGCCATGCTCCTCGCCGCGGAATACCTGCTGATTCAGGCGGGGCAAAGGTTCGTGTGAGGCGGGGCAGCGGGCGGAGGCCCGGCCGAGGTGGAGTTTGATATGAAGAAGATCAAGTACACGCTGGTAGTCAGCGCGCTGCTCCTGGCCGGCGTCGTCCTGGCC
>JAIVJM010000052.1:4911-21564 GCA_020199995.1 Acidobacteriota bacterium | reverse complement strand
CACAAGGCGAGCCGGGGCAGCAAGGCCCGAAGGGTGACAAAGGCGATACGGGGGCGCAAGGCCCGCAAGGACCGAAAGGCAATACTGGCGCGACCGGCCCGCAAGGACCCGCCGGCGCGACCGGCCCACAAGGGCCGCAAGGGGAAACCGGTCAGCCAGGCCCCGTCGGGCCGCAGGGGCCGCAGGGCGAGAGAGGCGAGACCGGACCACAAGGTCCGCAGGGGCCGGCCGGGCCGCAGGGGCCGCAAGGCGCGACGGGGCCGGAGGGGCCACAGGGCGCGAAGGGGCTGAACTGGAAGGGCGCGTGGGACGCGGCGGCGAGCTACCTCCTCGATGACGCCGTCAGCTACGAAGGCTCATCCTGGCGGGCCTTGCGCGCCAACACCAGCGTCACGCCCGCCGAAGGCGACGACTGGATGACCATCGCGCGGAAGGGCGACGATGTGAGCGGCGGCACGGTGATGGAGGTCAGCGGCAGCGGCCCCCTCACTGTGACGAACCCGACGACGACGCCGAACATCTCGCTCGGCATCGTCCCCGCCGCCCTCGGTGGCACGGGCTTAAGCTCGCCGGGCGCGGCGGGCAGTTTTCTGCGCAGCGACGGCGGCGCGTGGACGAGCGGGCCGCTCTTAGCGTCAGACGTTCCCGCCGGAAGCCTTCACTACATTCAGAACACGACGAGCCGGCAGGCGGCGGCCTACTTCAACATCGAGGGGACGGGCGCGGCGAGCGTCTTCGACGCCGCGACGCAATACAACCTCGGCGGCAATCGCGTGTTGAGCAACGCGGGAACAAATAATCTGTTCGTCGGCGTGAACGCGGGCAGTAACAACGTGGGCAGCAGCAACTCCTTCTTCGGGTGGACTGCCGGTCAGTCCAACGCCGAGGGCGGCGACAACTCCTTCTTCGGGGTCGGGGCCGGCGCGTCGAACTCGACGGGCGGCGGCAACACCGTGGTCGGCTCGCGCGCCAACGTCGGCTCCGGCTCGCTCACCAACGCCGCGGCCGTCGGCCACAGGGCGCTCGTCACGAAGAGCAACAGCCTCGTCCTCGGCTCGATCAACGGCCAGAACGGCGCGACCGCCGACACCAACGTCGGCATCGGCACGACCGCGCCGCAGGCCCGGCTCCAGGTCCAGGGCGGGAACGTCTACGTCGGCTCGCCGGGCCAGGGGCTCATCCTCAAGTCGCCCGACGGAGCGACGTGCCGCCTGCTCTCGATAGACAACAGCGGCAACCTCGTGACTTCGGCCGTCACCTGCCCCTAGCGCGGGGCGCGTGCGGCCGGGCGAAGGAACATTGACCGAAGAACCACAAAACCTGCGGCGCTGGCGAATGCGCGAGACGCGGCTCATGCCCAGGATTCGCCGGAACCCCGCAGGGAGAGACGCGTGCCGGTCTCCCTCGTTTAACGGCGACAGTTCGGAGCGACCGGCAGGAGCGCAAATAAACCCCCGCGCAGAAGGAGTATTGAGATGAAAACGGGACAGGCAATCGAGCAGTTGACGGTCGGTATCATGTCGAACGCGACGAGGAGTCGCCGGGCTTACGGAAGCGCGGCCGTCCGCAAAGGCGGGCGGGGCGGTTTGAGCCGCTCGAGACGCAGCGCCTCCGGCTGGCTTCTGGCTGTCGCGTTGGTGATCGTCCCGCTGATTGCGCTCACGTGGAATGGTCAGCGGGCGAATGCCCAGGCTCCGGTCGTCACGCTGATTGTCAACCAACCTGACGACGCGGGCGACGGCGTCTGTGATTCAACCTGTACGTTGCGTGACGCGGTTCTCGCCGCGAATGCAACACCCGGCGCTGAGACCATCAACTTTGACCCGGCCCTGACGTCCGTCACGCTCGATGGCGAAATCCTCATCGCTGGTGTCGGCGGCGCGCTCACTATCAACGGCAACGAAGCGAAAGTATTCACCATAGACGGCGGACCGGGTACCAATCGCATATTCTTTATCAACGCCGCAAATGTGACGATTACCGATGTAACGCTCACGGGCGGTGAAGGCGGCGGTGTGTTCTTCGGCCCGGTGGTCGCAAATTCCGGCGGCGCCATCGCGGGATATGCCAGTACTCTGCTGCTCGACCGCGTCCACGTCACCGGCAATGCGCCAGATTCTGACGGGGGCGGCATCAACTTACAGGACGGACATCTCCGGATCAGAAACTCGACCATTTCTGACAATATCGCGCCTGGTTGCGGTGGCATTAACGCCGGCGGCTTAAACAACACCTTACAGGTCGTCAACTCCACAATTTCGCGTAACTGGGCGACGTCAGGTACAGGTGTCGGTGGCGGCGTCTGCACTACTGCGTCTGCCGCTTTCAGGAATGTAACCATTATCGGAAATCGTGCCAGTCGCGGCGGCGGCATTTTTCAGACGGCCAACACGCTCTCTCTGGCGAATACCATCGTGGCGGAAAACACGGCTGACCTCTCTTTTCCCGAGGTATTCCTTCAGAGCGGAACACTGAATTCCGCCGGATTCAATCTGATCGGCGACTCGCCGGGTGATGCAGCCAGTACCAGTCTGCCGATCACGTATCAATCGACGGACATTCTCGATACCCCTCCGATGCTCTTTCCCTTAGGCGATTACGGCGGCCCGACGCCGACTCATGCCATCCAGTCAGGTTCCCCGGTGATCGACGCCGGCAGCCAAAACTTTGCCTTTGACCTCAGTGGGTCACCCTTACAAACGGACCAGCGTGGGAATGGTTTTTCCCGAGTTGTCGGTAACCAGGTAGACATCGGTGCATTCGAAGTTCAGGCTCCGACCCCGCCGCCCCCCACTCCGATGCCCGACATGGCCACGTCATTCGTCGTCAACTCGGCGAATGATCCGGGCACGGGCGGGTGCGACGCGATGGAATGTACTCTGCGCGAGGCGATCACGGCGGCTAACGGCGACGCAGGCGCGGAGACGATCAACTTATCCGGCGCACTGCCAAACCTGTCATCCGACATGACGATTCGGGGGCCGGGAGCGAACATCTTGACGGTACGTCGGGATACGGGCGGCAGCTACCGTATCTTCACGATCGGCGCAGGGCAGACGGTCACAATCTCCGGCCTAACCATCTCGAACGGAGCAGCGGACGGCAACACACCCGACGACTCTGGGGGCGGCATCTTGAACCTGGGCGCGCTGACTTTAACGAACAGCACGGTGAGCGGCAACTCAGCGACCTTCTGCGGCGGCGGCATCTGCAATTGGGGGAGTTCTGCCACGGCCGAGGTGATCAATAGCACGGTGAGCAACAACTATTCGGACTTCAACGGGGGCGGCATCGAAAATCGTTCCACGCTGACGATTCGGAACAGCACCGTGAGCGGCAATGCCACCCGCTGGGACGGCGGCGGCATTCAAAACGCCCTTTTTGCTACCGCCTGCTACGTGATCAACAGCACGGTCAGTGGAAACACAGCTGTCAGTGGCGGCGGCATCTTCAATGACGCCCCGCTCACATTGACGAGCAGCACCGTGAGCGGAAACAGTTCCGCCGACGATGGCGGCGGCATCTGGAACAGAGGCCCGTTAAATCTGACTTCGGTGACCATCACTAATAACCGTGCCAATAACAACGGCACGGGAACTGGCGGCGGCATCTACGTCCGTATCGGCACTCCCCCGCTCTTGCAAAACACCATCGTCGCCGACAACTACCTCGGTGCAACCACCACAACAGAGAACGACGTAGACGGTCCAGGCCCGCTCGACACCTCAAGCTCCTTCAACCTGATCGGGACGGGCGGCAGCGGCGGGCTCACTGACGGAGTGAATAGCAACCAGGACGGCGTCGCCAACCCCGGCCTCGGCCCGCTCCAGAACAACGGCGGCCCGACCGAAACACACGCGCTTTTGGCGGGCAGCCTCGCCATTGACAGGGGCGATAACTTCGGGCTCACGACGGATCAGCGCGGCTCCCCGCGCCCTGACGACGATCCGGCGGTCACCAACGCTTCAGGTGGGAACGGCTCAGACATCGGCGCGTTCGAAGTGCAAACCGCCCCGCCCACGCCAACCCCAACTCCCACGCCCACGCCAACACCATCCCCAACTCCGACCCCATCTCCAACCCCGACGCCGATCCCGATTTCAGGAGTAACGCTCGTCGGCTCGAACGTCGCAGTTCAGTTAGGGTTGGTCAGCGTGACTTTTTCCGGCGTCTCGGCACCCGGGACCACCTCGCAGGTCTCTATCGACCCCGCTTCGGCCGGCTCGCTGCCCGGCGGATATTCGCTGGGCCCGGGACTGCCCGCGTATGAGATAACGACGACGGCCCAGTACACGCCGCCGGTCACCGTCTGCCTCAACCTGTCGTCGGTCACCGACCCTGCGGCATTCGCCTCCCTCAGAATCCTCCACGGGGAGGGGGGCACGCTGGTGGATCGCACGATCCTGCCGCCCAACTCGCCCGCGCCTGATTTCAACAGCAGGACGATCTGCGCCCGCGTCACGTCTCTCTCTCCGTTCGTCGTGGCGCAATCCTTGACGCCGGCCGGGGATACGACGGCACCGGCCGTGTCGATTTCGACTCCGTCTGACGGCGCGACGTTCATCAAAGGCCAGGCGGTTGCGGCCGGCTACTCTTGCCAGGACGAGGCGGGCGGCTCCGGCCTCGCCTCGTGTACGGGCACGGTTGCTGACGGCGCGCTGATTGACACGTCAACTGTCGGAAGCCACACATTCACCGTCACGGGCACCGACATCGCCGGGAACTCTGCAACGGCAACAAGCACTTACAAGGTCGTGTACAGCTTCAGCGGCTTCCTGCAGCCGGTCGAGAATCTGCCCGCGCTGAATATCGCCAACGCGGGCGGTGCGATCCCGATCAAATTTTCTTTAGGCGGGAACCAGGGATTGGCGATCTTCGCTGCGGGTTATCCCGCGTCGGGCCCGATTGCTTGCGGCGCGAGCGAGCCCGGCACGGTCATAGAAGAAACTGTCACCACGGGCAGCAGTAGCTTGGGCTACAGCGCCACAACGGACCAGTACAACTACGTCTGGAAGACCGACAGATCCTGGAGGGGAATGTGCCGGATGCTCGTAGTCAGATTCAACGACGGCACCGAGCACTATGCCAAATTCCGTTTCAGATGATTCAGGCGAATCGCCGGGATAAATAAATGCACCAACCATGCTTAGACGGTCGGCTTTCAAAGTCACGACCTTCAACGTCTCGCCGGCCATGGCCGAGCAACTGCTCGCGGGTCTGTGGTACATGGACGTCCACTCCAGCGCGAGGCCGGACGGCGAGATACGCGGCCGGCTTACCGTGCCGTCCAGGGCGTCGCACCGTTTGAACGCCACGGGTTCGCCGTTTTCGGCCTCCCATGTGCTTTCAAAATCCGACGAAACTTTGGCGAGCATCAACGGTGGTCCTCCGCTGGAGTTCTGGAAGATTCCGGACACGACGGGAAACGGCGAATGGATGAGTGTTAGAGACGCCAAGAGTGACCGTGCAGGACAGGGGAGACGTGGTGAGCGACACGACCGTCTGCATCCCCGTTGTTCTGTGCCTCGCCGAGCACAAGGCGGTCTGGGCGGACATCGGGCTTAATAAGGAAACCGCGCCACGTCAATAACGTCGAGGAGAACGGCTCGCAGACGCCGCTCCTCGGCTAGTCCCTCACCGAGGTCGTCAAGCCCGACGACCTCTACAGCCTGTTCCGCCTACACGCCGAGGCGCGCGCCAGGGCTTGTCGGCGCGCGCCTACGACCGTATCCTGAAGGTGAGCCGCACCGTCGCAGACCTCGACGCGGCGGGCGACGTCCGCCCGGCGCACGTCGCCGAGGCGGTCGGCTACCGCTCGCTCGACCGCACCTTCCGGACGTGAGCGGGCGGGCGAGCCCCAGAGCCTCTCGCGGCGCCGCAACGCGCGAGAAAGATCGGGCGGGCAGGGCAACGACGCGGCGAAACGCGCGCATCACAAGACGCGAGGACGAGCCCGCTCACGAGAGAGTCGCGCCGCCAGGCGCGCCTCGCGCGGGTCAAACGTCTCTCGTTCGGGCGTCAAGCCGACAACTCGGAGCGGGTCGCCCGCGGCAAGCGGGCGGCACGGGAGACGAGATGAGCGCGATAACTGTCTGCCCTCCGGTTAACTTCGGAACAGTGACAACAGCCGAGACCGAGAAGGCGCGCGCGGACGATCCGGCGTCGGACTACGCGCTGGCGCAGCGCGCCTCCGTCGGCGACATCCCCTCGTTCGAGGATCTGTACGCGCGCCACAACCGCCGCGTCTTCTCGCTCTGCCTGCGCATGACCGGAAGCGTCCCCGAGGCGGAAGACCTCGCGCAGGAAGTCTTCATCCAGCTCTACCGCAAGATCGGGAGTTTCCGCGGCGAGTCGGCGTTCACCACCTGGCTGCACCGGCTGACGGTCAACCAGGTGCTGATGCACTTCCGCAAGCGCGGCGTGAAGCTGGAGCAGACGACCGACGACGGCGAGACGCCCGTCCAGATCGTCAAGGGGACGGAAGACCCGGCGCGGATGCCGGTCGTCGATCGCATCGCGCTCGACGCCGCGGTCGTGCAACTGCCGCCCGGCTACCGCACGGTCTTCGTCCTCCACGACGTGGAGGGGCACGAGCACGAGGAGATCGCGCGGATGCTCGGCTGCTCGGTGGGCACGTCGAAGTCGCAACTGCACAAGGCGCGCATGAAGCTGCGCGTGCTTTTGAGGCAACAGAATCCGCCCGCGTAGCTTCCAAGTGCGTCGCCCGCTTTCGGCGTCGCGGAAAGTTTGTTGGTGACTCCCCCGATTTTTCTGACGTGTTGAGGTGAAGAGATGGACTGCGAGAAGTGCCAGGAACTGATGAGCGACTACCTCGACGGCGAGCAGCGCGTCGCGAGCGCGCGCGCCGCGTCCGCCGGCGCGGGCGAGGGTTTCTGGGCGCGGCTCGCGGCGAGGCGCTGGGCGCTGACGCTGCCGCAGCTCGCGACCGCGACCGCCGGTGTCGCCGTCAGCGTCTCGCTCGTCACGGCGCTCGGGATGCGCGCGCTCCTGGACGCTCGCCGGGTCGAACAGCCGAAGGCGCGCGTCGTCCGGCAGTTGCAGAACCAGGACGACATGGTGAGGATCGAGTACCTGCGCCAGCGTGTCGATCAGCGCAGGGCGCGCTGGGACGCGCACATGCGCGACACGTTCGACCGCAACCTGAGCGTCATCGACGAGACCGTCAACGAGATGCTCAAGGAGCTGGGCGAGCGGCCGCACGACGAGGTCTCGGAGGAGACTCTGAACGCCGCGATGCGCGACAAGATCGAGTTGCTGAAAGAATTTTCGGAGCTGTAAGCGACAAAGGGTTCAGGGTTGTGAGGCGTCCCCGCCCTCCTCGTACGTTGCTTTCGTGAGTTTGATGGCAGAGACAGAGAAGTACCACACTCCTCACCCGCAGGACGCCGCGCGCGCGGCGTCGCGCCCCCGCCTTCGGAAAATCTTCCGCCCCCCCGCGCGCCTCGCCACGTTGTTTTTCGCGCTCGCGCTCGCTTCGGCGCCCGCCGCCTTCGCGCAGCAGAAGTTCTCCAAGACTTACCGCACGCCGCGCCGCAACATCCGCCTCCAGCTGACGAACCGCTCCGGCACGATCGAGATCGAGGGCTGGGATCGCAGTGAGATCAGGGTGAGCGCCGACATGGAGTCGCCCGCCGCCAAGTTCACGCCCGTCGTGGACGACGAGGGGCTGGTCATCGACGTGATGGGCGACACTAGAGGGCGCGAGGGCGTCGGCGACGTGAACTTCAGGGTGCAGGTGCCGTCGGACGCGACGGTCGATCTCGAGACGCGCATCGGCAACATCACCGTGAGGAACGTGCGCGGGTCGATGGTGCGCGCGGTGGTGACGAGCAGCGGCGACATCGATCTCACGGGCGTGCGCGCCTTCAAGGTGATGGCGTCGAACATCACGGGCAACATCCTCTTCGACGCCGAGCTGCTCTCCGGCGGCTTCTACGATCTTAAATCCACCCAGGGCAACATCAACGTGCGCCTGAGCGGCGCGTCGGGCTTCACGCTGACGGCGACCGCGCCGCGCACGCGCAACATCGATCTCGGCAACCTCGCCGCGCGCGGCAACTTCTCCTTCCAGGGCGACAGCCGCCGCGTCGTCGGTCGCGTCGGCGACGGCTCCGCCACGCTGCAGACGACGAACCTGCGCGGCTCCATCGTCTTCTTCACGCGCTGAGGCGGCGCGGCGTCGGTTCGCACTCGCGCGGCGCCCTCACCGTTAGTCCTTTACAATCTCCCCGCGCGCTTTTAATCTCTCCCGCGGTCGTTCCGAGAGTCTGCTCCGTCCAACTCCCGCTCGTCGAAAGAGTGCCTTGATTAAAATCGCTTCGACAACTTCACGCGGCGCGCGCGCGGGGCTGCGCCTCTCGCTCGCCTGCGCGTTCGCCTGCGCGCTGTTCGTGTGCGCGCCGGCGCAGCCGCCGGCGAAGCAGGCGAAGAAGGGCGACGCCGCGCCGCCCGCCGCGCCGCCCGCGCTCACGCGCACGACCACCCGCCGCGAGACCCGCCGCTTCGCCTACGGCAACACGCTGACGATCGTCGGCGCGCCCGTCGGCTCGATCACGGTCGAGGCTTGGCAGCGTTCGGAGATCGAGATCACCGCCGACGTCGAGCTGCACGCCGACACGGAGGAAGACCTCGCGCTGCTCGCGGGCGTCAACACCTTCCTGCTCGACGCCGAGGGCACGCACTTCCGCCTGCTCACGACGGGGACGCACGACCCCAAGTTCATGAAGAAGGTGAAGAACTTCCCACGGCGGCTCGCCGCGATGCCGTGGCGCATCGACTACCACGTGCGCGTGCCGGCGGTCGTCGACTTGGACGTCTCGGCGGGGAGCGGCGCGCTCTCCTTCGACGGCTTCGAGGGCGCGCTCCAGTTGCGCGGCGGCGAGTGCAACGCGACGTTCAGCCTCGCGGGCGGCGACGTGACGGCGACGCTGTTGGGCGGGACGGTGCTCTTCCGCGTCCCCGCCGCGAGCTGGCGCGGTCACGGCGCGACCGTCAAGCTCATCCGCGGCACCCTGACGGTCGCGCTCCCGGCCAACTTCAACGCCGACGTCGACGCGACGGTGCTGCGCGCGGGCGACATCACGGGCGCGCACGACTCGTTCGCGCCGCGCGAGGACGCCCCGGCGCAGACGCCGCGCGCGTGGAGGGTGAGGGCGGGCGGCGGCGGCGCGGCGCTCTCCTTCGAGGTCGGCGACGGCGCGATCCGCTTCGCGCAGCTCGGCGTCGAGAAGCCGAAGCAGTGACAGAGATCGGCGTTCACGTCAAATCAGAGATCGGATAATTAAGGAGCACAGATCGGGAACGACGGAAGGATGAGTGAGGATGTCGATTGAGACCCCGTCGCAGGAGTCGTTCGCGGAGAATCTGAATACGAAGTTTCGCCTGCCCGTGCAGTCGGGCGCGCCGCTGGAGCTTGAGCTGATCGAGGTCGCGCCCGGCTTGCCGCGGGAGGGGACGGAGAGGTTTTCGCTCGTCTTCCGCGGCGCGCTCAACCTCAGTCTGCCGCAGAGCACCTACCGCCTGGAGCACGAGCGGCTCGGCGCGCTCGACATCTTCCTCGTCCCCATCGCGCGCGAGGCCGACGGCTTCCGCTACGAGGCGGTCTTCAACCGCTTCGTCACGAAGCCGGAGGGGCAGTAGCGGGAGGCACGCGCTCCATCTCGACGTAAGCGCCCGCCGTGCCGACGGGCGTGAACCCCAGCCGCTCGTAGAACCTCATCCCGCCCTCGTTGAACTGATAGACCATGTGGCGCAAGGGCAGTCGCGCCCGCTCCGACTCTTCGATCAGCGCGCGCAGCAGGAGCTTGCCCACGCCGCGGTTCTGAAACTCCGGGAGCAGCGCGATGTCGAGCAGCCTGATCTGCTCCGCCGTGCGCGCCGTCCAGAGACGTCCGGCGGGCGCGCCGTCGGCGAGGATGACGCGGTAGTCGGCGGCGGGGAAGCGCGCCTCGTAGTCGGCGCGCTGCGCCGTGAGCTGCGAGCGCAGGAAGGCTCGCTTGATCTCGTCAGTCCAGTCGACGAGCGCCATCTCGTCGGCGCGCGTGCTGGCGTAAACGTCGAGCAGGAACTCTTCGTCCTCGGGCGCGACCGGGCGCAACTCGACGCGCGGGGTGCTGCTGTGCGGCGTGGTCATGGCTCGACGGTTTGCGAGAAAACTTGCGGGGCGCTTTCGGGCGGACGCGCTCTGAGCCCGGCGGCTGTTCGCGGCGCGCGGCGGGCTAGCCGAGGTGGTTGATGACGGCTTCGTAGGTCGTCGCGCCGTCAGCCTTGCCGGGGACGACGAAGAGCGAGAAGCGGCCGAGGGCGGCGTGCGAGAACTTGTAAGTCCCCTGCGAGACGGTGTCGCGCTCGCCCGCGCGGAAGGTGAGCGAGAAGCACTCGCCCCCGTGCGTCTTGCTCTTGCGCGCGCGCGCCTGCGCCTGGAAGTCGAAGACGCTGACGAGCGTCATGTCGAACGCCGCGCCCTTGGCGCGCGTCGTCAGGCGGAACGACGAGCCGACGTAGGGCGCGAAGGTCTCGCGCGTGAAGTAGAACGCGGGGTCGATCTTCGCCTCGTAGGGAATGGCGAAGCCCCCCCCGCCGCGCGACTTCGTCTGACCGAAGACGCGCCTGGCGGGGCTCAAGTTCAGACCCGCGAGCAGCGCCGACACAGTCCCGGCGCGCAGAAAATTCCTTCGCGTAAGATTCATCGAGGGGGGATGCTCCTTGAAGTAATAAGTGAACCCGTTGACACTAACTGACGAGGCAGGTACGACGGTGGCTGGTGTCCCTTCAGACTACAGCGGTTGGTGTCCCTTCAGACTACTCGACCGGGCTTCAGTGTATTTCTTCTCGACGAAAGTTACAACCCGAAAACCTAAATTCTCGCGGGCGCGGCGGAGCGGCTGGCGCGAATATCTTGAAAAAACTGGGATTCCTACCTTGAAAAGATGCCGTCTAACGTTTACAATCCAACGCGTCTTCCGAAACGCTCCGGGTGGGCATCTCAGACACCCGCCCTTCATGCGGCGAACTAATCAGATTTCACTCTTCGCGATTCCTCGTGTGAGCACCACAACCCTGAGACCTGCGGTTTAGCTCCAACAACCCCAAGCCTCATCTACCTGCGCCGGACAGGGCTCCCCCTTAGCCAGATGCGCACCGAGAGTGCGAAACCTGCGCCGGGCGCGGCGACCATCGAAACGGAGTCAACACATGGCAGAACCGTTCCTCTCAGAAATCAGGATCATGAGCTTCAACTTCGCCCCGAAGGGTTGGGCGATGTGCAACGGGCAGCTCCTGCCCATCAACCAGAACCAGGCGCTCTTCTCACTCCTCGGCACGACCTACGGCGGCGACGGGCGCGTCAACTTCGCGCTCCCAGACCTGCGCGGGCGAACCCCAATCCACGAAGGCAGCGGGCACACGCTCGGCGAGAGTGCCGGCGAGCAGGCCCACACGTTAACGCAGGGCGAAATGCCGGCGCACACCCACTTCGGTCAGGGGTCTTCGGCCAACGGGGCGTCGGTGCTACCGACAGACGGCTTGCTGGCAGCCGCGGCAGGTCTCTACGGCGATGCCGTCCAACTGACCTCGCTGCTCCCTGCCACGGTGACGAACGTCGGCGGCAGCCAAGCGCACCAGAACATGCAGCCCTTCCTGGCGCTCACCTTCTGCATCGCCCTCCAGGGCATCTTCCCGTCGCAGAATTAAGGAGAGAGAATAAAGATGGCACAACCCTACGTCGGTGAGATTAGAATGTTCGCGGGCAACTTCGCCCCTGCCGGGTGGATGTTTTGCGAAGGGCAGTTGCTTCCCATCTCGGAGAACGAGACCTTGTTCAACTTGATCGGCACGACCTACGGCGGCGACGGGCAGAGTACGTTTGGGCTGCCCGATCTGCGCGGTCGACTCCCGATCCATCAGGGCAACGGCTTCATCTTAGCCGCATCAGGCGGCGCGGAAGAGGTGACGTTGACCACTCAACAGATTCCGGTTCACAATCATCCCTTCCTCGGCTCAAAGGGCGTCGGCAATCAGGCGAGCCCCGTCGGCTTTCTGCCCGCGGCATCGAACACGGTGTCGCTCTACAAGGCTGCGGCTCCCACCAACCCGATGAATGCTCAAGCCGCGGGTCCCACCGGCGGCAGTCAACCGCACACCAACTTCCAGCCGTACCTGTGCGTTGATTTCATCATTTCACTCTTCGGGATTTTCCCGTCGCAGACCTAAGGAGACTCGACATGGCAGACCCCTTTGTCGCCGAAATCCGCATCTTCCCCTTCAACTTCGCGCCCAAGGGCTGGGCGTTCTGCGACGGGCAGATCATGCCTATCAGCCAGAACACGGCGCTCTTCTCCCTGCTCGGGACGACGTACGGGGGGGACGGCAAATCAACCTTCGCCTTGCCCGACCTGCAAGGCAGTGCCCCGATGCACCCCGGCCAGGGTAACGGTCTCTCCCTCCACGATCTTGGCGAACAGGGGGGATCGCAAACCGTGACGCTGCTTGAGTCGGAAATGCCGGCTCACGCGCATACGATCATGGCCGCCGGTAATCCTCCGCCCGCCAATGCCGGCATCCCCGACCCGAGCGTCGCGCTGGCGCGTTCGAGCGGAACTACTGCTTACCAGGCTTCGCCCTTCTCGAACCTGGGCACGATGAACGCTCAACTGATCGGCATCTCGGGCGGCAGCCTGCCGCACAACAACATGATGCCTTACCTGACGTTGAACTTCTGCATCGCCCTGCAAGGCGTCTTCCCGCCGCGCAGTTAAAGTGGGCATGGTTCGCGCGGGGGCGACACTCCCCTCGCCCCCGCACACGTTTTTAGTCTTCGACGCGGCTGCCTCACGTCCCGGTCGGACGCGCGCCGCAAGGCATTCACGAAACCCCCGCGCCACCTCGCGAGGCTGAAAGTTTTTTTAGGAGAGTTATGAACAAGATGTCCCCCGTCCCCGCGCTGCGCCGCTCGCGCACCTCCGTCGCCATCCTGCTCGCTTACCTCGTGCTGTTCACGCCGCTCGCGCCCGTCTCGGCGCAGGTCGTGAAGGTGAAGCGCGCGCCCGCCCCGCAGGGCAGCCCGCAGCCGGGCAAGGGTAAAGAGGCGCCGGGCGGACAGAAGACCGTAACTCTCCCGACCGCCCTCGCCGCGCCGAACATCACGGCGACCAAGGTTGACGCCTTCCCCTCGCACCCTTCGGGCCAGGCGGAGCCCGGCGACACCATCACCTACACGGTGACGATCACGAACAACGGACCCGACCCGGCCACCGGCGTCCAGTTCACCGACACGGTCGATCCGAACACGTCGCTCGTCCCCTCGTCGATCACGACGACGCCCATCGCCAACGCCGATTCCGCCAGCGCCTTCGGCAACGTCCGCATCTCCACCGCCAACGGCGCGCCGAACCTGCTCGCCAACGACTGCGACCCAGACCCCGGGGGCGGCCCCTGCACCAACACCGGCTTGACGGCATCTGGTCCGACGACCTCCACCAACGGCGGCAACGTCGTCGTCAACAGCGACGGCTCGTTCAGCTACAACCCCGCGCCGGGCTACACCGGCACCGACACGTTCACCTACACGGCGACGGACGGGGCGGGCAAGACCGACACGGCGACCGTCACCATCACGGTCGGGCCGACGCTCGTCTGGTTCATCAACAACGACCCCGCCGCTCCCGCGGGCAACGACGGCCGCATCACCTCGCCCTTCAACTCCATCGCTTCATACAACGCTTCCGCCCCGACGAAAGACCCCAACGACATCATCTTCATCTACCAGGGGACGAGCGCCTACACGGGCAACCTGACGCTGACGAGCGGCATGAAACTCATCGGTCAGGGCTACGCGCTCCAGACCGAGACGGGCGCGCCGCCCGCGGGCAGCGACGCGCTTCCGGGCGCGACCGCCAACCCCGTCATCAACAGCACCGCCGGCAACACCGTCACGCTCAACACGAACAACACCATCCGCGGCTTGACGCTGAACGACTCGGCGGGCATCGACCTCACGGGTACGAGCTTCGGCACGCTCACCGTCAGCAACGTGACCCTCAGCGGCACGGGTCGCGCCTTGAGCCTGACGACGGGCACGCTCGCCGCGACGTTCGACAGCATCACTTCGACCAGCAGCACCGGCGGTCAGGGCATCCTGATTCAGACCAACGTCGCCGGAACGATGACCGTCACGAATGGTACGACCATCACCAACCCGGCCACGCAAGGCATCCTCGTCACGGGCTGCACTGCCAGCATCAACTTCGGCAACACGTCCGTCACGGGCGGCACCGACGCCATCTCCCTGTCGAACAACTCCGCGGGGACGCGCACCTTCGGCACCATCACGACCTCGGGCAACAGCGGCGTCGCCTTCCTCCACTCGACGGGCGGCGGCACGACCAACGTCACCGGCGCGACGACCATCACCAACCCCGGCGGCGTCGGCATAGACGTGGACAGTTCGAACGCCGACCTCACGTTCGCTGCGACAACCGTTAACAAGAATTCGACCGGCGGCATCGGCGTTGACCTGACGAACAACGCGACGCGCACCATCGGCTTCACGTCGCTCACCGTCACGACCACGAACGCCTTCGCGCTCAACACCAACAACTCCGGCACGGTCAACTCCGGCGGCGGCTCGCTCACCCAGTCGGGGGCGGGCGGCGGCGCGGCCTCTTTGACCAACACCACCCTCGGCCTGACCTTCACGAGCGTCTCGTCGGACGGCGGCGGGAACGGCCTCATCTTCAGTAGCGGCAGCGGCACGTTCGCCTCCGGCACGACCAACCTCCAGAACAACGCGGGCATCGGCCTGCTCATGTCCAGCTCGGGGGTCGCCGCCAACTTCGGCAACACCACCGTCAACAGCTCCGCCGGCGACGCCGTCGATCTGGCGTCGAACACCGGAGCGATCACCTTCGCCGCCCTCAATCTCACGCCCGACTCCGGCCTGCGTGGCCTCGATGCCCAGAGCAACACCAATACCATCACCTCGACCTCCGGCACGATCAGCACGACGAACGCCTCGGCCATCAACATCGCGGGCGTGAGCGCGGCGAGCCTGTCGCCGCTTGCCATGACCCTCACCAGCGTCTCGGCCAACGTCTCCGCCGGCACCACCCAATCGGGCGTCTCGCTGACGAACACGAGCGGCACGCTGACGATGCAGGGCGGCTCGATCACGGGCGGCAACGCCGCAGCCTTCCTCGTCAACAGCGGCACCGCTAACATCACCTACAACGGCACGATCTCGCAGGCCAACGCATTCCGCGTCATTGACGTGCAGAACAAGACGGGCGGCACGGTCGCCTTCGGCGGCCAGCTCACTGCGGCTGGCGCGAATAGCACGGGCATCTTCTTGAACGTCAACACGGGCGCGACCATCAACTTCACCGGCGGCATCAATCTCAGCACCGGCGCGAATGCGGCCTTCACCGCTACGGGCGGCGGCACGGTCAATGCGACGCAGAACAACACCTCAATCGTCAACACGCTGACCACGACGACGGGCACGGCGCTCAACGTCACCAACACGTTCATCGGCGCGAGCGGCCTCACCTTCCGCAGCATCAACTCGCCCACCAGCAGCGCGAACAACGCCGTCATCCTCAACACCACGGGCACGACGGCGGGCACCAACGGCGGCCTGACCATCACCGGCAACGGCGGCACATGTACATCGGCGGGCACCTGCACCGGCGGCAACATCGCCAACAAGACCGGCGCGGACGCCAGCACCACGCAGGGCACGGGCATCTTCCTCAACAGCACGCGCGACATATCTTTGACGAACGTGTTCCTCAACGATTTCCAGAACTTCGCCATCTACGGCAGCAGCGTCACCAACTTCACGTTCACGACGAGCATCGTCTCCGGCACGAACGGCACGAGCAGCAGCCCCACCAACGAAGGCTGCGTGCGCTTCGACGGTCTCCTCGGCAACGCGCTCATCACCGGCAGCAGCATCGGCAACACCAACACGGCGGCAGGCGCGACCAACGCCCTGCACGTCAACAACGCTTCGGGCACGCTGACCTTGCTCGACATTCAGAGCAGCACCATCTTCAACCAGAATGCATCATCTGCCCCTGGTGCCAGTGGGCAGGACGCCTTCTTCTTCGGCTCGCCGTCCGGCGCGACCGGCGTGATGAACCTGCGTCTCAATAACTCTTCGTTGACGCACGCGCGCCAGTTCCTCCTGCAAGTCAACATTCAGGGCACGAAGACCGCCAACCTCGAAATCACCAACAACACACTCCACAACCAGATTCCATCCGTCGTTAACGCGGGCGGCGGCTCGAACATCACGGGCGGCGGCACGGACGTGTACGTCAAATATCTCATCAGCGGCAACAGCTTCCGCCACACCCCCGGCGTCACGAACGGCGGACGCTCCATGACCATCGGCCACGCTTCGGGTAGCGCCGCCTTCGACGGCAAATTCCTCAACAACACCATCGGCCAGACCGGCGTGGTGTCATCGGGCGCGGGCAACGCGGCTGACGGCCTCGGCATCTTCGCCAGCGGCAACAACAGCCCCACGATGGGCGGCTCGAAAGCTCTGATTCAGGGCAACACCATCCAGCGTTACGGCGAGGCGGGCATCCTTGTCAACGCGCGTCAGGGCAATGCCACGCTCGACGTGAC
>JAIVJM010000052.1:0-4733 GCA_020199995.1 Acidobacteriota bacterium | reverse complement strand
CGTGTTCCTCGACAAGAACACCTGCGCCGGTTGCGCGAGCCAACTCAGGCTCTACCAGAACGGTTCGGACGCCGCGGGCGCGACCCTCGAAGACAAAGTCCGCGACGTGCTGGTTGACGACAACATCGGGCCGCTCGACCTGCTCGCAGGCTTCACCAACGCTTCGGCCATCACGCTCGTCGCCGCCGGTCTCCCGGCGCAGCCGTCAGCCGCGCAGAATTTGGACATCCAGCCTGATCCGGAGACCCCCACTTCTTCCGTCTCGCAGATGACCGCGCCGCCGGTGAACGACGTCACCGCCGCGCCGTTGGTCTCCGTGCCGCGAGTCACGAAGCCGGCGAAGGCTGAGGCGCAGTCTCCGACACAGGTCGCCGCCGCCGCCGCCGCGCAGGCCGCGCCCGTCGAGGCGGAGCAGCCGCCGGTCTCGAAGACAGATGTCGGCAGTGCGAAGAACTCGCCCGCGGCTCCGTCTTCCTCGTCGAAGACTTCACCCGTCGTCGTCAGCGGCTCGGGCGGCACCGTCTCGATCATCATCGGGACGCTCAACGCCGGCGACTCCGTGACGATCACCTTCCAGGTGGTGGTGGACAACCCGTACTCGGGCGGCCCCAACGTCTCGAACCAGGGCCAGGTCTCCGGCACGAACTTCACCACGGTCAACGGCGGCACCTCCACCTCCGTGCCTAACACGGACGACCCGGACGTGGCGGGCACGAATAACCCGACGCTGACGCCGATCCTCTCCACGCACATCCGCGTCAACGACGCGAAGGTCGCGGAGCCCGCCTCCGGCACCTCTCAGATGCTCTTCACCGTCACGCTCTCGGCGCCGGCGGGCGCGGGCGGCGTGACGGTCAACTACTCGACGGCCAACGGCACCGCCATCGGAGGCGGGGCCTGCGGCGGCTCGGTCGACTACGAGAATGCCGCCGGCATCCTCACCTTCGCCGCGGGCGAGCGCGTGAGGACCATCCCCGTCAACGTTTGCGCCGACACGGACAGCCCGGAGACGAACGAGACGTTCCTCATGAACATCTCGGGCGCTTCGAGCGGCACTATCGACGACCCGCAAGCCGTCGGCACCATCACGCAGGGGAACGACCCCGGCACGTTCCTCATCTCGGAGCTTCGCACGTCGGGCCCCGGCGGCTCGGCAGACGACTTCGTCGAGCTCTACAACAACACCGTGTCGCCGCTGACGATCGCGGCGTCCGACGCCTCGGGCGGCTACGGCGTCTACAAGATGGGCGCGGACTGCAGCGTCGCGCCCGTCCTCGTCGGCACCATCCCGAACGGCACGGTCATCCCGGCGAGGGGTCACTACCTGCTCGTCGGCACCGGCTACTCGCTCGCCAACTACGGCGGGACGGGCGCGGCGGCCGGCAACCTGACGCTGACCTCGGACATCGAGACCGACCACAACGTCGCGGTGTTCACGACCGCCGACGTCAACGCCATCTCGACCGAGACGAGGCTCGACGCCGTCGGCTTCGGCTCGAACACGGGCGGCGCGGTCTGCGATCTGCTGCGCGAAGGCAGCAACCTGCCGCCGATTGCCGCCGCCTCGACGACCGAGCACTCCTTCTTCCGCAAGATGGAGACTGGCTTCCCACAGGACACGAACGACAACGGGGCGGACTTCCGCTTCGCCGACACGCAGGGGACGTTCATCTCTGGCGTGCCGCAGCAGCTCGGCGCGCCCGGACCCGAGAACCTGTCGTCGCCGATCGTGCGCACCTCGACGGTCAAGTCCTCGCTCTTAGACTCGACGGTGCCCTCGAGCGCGTCGCCCAACCGCGTGCGTGATTTCACGTCGAACCCCGGCAACAACTCGACGTTCGGGACGCTCTCGATCCGTCGTCGGTTCACCAACAACACGGGGGCGAACGTCACGCGCCTGAGGTTCCGCATCGTTGACGTGACGACCTTCCCCTCGCCGGGTGGCGGTCAAGCCGACGTGCGTGCCATCACCTCCACGAACGTGTCGGTAAGCGGCATCAACGACCCGACAACATGCAGCGCCGCCGGGGCGGGCTCGCCGCCTTGCACGGTGACGGTGCGGGGGACAACGCTGGAGCAGCCGCCGGCGCAGCCAAACGGCGGGGGCTACAACTCGACTCTGTCGGCGGGCACGGTCACGCTGGCGACGCCGCTGGCGCCGAGTTCGTCCATCAACGTGCAATTCCTCCTCGGCTTGCAGACGACCGGCAGCTTCCGCTTCTTCATCATCGTCGAGGCGCTGCCCTAACCTGAACGCGCTGCCGCGCGCTCCAACCGCGGCGACGTAAACTAGACCGAAGGGGTCTGCCGGGTTGAGATCAACCCGGCAGACCCCTTCGCACATCCCGTCATCTCTATCGCCGCGCGCCTTGCGGCGTCGCCGCGTTTGTTGGAAGATGTCGCCTCGCTTAACGCGCATCGCCGGGAAGCGCCTTCATGGGCGGGACGAAAACTCGAAGAGGGGTAAGCCGCAAGTGACAGTCAAATCAGACCGCTGGATTCGCCGCATGGCGGAAGAGCAGGGACTCATCCAACCCTTCAGCGCCGAGCTCGTGCGCCACGTCGACGGTCGCCGCATCATCTCGGCGGGCGCGAGCAGCTACGGCTACGACATGCGCCTCGCCGACGACGGCTTCCGCGTCTTCTCGCCCATCCACGGCAGGGAGATCGACCCGAAGCGCTTCGACGAGTCCTCGCTCGTCGAGCCGCCCCTGCAGACGACCGAGGACGGCTCGAAGTATTACCTCATGCCACCGCACTCCTACGCCCTCGGCGTGACGGTCGAGACTTTCCGGATGCCCCGCAACGTCACCGGCATCGCGCTCGGCAAATCGACCTACGCGCGCGCCGGGCTGCTCGTCAACACCACGCCGCTCGAGGCGGGCTGGACGGGCCGCCTCGTCGTCGAGCTGGCGAACCTCGCGGACTTGCCCCTGCGCGTCTACGTCGGCGAAGGGGTCGGGCAGGTGCTCTTCTTCGAGTCAAACGAAGACTGCGACACCTCCTACGACGACCGCGGCGGCAAGTACCAGGGGCAGACCGGTCTCACCTACTCGCGCCTGTAACTTATGTCGGTTGAAGCATAAAGCGAGAATTTTTTCGGCATAAACTGCGAAAATCCGACCGCTGATTTGGACGCTTGTCCGATGCCTGGGTGTTGAGCCTGGGCATTTTTCTTTATAGAGGCAACGTCACGTGAGGCAAAGGTGAAAATGCTTAAGATTATACGAGCCTTGTCAGACCAAATAAGCGAGTCCTGTCATACCAAGTGACAAAACTCTTATTCAGGTTTCCTTCGCCTCTTCACTGCAACCAAAGAATCATTGACATACATCGAATCAGCTTAGTAAAGTTAATATTACTTATGTTTTCCAAGCTCGCTTCATTGGCTCTCTTACTCATCTTGGCAAGCTCCACGCTTGCCGGGATGCCTCTGCATGCAGAGGAAAAGGGATGTCCGATGAGCGGGATGCACGGCATGGACTGCTGCGCTAAAGCACGGATGGGCAATGAAAGCCCTGAAGTGCAGGCGGCTAAAGTGTGCTGCGCCGTCAACTGCCCACACTCCGGCACGCCGGGCACAACTCCGAAGACTCAGGTAAAGCAGCCCTCCGGCTCAACCACTCTTCACGCGACGGCAGCGGAGCTAAGGCAGACGCTCGCAAATCTTTTCCCGCGATACCATCAGGCGCACCCGCGCCCACAACCGGCACAGCCAACCTACATAAGACACTCGGCACTCCTGATCTAAGACCCTCCGGGGATTAGTGTGTCTAGTTGCCGTTACTCTACGGGGTAGCGGCGAATAACTCTTTGGTTTTTCTGCGTCTTTTCACAGAAAAGCCAGGGAACGTCTTCGTCTATTTCTAAGCTCAAAGGAGTAAAACCGATGAAAAAACTACTTATCGCTATCAGTGTAGCCGCTTTACTGGCTCTCGCCATTGCCTGCGCCCCTCAATCCGGAGACACAACCGGCGGCAGCGCCAAGCAGGACACGGGTAAAGTCATAAAGAGCGCTCAGGTCAACAGCCTCACCGTCACGCTTTCAAGCCCTTCGGGGCAACTAAAGCACGGCGGAGATGAATTCTTCCTCTCGTTTACAGATCAGGCAGGTAAGTCCGTAGATGTCGGCGCAGTCGCCCTTAACTTCTACATGCCCGGCATGGGCACGATGCCCGTGATGAACAACCCGACGACCTTCACCACGACGAACACGCCCGGCACATATCGCGGCAAAGCCAACATAGAAATGGCTGGTGAGTGGCAGGCGCAAATCACTTTCGAAGGCTCTGCCGGGACGGGAAAAACTTCGATTCCGGTGAACGTTCGGTGAGGCTTTGAAGGAATGATTCACCGGCTCATAGAACTGTCCATGCGTAACCGGGGGCTTGTCCTCGTCCTGTACCTGGGGCTTGCCCTGTGGGGCTACTGGGCGCTGCTCAACACGCCCATAGATGCCATACCCGACCTTTCGGATAACCAAGTCATAGTCTTTACCGACTGGACGGGACGCTCCCCGCAGGAGGTCGAAGATCAGGTTACGTACCCGCTCGTCACGAACCTTCAGGGCTTACCCGGCGTGCGCGTTGTTAGGGCAAGCTCCGCCTTCTCCTTCTCGATGATCAACGTCATCTTCGAAGACGACGTTGATTTGTATTGGGCGCGCACGAGAGTCTTGGAGCGCCTGAATCTGGTCTCTAAACAACTCCCCGAAGGCGTGACGCCCACGCTCG
>JAIVJM010000337.1 GCA_020199995.1 Acidobacteriota bacterium | reverse complement strand
CTGCGGACCGGGTAAGCCTCGACGCCCATCTGCATCGGCAGCGTCCAGCCGGCCACGTCGTAAGGGCGCTCGGCCTCGCCGCCCGCGGTGCGCCGGTCGGGGTAAACCTGCTTCTCGAAGAGGGCCTGCACGTTCGAGCGGTAGGGCTGCCGGAGAAAAACTAGGTAGCTGCCCAGAGGCGTCTCGGGCGGGTACTGCCGCGCGTCGTTGTAGATTGTGTCGCGCGCGTCCAGAAGCGTGATGTGCAGCTCCCTGTCCATTCTCTGCACCTCGACGCCCTGCTCGACGAGCGCCGAGACGAGCTTCGAGACGTTCTCGTCGCGGCCCTGCCCGGCGGGAATGAGGTAGGCAATCGGGGCGTCGTCGCGTGAGCGCGCGTCTGCGTCCGATCCTGACGGCCAGTCGAGCGCGCGGCGTCCCAGCTCGTAGAAGTTCCGCAGATAACGCTCGCGGTATTTCGAGGCCATCGAGAGGACGGAGCGCGCGGCGACCAGCTCCATGTCGCGGATATCGCGCGCGCGCCACTCGCCGCCCGGCCACGGGTCGGGGAAGTTCGTCGCGGGCTGGAGCGCCGAGGGCATGCCGCGCGAGGAGGACTTCGAGAGCTGCTCGCGCGTGACGCGGACGGGCGTCATCAGACGCGCGCTCGCCGCCTCCGAGAGAATCCCGACCGAGTTGTGGTAGTAGGGCGCGGTGCGAAAACCCCCGTGCCACCACGTGTCGTAGAGCGCGTTGGTGATGACGCCTCGGAAGCCCGCGGCCTGAAGGTCGGCGGCGACCTTGTGTCCGATGAGCCCAACCTCGCGCAGGAGGAGCGGCGCGAGATGCGGGTTCGGCGGGTCATAGAAGGGCGGGATGAAGAAGCGCGAGCCGTTCTGCCCCTGCTGGTGAACGTCGTAGACGACCTGCGGGAACCACTCCTTCCAGAACAGGCGCGTGATGGCCCGCGTCTCTTTGAGGTTGAGCATGAACCAGTCGCGGTTGTTGTCGTGCCCCGCGTAGTGGTGATAAAGCTCGGGCGGGTCCGAGCCCTCCCAGGGCTTGCCGAGCGATTGGCGATACCATTCGGCGACGATGTCGTTGCCGTCCGGGTTGGCCGAAGGGATGAGCAGCAGGATCGTGTTGCGCAGAATCTCGCGCGTCTCGGCGTCAGCGGCGTTGGCCAGCTCGTAGGCGAGCTGCATGGACATCTGCGAGGCGACGATCTCGGTCGAATGAATCGAGCAGGAGATGGCGACGATTGTCTTGCCGCTCTGCAAGTAGAGGTCGGCCCAGTCCACGTCGCCGTCATCCCGCCCGCGCGGGTCGGCGAGGTGACGCTGGATGTTTTTGTATTTCGGCAGTTCGCGTATATTCTCAGGCGCGCTGATGAAGGCGACGATGAGCGGCTTGCCGAGCGTGGTCTCGCCGATCCGCTCGACGAGCACGCGGTCGCTTGAGCGGTCGAGGCGCGCGAAGTAATCTCTGATCTGCGTCCAGTCCGCAACCTTGCGTTCGTCGCCGGGCGTGAAGCCGAGGACGGAGCGGGGCGAGGGCACATCTCTCTGTGGGGAGCTTGAGACGGGGGGGCGCGGCGCGGGGCGGCGGCGGGGCCGCTGCGCGGCGGCGTCCGAAGGGAGAAGGCCGCAGCAGAGCAGGAGAAGCGCGGCGCAGAGGAAGGGCGAAGAGCGTCGAAGGAACACGGGATGCATCCTGAAAGTCTGCCTCATGATTTAGAAAGTAGTGGCCGAAGTGAGAGTGTCTTGCGCGCCGAGTCTAGCACAACCGCGGGGCGGCGGCTCACCGGTCGCCTCTGGTACTGGTGGTCTCTGTTCGTCGCCGCGATGCTTCTGCTCATCATCGGGCCGCCCACCATCCTCGTCTCGTATCTGGCGGGGCGGCGCGAATGGCTCTACCCGTGGGCGCTCTTCGGGGCGCGCAACTGGCTGCGCCTGAGCGGCGTCAAGGTGCGCGTGCGCGGGCTCGAACACCTCGACCCGCAACGCTCCTACGTCTTCATCGCCAACCACCGCTCTTTCCTCGACACCGCCTCGCTCTTTTACCACCTCGGGCGTCGCATCGGCCTCGTCGCCAAGAAGGAGCTTTTGAAGGTGCCGATCATGGGCTACGGGATGGGCTACGTCAACATTCTGGCGATTGACCGCTCGAACCGCGCGCGCGCCATCGAGACGATGAAAGCGGCTACTGACTGCCTCCGCCGGGGAGTCTCGTTCGGTGTCTTCGCCGAGGGCACGCGCGCTCTGCCCGGAGAGCTTCTGCCGTTCAAGAAGGGCGGCTTCTACATGGCGATTGAGGCGGGCGTGCCCCCCCTTCCTGACCTTCGAGGTTATGGGAGTTGAAGCCTGCGTGGTGGCTAGAGAGGTTGGTCAGCTCGAAGGTCAGGAAGGGGGCTTGCCCCCGCTTCGTTTGAACATTTCAAAGACACAAAGCGGCGGCGCGATTTCAAGAATCGCGCCGCCGCTTTGTGTCTTTGCAAGTAGAAGCGTTCAGGGCTTGGGCTTCGCCGCGGGGGGCGGCGGCGGTGGCGTCGCCGCGGGTTTCTCTCTCTCATTATCCTTCACGTCGTCGGGGTTGCCCTCTTCGACGACGGTGGCCGTACCCTTCAGCCGCTCGAAGTCGGTGAACTTGATGCGCATGCGGACGCGGACTGACTGGCCCGTCTTGAAGACCAGCTCGTCGTCGGCGTAGGCGTAGGTCGGGAACTAGTAGCGCCCGTCGATCTGCTCGCGGTAGGTCTCGAAGGTGGGGAAGCGCTGCTCGAACTCGGGCACGCCCTTGCCGCGCGCCTTCACGATCTGGAAATCCACGTCGTCAACCCAGATGCGCCCCTGAAAGAAGCGTTGCGGCTCCTTCGACTTCCTGAGGGCCGCCAGCCTCTTCTGGTCGGCGAGGATTTTCGGCGTCACATCGAAGACGTGCAGGTTGACCTCGTCGATCTTCTCTTTGCCGACGTAGGAGAAGTCGTAGTCGTTGAGCTTCGAGACTTCGAGGGCGAAGGCCGCCACGCCGCCGAGGTCTTCCAAATCCTCGGGCGTGATCTGAATCTCCTGAATCGTCGGGATCGGAAAGCGGAGAATCTTCTCGTAGCGGTTGCCGCTGTCGTCGAAGACGAAGCGCGAGACGCGGTGGTACTCGCCCGAAATCTGCCCGCCGAAGGCGATGGTCTGGATGACCGCGTCACGCTTGAAGCTGTACTCGTTGAGCGCCTTGCGGAACTGGGCCTCTTTCGAGGCGACGGCGCGGATGATGCGGTCAACGTCCACGGGCGCGCCCGAGCGATTGATGGTCGAAGGCGCGTTCGCCGCCGCCGCCGCCGGGGTCTGCGCGCGCGCCACGGGCGGGGCGAGGCTCAAGACAACCACCACCGCCGTCAAGACTGACAAAAGGACTCTTTTCATAAGCTTTTTGGACTATTCCGACCGTCGAACAAGGGACTTCCGGCGAGGCTTCTGAAGGACAAGTTTCAGGACGCCCGCCGAGCAAATCATTCAGATGCCGCCGAGTCGTCTGATGTTGCCACAAGCCGCAAACCCGATCGTGAGTGAGGGCGAGGGGAGAAGTCCGCAACGATGAACGATGAACTGAAAGACAAAAGGCTTTTGCTTTTCATTCCGCGTTCCGCGTTGCGGACTTCCTTCCGCGTCCTCACTCACGGTCGGGCTGGCGGCCTTAGGCGGTGAGAAGCGGATTGATTCGTGGAGATGCCCCGAGATGCGACGTATCAACTCCGCGCCGAGCTCGCGCCGGATGACGTTGCCGCCCATCGGCAGCGGCAGCGATGTCCAGTCCTTCCACCACTCGCCGAGGTCAACGACCTTGTGGAGGCCGAGGTTCTGATAAAAGAGCTGCCCCTCGTGAATCAAAAGCCCGGCGTCGGCCCGGCCGTCCTGCACGGCCTTGATGATCTGGTCGAAGGGCACGACCACGTACTCGAAATCAGGGCAGAGTATGCGGAGCGCGAGGAAGGCGCTCGTGAGCGTCCCCGGCACGGCAATCTTGAGCCGCGCGAGGTCTTCCGTCCGGTAAGGCTCGCGCGCGACGACGATGGGGCCGTAGCCGTCGCCGATTGAAGCCCCGTGCGGCAGCAGCACATAGTCGTCCGAGATATAAGAGTAGGCGTGGAAGCTTACCGCCGTCACGTCGTAGACGCCGCGCCTCGCCTTCTCGTTGAGGGTCTGGATGTCTTCGAGGACGTGCTCGTACTTCAACTCGCCCGTCTCGATCTTGTTCGTCGCCAGCCCGTAGAACATGAAGGCGTCGTCCGAGTCGGGCGAGTGGGCGACGGTGATGGTGCGTGTCTCGGTTGCTGTCGTCATAATTTGTTAGGCTGCGGTAGTCTCCCGCACGACGGGGTTATAAAGCGTGTCGCGCTCGACGGCGACGAGGCCCGCGTCTTCGATAAGCGCGACGATCTCGGGCTTCGACATCTTGACCTCGCCTCCCGCTTCGACCGAGTAGCTGGTGGAGAGTTCGCCGCCCTCGGCGATGGTTCCGTCGAGGTCGTTCGCGCCGAAGTGGAGCGCGACCTGCGCGAGCCGCTTGCCGAGCATCACCCAGTAGGATTTGACGTGCGGGAAGTTGTCGAGCATGAGTCGCGAGACGGCCATCGTCTTCAAGCTATCCACGCCCGAAGGCCCCGCGAGGTGCGCGAGCTGTGTGCCCGGCGGGTAGAAGGCGAGCGGGATGAAGCACTGGAAGCCGCCCGAGCTGTCCTGCTGCTCGCGCAGACGGACGAGGTGATCGACGCGGTCTTCCGCCGTCTCGATGTGGCCGTAGAGCATCGTCGCGTTGGTCTTCAGGCCCGCGGCGTGGACTTTGCCGGAAAGCTCCAGCCAGCGCCCCCCGTCGGTCTTGTGCGCGCAGATCATCGAGCGCGTCGGCTCGCGGAAAATCTCCGCCCCGCCGCCCGGACACGAATCCATCCCGGCCTCCTTGAGGCGCTCGATGACCTCCTCGTCCGACATCTTGTAGAAGCGCGCGAAGTGGTCGAGCTCGACCATCGTCCACGCCTTGAGATGGAGCCGGGGGAACTGGCCCTTCAAGGACGAGAGGAGGTCGGTGAAGTAGCTGAAGGGCAGCTTCGTGTTGAGCCCGCCGACGATGTGCAGCTCGGTCGCGCCCTCTCTGACCGCCTCGCCCGCGATGCGTAAGCTATCCTGAATGTTGTGCGTGTAGGCGTCCGCCTCGCGCGGAGTGCGGAAGAAGCCGCAAAACTTGCAGTCGGCGTAGCAGATATTCGTCGGATTGAAGTGGCGGTTGACGTTGTAGTAGGTCGTCGCGCCGTGCAGGCGACGCCTGACAGAGT
>JAIVJM010000051.1:26495-29193 GCA_020199995.1 Acidobacteriota bacterium | reverse complement strand
TTGCCCTCGACGCCGAAACGCTGCGCGCCGGCCCCTTCGACGCCACGGACGACCGAGGCGCGCCGCGCCGCCTGATCGTCTTCGGCACCGGCCTGCGCCACGCTTCCGAGGTCAGCGCTTCCGTCGGAGGGAGGGCCGCAACGGTCGAGACGGTCGCCGCTTCGCCCGACCTTCCGGGGCTCGATCAGCTACACATCGTCCTCTCGTCGCGTCTGAAGGGGGCGGGCACGGTGCCGCTCGTCATCCGCGCGGACGGCTTTGAGAGCAACCGCGCAACCCTCGACATCACAGGCGGCGGCGCGCCCCCGAAGCCCGCACGCCTCGCGCTCTCGCCCCCCTCGACCACGATCCCGGTCGGCGGCGAGGTGCGGTTCGTGGCGCAAGCCTTCGACTCGAACGACGAAGAGATTGAGAGCCCGAGCGTGACTTTCGCTGCGAGCGATCCGTCCGTCGCGACCATTGACGCGGGCGGTCTGGCGGTCGCACACGCAGAAGGCACGGCGACGGTCATAGCCGCGTCAGGGAATGTCTCCGCGTCCGCCGTTTTGCGTGTCGTCGCGCGCGGCCTCGTCGTCAACGAAGTGTTGGCCGACCCACCCGACGGGATTGCCGGCGACGCCAACCACGACGGCACGCGGAGCGGTTCGGATGACGAGTTCCTCGAACTCGTCAACGCCTCCGGCGCGTCCTTGAGGCTCGACGGCTGGACAATCAGCACGCGCCCCCTGAACGGCACGACGGAGAACATCCGGCACGTCTTCCAGCCCGGCTCCGAAGTCCCCGAAGGCGACGCCGTCGTCATTTTCGGCGGCGGCGGCTTCGACCCCGAAGCCCCTCTCTTCGGCGGGTCGCAAGTCCTCAAGGCTTCGACGGGCGTGCTCTCTCTGACAAACGCCGCTCTCACGATCAATGTCCGCGACGCTTTGGGCAATCTCGTCACGCGTGTCACCTACGGAACCGGCAGCGATAATCCCGGCGGCGACTCTCTCAATCAATCCATCACACGCGCGCCCGACATCGAAGGAGCCTTTGCGCGCCACGCGGAAGCCTCGGCGGGCAAGGCCAGATTCTCGCCCGGCACAAAATCCGACGGCACGTTCTTCGTCGAGCGCGCGGGCCGTCTCACACGCGTCACGCTCGAGCCTCCTTCAAGGAACATCTTCGCCGGAGAAACCGCGACCTTCGATGCACGCGCGTTTGACCAGTACGAGCGCGCCCTGATTCACGGTGTCGGCATCAATTTCAATTCGAGCAACACGGAAGTCGCCACGGTTGAGACGACCACGTTTGACGAAAGCACCGGAATCGCGCGCGCCACTGTCACCGGACGCTCTGTCGGCAACTCTCAACTCTTCGCAACCGCGACAGACAATACTCAGACTGTATCGAGCACATCCGTCACGTTGATAGTCGCCGCCCCTACACCAGCACCGACTCCCAGTCCAACTCCTACTCTCACTCCTCTCCCTTCTCCCACTCCGTCGCCGTCCCCTTCGCCGACTCCTAGTCCCACACCTCATCCGGCGCCGACGCCTCATCCGACTCCAACCCCGACGGCTTCGCCAACTCCGACGCCTACGCCAATACCAAGTCCGAGTCCGAGTCCAAGTCCGAGTCCAAGTCCGACGCCCGCCGCGACGCCTGTTCCGACACCTCTGCCCACTCCGACACCTGTCGCCACCCCGTCGCCGACACCCACACCGACGCCCACACCGACGGCGACGCCGACCCCTCTGCCAACACCGGCGTCATCCGACGCGGTCGTCATCAGCCAGATTTACGGAGGCGGCGGAAATGCCGGGGCTGTGTTCAGGAATGATTTCATCGAGCTGTTCAACCGGGGCGGCGTGTCCGTCAGGCTTGGCGGTTGGTCTGTGCAGTACGCTTCCGCCTCGGGCGAGACGTGGCAGGTCACTGAACTGCCGGATGTTGCCCTTGCGCCCGGCCAATACTTTTTAGTCGGCGAGGACGCGGGGACGGGCTGCGCGGGCAACGCCTGCGGGGTCGAATTGCCTCCGCCTGACGCCACCGGAGCCATCCAGTTGAGCGCGACCACCGGAAAGGTGGCGCTTCTCAGCACAAAGGGCAAACTCGCCGGAGCCTGTCCCTCCATTCCGTCCGTCGTCGATCTCGTCGGCTACGGCTCTTCCGCCGTCTGCTTCGAGGGCAGCGGCAAAGCCCCGGCCACGAGCGCCTCCAACGTCGCGAAAAGGAAGAACGAGGGCTGTCTTGACTCCAACGATAACGCCTTCGATTTTGAACAGGCGCCGACCGCCCCCCGCAATTCGCAGACGCCACTCCGCTCGTGCATCGTGACGGCGACGCCGACGCCGACGCCCTCACAAACTCCGACACCGTCGCCCTCGCCGTCCCCGACTCCTTCAACCACACCGACACCCACGCCGGTTCCCACACCGACACTCACGCCGACACCGTCCCCTACTCCAACGCCCACTCCATCTCCGTCGCCGACACCGTCTCCATCTCCGACACCGATACCGACACCCTCGCCCACACCTTCACCTTCGCCTTCGCCTCAGCCGACGCCCTCACCTGACTCCTCGCGCGATGTCGTCATCAGCCAACTCTTCGGCGGCGGGGGCAATAGCGGAGCCCCGTTCAAAAACGATTATGTCGAGATATTCAATCGCGGCGTGACGCCCGTCGTACTGGACGGGTGGTCGGTGCAATACGCGGG
>JAIVJM010000051.1:0-26362 GCA_020199995.1 Acidobacteriota bacterium | reverse complement strand
GCTCGTGCCCGAGCGGTTTTGGGATTGTCGATCTGGTTGGCTACGGGAGTGGGGCGAACTGTTTCGAGGGGGCGAATCGTGCGCCCACGCCGAGCAATTCGACGGCCCTTTTAAGACTGTCCGAGGGCTGCATGGACAAGGACGACAACGCGTCTGACTTCGTCGTGGGGACGCCCAATCCTCGCAACAGTCACACCAAGGCCCACGCGTGCGTGTCGAGCGCGCGGGAGAGAGAGGCAAGAGAAACTCTTCCGGCTCTTTCGAGAGCGACGTTCCCGCTCTTCTTCGCGAGCATGTTTGAGGATTTCAGCGGACGACTCCGGCCAGAGGGCTCGACGCGCTCGCGTAGAGTCGCTTCGGCATTCGTCCGGCAAGGTATGCGTGACGGCCCGCTTCGATGCCGAGGCGCATGGCCGTAGCCATCCGCTCGGGGTTCTGCGCTTCGGCGATGGCGGTGTTCATCAGAACGGCGTCGGCCCCGAGTTCCATTGCGACGGCAGCGTCGCTGGCCGTCCCGACGCCCGCGTCAACGATGATCGTCGCATCCGGCAACTGCTCGCGCATGATGGCGAGGTTCGCGGGGTTCTGCACGCCGAGACCTGAGCCGATGGGCGCGGCCAGCGGCATCACGGCGGCACAACCCGCGTCCAAAAGCTTCTTCGCCATGATGAGGTCGTCGGTGAAGTACGGGAGCACGGTAAAGCCATCGCGCACCAGTACGCGCGCGGCTTCGAGCGTCTGCTCGTTGTCGGGAAAGAGCGTCACCTGATCGCCAATGACTTCGAGCTTGACGAGTTCGGTCCCGAGGGCTTCGCGCGCCAGCCTCGCCGTGCGGATTGCCTCCTCGGCGGTGTAGCACCCGGCGGTGTTCGGCAGGATCGTGAGCCGTGGGTCGAGGTGGTCGAGGAAGGATTCCGCGCTCCGGTCGAGCGGGACGCGACGCACCGCCACCGTCACCATCTCGGCCCCCGAAGCCCTGTGCGCCGCCTTCATCTCCTCGTGGCTGCGATACTTCCCCGTCCCCACAATCAGACGCGAAGTGAATGTGCGGCCCGCAATCCTGAACGTTTCGGCGGAGGTTGAAATCGAAGTTGACATGTTATTAATTCCGGTCGTTAAAATAAACTGACGGTTTACCGCGACGTTGAAACGGCTGCTCACAAGTTACACCCGACATTTCTGAAACGGCAACACGCGCTCAATTACGCTACTCGTGCCCGCCCGCTCGGTCGCCGCACCGCCGCCGACAAAGTGAACGATCTCTACACGGTCGCCTTCGGAGAGAGTGGTCGCCGCCCACTCCGCGCGGCGCAGGACTTCGTAGTTGAACTCGACGGCGAGGCGTTCGGGAGCGAGTGCGAGCAGCCGGATGAGCCCTTCGAGACTCGTCCCCTCCGGCACGTCCTTCGACTCGCCGTTGACGTTGATCCGCAAATCAAATCCTCTTTTATGATTGATGAATGATGCGTCGAAGTTCGACCGCCTCGCCGCCCACGCTGGCGTGTATGATAATGGCCGCGCGGCCCGATGTGAAACGCGGGAGGAGAGCGCGGACGACAGCGAGCCCGTCCGCGTCCGTGTTTGTGTTGAGGATGATCGGGCGGAACGCCGTCCCCAGAACTTTGATGATGACCTCGGCGTCGCCGACCGACTGCTGCCCGTACTGCCCACGCCCGACGTGAATCTTCACCGTCGCCAACTGACCGGCGCGGAACTCGCCTTCGTCGTCCAGCAGACTCAAGTACAACTCCTCGACCGCGGCGGCGGGGGCGAGTTCATCTGCCGTCTCCTGCACAGGCGCGGGCTCGACCTCCTCGGCGACCGGCGCGCTCGCCTTCGTGCGTACCGCAGCCGTCTCCAACGTGGCTTCCATCTCAGGCTGCGGGGATGATTCTTCCGGCGCGACCTCAACCTTCGCGGCTGATTTCTTTTTGGGTGCGGGTCGTTCCGGGCGGCCTTCTCCGGTTTGCCCTTGCTGATGAGGTCTTCGTAGAGCGTGCGCTTGCTCGCGATAATCGCCCCGCCGACGTAGACGAGCGAGAGGATGAGCGGGGTCTCAAGTCCCTTGTCTTCGGTCTGGACGTGATACGTGACGCCCTGGTGCTGGATGTCGGTGTTGAATCCTGTAATCACAGCGGTCTACGTTTTTGGGCCGATGTCGGAACGGGAATAAACGAGAAATTGTCTCCACGGAAGCGGGTAACGAGCACAGTAGCACAGCCCTTCGGAGGCGGTCAATCTCCTTTCAAAAGAGGGTTTTGCACCCACATAGAACGCGCTTGACACCCCGTCTGGCATGCACTACGATTACTTTGTACCATGATTCTCAATCTCCGGACCGGCCTCTTGCAGGGGCCATCTTTTCAGCGTCGGGCTGACGGGAGGTCGGTGTGTTCAACCTGTCTGACTACCTGCCGATTTTGCTCATGTTCATCGTCGCCTTCGGCTTCGCCGGGGGCAACGTCCTGCTCTCGCAATTTGTCGGCCAGCGCAAGGCGACGCGCACCAAGACGATGCCCTATGAGTGTGGCAAAGACCCCGTCGGGACGGCGCGCGAACGCTTCTCTGTCAAGTTCTATCTGATCGCGATGATCTTCATCCTCTTCGACATCGAGCTGATCTTCCTGATGCCGTGGGCGGTGGTCTTCAAGGAGCTGACGGCGAAGGGCTTCGGCACGCTCGTTTATGTCGAGATGATGATCTTCGTGGCGCTCCTGCTCGTAGGCTACGTCTACATCGTGAAGAAGGGCATGTTCGAGTGGAACGAGAGGGCGCGGCAGGAAGCCGAGGCCGAAGCGCGCGTGCTGGCCGAAGCAGACGGGCGACGCCGCCTGAAGCAGCCCGCCCCCGCCGCCGTCGCGCCGCGCGCCGCTTGACCGAGGGGAGGAAGGGTTTTATGGGTTTAGAAAATGTACTCGCCGAGGCATTACCCGAAGTTCTGACGACGAAGCTCGACGCGCTCGTCAACTGGGCGCGTAAGTCGAGCCTGTGGCCGGCCACTTTCGGCCTCGCCTGCTGCGCTATCGAGATGATGAACGCGACCTCGTCGCGCAACGATCTCGCGCGCTTCGGCTCGGAGGTGTTTCGCGCGAGCCCGCGCCAGGCCGACGTGATGATCGTCTCGGGCCGCGTCTCGCGTAAGATGGCCCCCGTCCTGCGCCGCATCTACGACCAGATGCCGGAACCGAAGTGGGTCATTTCGATGGGCGCGTGCGCCACCTCGGGCGGCGTCTTCGACAATTACGCCATCGTGCAGGGTGTGGACAAAGTCGTCCCCGTGGATGTCTACATACCGGGCTGCCCGCCCCGGCCCGAGATGCTGATTCATGCCGTCATGATGCTTCAGGACAAAGTGATGAAGGAGTCTCTGCGCGACCGCAGAGATGTGCCCAACGAGGAGGCTTACGAGGCTGTACCGCCGGGGACGCTCCCCGCGACCGGAGTCTCCGCGACCAATGAGGCGGCGGCGCAGGAAGAGATGCCCCCGCGCCCCTACACCATCGCGTCGCGCCACGAGCGTCGTCGGTCGAGTTAAGCAAGCGGCGAGCGTTGAGCAGTAAGCAGTACAAGCTTTTCTTCTCAACGCTCGCCGCCATCTTTCTTTTAACTGCTTGCTGCTAACAGATTTCTATTTACTTTTATGGACATCGAGCGAGAGAAAGAAATCGAGGCCGGCTCGCGCGCGACGCGTCCCGCCTACCCTCTGCCGCCGGTCGAGCTGGTAGGGGCGATGCGGCAGGAGCACGCGGAGTGGGTATCGGAGGTCGTCGAGGCGTTCGGCGAGCTGACCCTCGTCGTGCCGCGGCAGAGCATCCTCGCCTTATGCGCGTTTCTGAAGATTGCGCCCGGTTTCGAGTTCGATCTACTCGCGGACGTCACGGGCGCGGATCGCGGACCCGAGGAGGAACCGCGATTCGAGGTCAACTATCACCTCTTTTCGACGAAGCGGTTTCACCGCGTGCGCCTCAAGGTGCTCTTGAATGAAGAGAACACGCGGGTGCAGTCCGTCACCGGTGTATGGCGGACGGCCAACTGGCACGAGCGCGAGACGTTCGACCTCTTCGGGGTCGTCTTTGAAGGACACCCCGACCTGCGGCGCATTCTCCTGCCCGATGACTGGCAGGGCCACGCGCTCCGCAAAGACTTCCCGCTGCGCGGCTACGAGCCGTACAGTCTGACCTAGTAAATCGTGAATCGTAAATCGTGAATAGAAAGACCCGGATTTAACAATTTACGATTCACGATTCACGGCTTTTATTTATGAGCGTCTCAACTAAAAATCTTCCCCCGCAGTTCGAGGTCGTTGATCGCCCGCTCGATACACAGATGACGATCTCGATGGGGCCGCAGCACCCCTCGACGCACGGCGTGTTGCGGCTGGAGCTGGTCTTAGACGGCGAGATGATCGTCAAGTGCACGCCCGACATCGGGTATCTGCATACGGGGATGGAGAAGCTCTTCGAATACAAGAAGTATCAGCAGGGCATCGTCATCACCGACCGGATGGACTACCTCAACCCGCTCGGCAACAACCTCGCTTACGTGATGGCGGTCGAGAAGCTTTTGGGGCTGGAGATACCGGAGCGCGCGCAGGTTATCCGCGTCATGTTCTGCGAATTGCAGCGCATCGCCTCGCACCTCGTCTGGCTGGGGACGCACGCGCTCGACATCGGCGCGATGACGGTCTTCTTCTACTGCTTCCGCGAGCGCGAGAAGATTTTGAACCTCATCGAGGCCGCCTCGGGCGGGCGGCTCACGCCCTCATACTTCCGCATCGGCGGATTGATGATGGACTTGCCGGCGGGCTTCGAGCGGCGAGCGCGCCAGTTCACGCGCGACTTTCCCCACGCGCTCGACGAATTTCACACCTTGCTCTCGGGCAACACGATTTTTCAGGGGCGCACGCAGGGCGTCGGCATCGTCTCGGCGGAGGACGCCATTGACCTCGGCCTCACGGGGCCCAGTTTGCGCGGCAGCGGCGTGGGCGTGGACATCCGCCGCGTCAACCCTTACACGGGTTATGAGACTTACGATTTTGAAGTCCCGGTCGAGACCGGCGGCGATGTGTGGGCGCGCTACATGGTCAGGATGCGCGAGATGACGGAGTCTCTGAAGATCACCGATCAGGCGCTCTCGCGCCTCGCCCCCGGCCCCGTCAAGGCCGACGCGCCGAAGGTCGTGCTGCCCGAGCGCGAGGCGATGAAGACGCACATGGACGCGCTCATCCACCACTTCCTGATTGTCGCCGAAGGCTTCAACGTCCCGGCGGGCGAGGTCTACCACCCGATTGAGGCGTCGAAGGGCGAACTCGGCTGCTACATCAAGTCCGACGGCGGCCCCAAGCCCGCGCGCGTTCACTTCCGCGGCCCCTCGTTCGTCAACCTCTCCGCCCTCCCCCACATGGTTGACGGCGAGATGATCGCCGACGTGGTCGCCGTCATCGGTTCGATAGACATCGTGCTCGGAGAAATTGATAGGTAGCTTTTAGCTGTTAGCTTTTAGCGGTTAGCTAAAAGCACAGGCCGAGAGCTAACAGCTATTCGCTGACAGCTTCTTATGAGTGAGCAGTTCACGCCCAACAATCCTTTGCCGCAGGGCGCTCCGGTGCCTGAGGAGATGGCCGTCTTCGCGCCGGAGGTCGAGGCCGAGATAGATCATCACCTCGCCAAGTACCCGGTCAAGCGCTCGGCGATTCTGCCGTTGATGTTTATTGTGCAGCGCGAGCGCGGCGGCTGGCTCGACCCGCCGGGCGTCGCTTACCTCGCTGACCGCCTCGGCGTGCGCATCACCGATATCTGGGAGGTCGCGACCTTCTACTCGATGATCAACACGGAGCCGGTCGGCAAGTATCACTTGCAGGTCTGCCGCACGCTCTCGTGCAAGATTTTGGGCGCGGGCAAAATCACCGAGCAGTGCTCGCGCCGTCTCGGCATCGAGCCGGGCGGGACCACGCCCGACGGGATGTTTTCGCTCTCGGAGGTCGAATGCCTCGGCTCCTGCGGGACCGCGCCGATGATGCAGATCGGCTTCGACTACTACGAGAACCTGACGGCGGAGAAGATTGACGAGATTATCGAGAAGTGCAAAGGCGGGCAGGTGGGCAACGGAGTTCGCTAGTGGAGAGTGCGGCGCAACTTCGCTTTCGCCCGCTCAGATTTTTTTAAATCCTCAGAAGAATCATTATGTTCATCGGCGCAATCGGTTGCGAGCCTCTACAGCTCAAGCGCGTGCAGTTGGAGAACTCGCGCTCGCTTGACGTGTACCGCAAAAACGGCGGTTACGAGGCGCTTAAAAAAGTGCTCGACGGGATGTCGGCGGACGAAGTGATCGGCGAGGTCAAGAAGTCGGCGCTCAGGGGGCGGGGCGGGGCGGGCTTTCCCACGGGGATGAAGTGGGGCTTCGTGCCGAAGGATTCGCCGAAGCCGAAATACGTCGTCTGCAACGCGGACGAGTCTGAGCCCGGCACATTCAAAGACCGCTACCTCATGGAGCGCGACCCGCACATGCTCGTCGAGGGCATGCTCATCGCCGCCTACGCGCTCGGCTCGAAGGCGACCTACATCTACACGCGCGGCGAGTACCGCTATCTCATCGAACTCATTGACGAGGCGATTGAAGAGGCACGCGCCGCCAACCTCGTCGGCAATAAAATTCTGGGAACCGATTTCTCGTGCGAGGTCTACACGCACACGGGCGCGGGCGCGTACATCTGCGGCGAGGAGACGGCGCTTTTGAACTCGCTCGAAGGCTTGCGCGGGCATCCACGCATGAAGCCGCCCTTCCCGGCGGTCGCCGGGCTTTATGGCTGCCCGACTGTGGTCAACAACGTCGAGACGCTGACCGCCGTGCCCGACATCATCAAGATGGGCGGAGTGGCGTGGCAGAAGCTCGGCACCGAGAAAAGCGGAGGCACGAAAGTCTGGTCGGTGTCAGGGCACGTCAAACGCCCCGGCGTCTATGAACTCCCGATGGGCTACGACGATATGGAGAAGTTCATCATGGAGGACTGCGGCGGCATCTCGAACGGGCGGCAACTCAAAGCCGTTATCCCCGGCGGATCGAGCGTCTACATCATGCCCGCCTCGGACATCGTCGGTAAAAACGTCCTGATGGACTACGAGGGGCTCGTCGCCGCGGGCTCGATGGTCGGGCGACAACATCGAGGGCAAGTCCTTCTGCCCGCTCGGCGACGCCGCCGCATGGCCCATCCAGTCAGCGATCAAGAAATTCCCCGAAGACTTCCGCCGCCACCTCCAGCCGATGGCGGGCAACGGCGAGCGGGGCAAAGACGGCTTGCCGACGATCTCGAACTGAGGAGTAAGTAAATGATTTTCAACGTCACGCTTGAACGAGACGAGGACGGAATCTGGGTAGTTGAATGTCCATCAATACCCGGCTGCGTGAGTCAGGGCAAGACGAAGGAAGAGGCGCTTGAAAACGTCAAGGACGCGATTCGCCTCTGCCTTGAGGTGAGAGCCGAAAAGGGTTACCCGCTGACTATCGAAACACGTCAAGTCGAGGTAGCAGCGTAATGGCTTCATTGCCGGTTCTGAGCGGCCTTGAAGTGGTTCGGACTTTTGAGTCGTTCGGGTGGCAGGTTAGTCGTCAGAGTGGCAGCCACATGATTTTGACGAGGGAAGGTGCAACGGTTACGCTCTCGATTCCGAAGCACAAAGAGGTTGCGAGGGGTACGCTCCGCAGTCTCATTCGCGCGGCCAACCTGACTGTAGACGAGTTCGTTGCTGCTATCTGAAATTGCCAAAGGTTTAATGAGGATGCCAGTAGAGCAAGTCAAAGTCACCATCAACGGGCAGGAGTTCGAAGTCGAGAAGGGCGCGCGGCTGATTGACGTGTGCCGCGAGAATAGTTTCTCGATTCCCTCCTTCTGTTACTACGCAGACCTCGCGCTTCAGGCGTCGTGCCGGATGTGCCTCGTCCGCATCGAGAAGATGCCGAAGCTGCAAACGTCTTGCACGATCACCTGCACGGACGGGATGGTCGTCACCACCGAGAGCGAGGAGATCGAGAAGGCGCAGCGCGGGATGGTCGAGTTCCTGCTCGCCAATCACCCGCTCGACTGCCCCGTCTGCGACCGCGGCGGCGAGTGCGAATTACAGGAGATGGTCTTCGACTGGGGCGGCTTGGAAGAACGCTTCACCGAGCGGAAGAACTACGCGCCGGAAAAGTTTCTCTCGCCCATCGTCGCCAACGACCCGCAGCGTTGCATCCTCTGCAAACGCTGCACTCGTGTCTGCGACGAATGGATGGGCGAGGACGCCATCGAAGCGGGGGGCAGGGGCGCGCACACCGTCATCGGCACCTACGGCGGCTGGCTCAACTGCTCGCAGTGCGGCAACTGCATCGAGGTCTGCCCGACGGGGACGCTGCTTGACGCGACCTACCGCCACCAAACGCGCCCATGGGAGCTTTCGCGCACGACCTCGACCTGTACGTTCTGCTCGGACGGCTGCCAGTTCTCCGTCGGCTCGCGCGCCGGAGAGGTGATGCGCGTCGTCGCGCGCGACCGCTACGTCAACGGGCACAACGGCGAATTCCTCTGCATCAAAGGCCGCTTCGCGCATCCCTTCGTCAATCACGAGGAGCGGCTGCGCACACCTCTGGTGCGTTACCAGAAAGGCGGCAGGCTCGTCCCCGCGACGTGGGACGAGGCCGTCCGCTTCGCCGCGGCGAAACTTCAGGAGGTCAAGGACGCGCACGGCGGAGGCTCGATCGGCGTGGTCGGGAGCCCGCGTCTGACGAACGAGGCGAACTACACGCTGCTCAAGTTCGCGCGCGAGGTGGCGGGCACGGACAAGTACACGGCCTCGGAAGCCTTCTCGCTCGTCCCCTTCTTCGAGCACTTGGGCGCGCCCCTCGCCACGCACAAAGACATCCGGCACGCTCAAACCATCCTCCTCATCGGCGGCGAGCCCGAAGAGCTGCAACCCTTCACGGGCAAACAGATCAGGCAAGCGGTGCGCAACGGCGGCGCGAAGCTCGTCGTCATCAACAGTGTCCCCATCCGCCTCACGCAGCAGGCCGCGCAGTTCATCCACATCCGCCCCGGCGCGGAGGACGCGGCGGTGCTCGCGCTCGTCTCGCCCGGAGACGCGGAACTCGCGGCGACCAAGCTCGGCGTCGAGACGGACGAACTGGCGCGCGCAAGTCAGGCTTTGAGCGAGACCGTGGGCGATGTCGTCGTGATGTTCGGCGGCGAGCTGAGCGGCGAGGCGCAGGCCCTGCTCGCCCAGATGCCCTTCAGCTTCGGCGAGAAGGAGGGGCGCAGATTTCTCTTCCACCCCCTGCCGCTCTTCAACAACAGTTTCGGCGTCCACGACATGGGGCTCATGAACGGCGCGCTCAACCCGCTTGAGATGCTCGACGCGGCGGGCGGCGAAGTGCGCGCGATGTACGTCGCGGGCAGCTTCCTCCCCGCGCACCTCGAAGGACGCGCGGACGCGCTCGCGCTCCTCGACTTCCTCATCGTGCAGGAGCTTTTCCTGACCGAGACGGCGCTTCACGCGGACGTCATCTTCCCCGCCGCGTCTTTCGCCGAATCGGACGGAACCTACACCAACAACGACGGCCTCGTGCAACGCGTCCGGCAATCCATACCGCCCGTCCACCAGTCGAAGCCCGACTGGATGATCACCTCGATGCTGGCGTCCGCTTTGGGCGCGGACTTCGGCTTCCAGATGTCGGCGAGCGCGGTCTTTAATGAGCTGGCGCGGCGGGTTCCGGCCTACGAAGGCCTGCGCTACCCGCTCCTCAAAGACGAGACCGCCCCCGTGCAGGCGAAGCACGCGCAAGGTGGGCGGCGCGATGTGTCCGCCGCGTTGGAGGGCGTGCGTCAGGGCGTGCGGGAACTCGGCGAGGAGGCCGAAAAAATCAACGCCACGCCGCCGGTAGGGCACGAGCTTTTCAAAATCGGCACGCTCACCGGCAAGGTCCCGCAGTTCCACTTGCTCGCCGCCGGGAACCCGGAGCCCGAGAGCGTTTTGATTTCCCCTCTCTACCAGATCACGATTGACCCCACGCTCCGGCGCGAGGCAGCGGCGGCGGGAGACTGAAAGAAACGCGGAACGCAGAACGCGGAACGATGAACTGAAAGGCAAATTGTTTTTAGTTCCTCGTTCCGCCTTCAGACTTCATCGTTAATTTTTATGGATTGGAACAACCCATACATACAGACGGGGCTGAAGCTGGTCGGTATCAACGTGGCGTTCGTCGTGGTGCTGATGATCGTGGCCTATACGGTGCTGGCCGAGCGGAGGATTCTGGCGCTCATTCAGGGGCGTTTGGGGCCGAACCGTGTCGGCTACGGCGGCCTCCTTCAGCCCTTTGCAGACCTCCTCAAGTTCATCTTCAAGGAAGAGATCACGCCTGCCAAGGCGACGAAGTTCGTCTACTTCCTCGCGCCCATCATCGCCATTACGGCGGCGCTCATGCCGATTGTCGTCTACCCTTTCGGGCCGACCATCAACCTGCCCCCCCCTCTCGGGCCGGTCGCGCTCGTTATCGCGCGCTTCGACATCGCGCTCCTCTATGTCTTGGGGATCACTTCGGTGGGCGTCTACGGCATCGCGCTCGCGGGCTGGGCGTCGAACAGCAAGTACAGTTTGATGGGGGGCCTGCGCGCGTCGGCGCAGATGATCTCTTACGAACTCTCGCTCGGCCTCTCGCTCGTCGGAGTGGTGCTCATGTCGGGGACGCTCGACCTCTACAGCATCGTCGAGCAGCAGGGCGGCTGGTTCGGGCTGCGCTGGAACATCATCCGGCCTGACGGTCTGCCGCAGCTCATCGGCTTCATCGTCTATCTGATCTCGGCCATCGCCGAGACGAACCGCGTGCCGTTCGATTTGCCGGAGGCCGAGACGGAACTCGTCGCGGGGTTCCACACCGAGTACAGCGCCTTGAAGTTCGCGCTCTTCTTCATGGCCGAGTACGTCAACATGTTCACGGTCTCGATGCTGGCGACGACTTTGTTCCTCGGCGGCTGGCAGGGGCCTTTCGTCGAGCAAGTGCCCATCCTCGGCGTCTTCTATTTTCTGGGGAAGGTCATCTTCTTCCTCTTCCTCTACATCTGGCTGCGCGGCACGCTGCCGCGCTTCCGCTTCGACCAGTTGATGAACTTCGGCTGGAAGTTCCTCCTGCCGGTCGCGATTTTGAACGTGATCCTGACCGCGACGTTGATGTTCTTCATGCTCCGGCAGTGATGCGCTTTTAGACTCTGCCGGCGTGCGGGATGAGTGCCCGGCGGCGCGAATTGAGAGCTTCACGCGCACGGATTTCGCGGGTTCATTTGGAGCGGGTTCCGATTTATGGGCTGGACGATTATCTTCTTCATACTCTTCGGCGGGCTCGCCATCGGCTGCGCGCTCTCGATGGTCGCGCAGCGCAACCCGCTCTACAGCGCCATCTCTTTGATCGGTGTCTTCGTCGCGCTCGCATGCCTTTACGTCACGCTCGCCGCGCCGTTTATCGCGGCGGTGCAGATCATCGTCTACGCGGGCGCGATCATGGTGCTCGTCGTCTTCGTCATCATGCTGCTGAACGTTGAGGAGGAGGCGCGTCGGCCCGTCCGCCTCCGACATCTCATCCCCGTGGCCGTCGGGCTGGCGACGGTGCTCATCGCCGAGACCGCCTTCATGCTCACCGTGCGCGGGACTTCGAGAATCGAGCCGCTGCCCCCGCCCGCGTCAGAAGTCGGCCTCACCGCTTCCATCGGCACGGGGCTCTTCACCGAATACTTGCTGCCGTTTGAAATCACGTCGGTGCTCATTCTGATGGCGCTCGTGGGAGCCATCACACTCGCGCGCCGGACGCAGGTGCTCGGAATGACGGCGGACGACGTGCTGAACTCGCAGGCGCTCGCGCACGCGGGCGAGGCGGGAGACATCATCCAGTCCGGAGACACGGCGGCGACGGGGCGCGCGATGGCACGTGAACAGATCGAGCGGGGCGAGGCGGCTCAGCCTTCGCCAGCCGGGAAGGAGGGCGAGTGATGGTTCCCTTGAGCTGGTATCTGGCGCTCTCGGCGGTGCTCTTCACTATCGGCGTGGTCGGCGTCATCACCAAACGGTTCATGTGCATCGAGCTGATGCTCAACGCCGTCAACCTGACGTTCGTCGCCTTCTCCAGCTACTTTGGCGACGTGACGGGTCAGCTCTTCGTCTTCATCGTGATGACGGTGGCGGCGGCGGAGGCCGCGGTCGGACTCGGCATCATCATCGCCATCTTCCGCAACCGCGAATCGCTCAACGTGGACGAGGCGAGCGTGCTCAAGTTTTAAAAGCCGTAACAGGTGAACCGTGACGGGTGACAAGTTAAACGCTCGTTCTTTCCCGTCACCTGTCACCTGTTACGGTTCACGGATTTCATAAGTATGACCAATCACTGGCTCTCCGTTATCGTCTTCGCGCCGCTCCTGGGCGCGCTCGTCAACTGGCTCGTCGGGCGGCGTGTCAAAAGCGAAAGCTTCATCGGCGTGGTGGCCTGCGCGTCGGTCGGCGTCTCGGCGATTCTCAGTCTCTTCATCGCGTTTACGGGCGCGGGCGGCGCGGCCCTGACGAACGAGCCGGCCACGCCCGTCATGAGTCATCTGTGGACGTGGATGCAGGTGGGGAGCTTCCGCGCCGACTTCGGTTTCGCGATGGATCGCCTGAGCGGCATCTACGTCTGCTTTATCACCTTCGTCGGGCTGCTCATACACGTCTTCGCGACAGGCTATATGCGCGGCGACAAGGGGTTCTACCGCTTCTTCGCCTACCTCAACCTCTTCATGTTCATGATGCTGACGCTGGTGCTGGCCGATAACCTGCTCCTCATGTTCGTCGGCTGGGAGGGCGTCGGTCTCTGCTCGTATCTTCTCATCGGCTACTACTTTGACCGCAAGGAGGCGGGCGACGCCGCGAAGAAGGCCTTCGTCGCCAACCGCATCGGCGACTGGGGCGTCGTGCTCGGCATCATGCTCGTCTTCTTCCTCACCTCGCAGGCGGGAAATCCTTCGATCAGCTTCTTCGACCTCGCGAGAGGGGCTATGGAAGGTCTTCGACGTGGGCGTGATAGACGGCTTCGTCAACGGCCTCGGGCGCGTCCTGACGCAGCTCGGACAGGTCGCGCGCCGCGCGCACCCCGGCTTCGTGCGCAGCTACGCGGCCATCATCCTGCTCGGCGATCTACACGCACGCGCCGACGGCGATGTTCATCATCGCCATCATCGGCGCGGCGACCGCCATTTTCGCCGCAACCATTGGCATCGCGCAGAACGACATCAAGAAGGTTTTGGCCTACTCGACCGTCTCGCAGCTCGGCTACATGTTCCTCGCGTGCGGCGTCGGCGCGTTCGTCGCGGCCATCTTCCACGTCATGACGCACGCCTTCTTCAAGGCGCTCCTCTTCCTCGGCTCAGGCTCGGTCATCCACGGCATGCATCACGAGCAGGACATGCGTCGGATGGGGGGCCTCAGGAAGTACATGCCGGTGACGTTCGCGACGATGCTGGCGGGGTGGCTGGCGATCAGCGGCATTCCCATCTTCGCGGGCTTCTTCTCGAAGGACGAGATTCTGTGGAAAACGTGGAGCACGGACGCACTCGGTATCCCGCCGGGCGCGGGCAAAGTGCTGTGGATAGTCGGCGCGGTGACGGCGCTTCTGACCGCCGTCTATATGACGCGCCTGATGGTTCTGACCTTCTGGGGCACTGAGCGATTCCGCGAGGCGCACGCCGCAGGTCAGGCCGACGAGGCACACGCGGGCGCACACGCGGGCGCGCACCTTGACGAAGCCGAAGAGGACAAACACGCGCACACACACGGCCCCGTCGAGCCGCACGAATCGCCGTGGACGATGACCGTGCCGCTCGTCGTGCTCGCGGTGCTCTCGACACTCGGCGGGCTGGTCGGAGTTCCTTACGCGCTGAGCGGCGGCGCGACTCCGAATTTCTTCGAGCGAACGCTCGAACCAGTCGTGAAGCGCGCACCGCAGCGGCACGGAGGCGCGGGCCACGGCGCTCAGACCGAGAATGAACACGGCGCGGCGGGCGAGGCCGCGAGAGAAGGGACTGGCGAAGGGGCGGGCACATCTTCCAGCCCCGCGACCGGCACAGCGACCGGCACAGCGAACGACACAGAGCACGCGACTTCATCCGCGCAACCCACTGCCTCGGGTCATGGCGGCGACCTGCCGCAGTCGGTCGGCGAGGGCGCGGCTGGCGGAGGGCCCGCCGCTGAGCACGCGCACGACCCGGCGGAGGTGCGTTGGGAGCGCATCTTCAGCGGTGTCTCAGTCGCCATCGCGCTCTTAGGGATAGGCGTCGGCTGGACTTACTTCCGCCGCAAGCCGCTCGCGGAGATGCCGCGCGTGCTGGAGAACAAATATTACGTGGATGAGATATATGACGCCGCCATCATCAACCCGATCAAGACAGGCTCGCGAGACTCGCGAGAGGGGCTATGGAAGGTCTTCGACGTGGGCGTGATAGACGGCTTCGTCAACGGCCTCGGGCGCGTCCTGACGCAGCTCGGACAGGTCGCGCGCCGCGCGCACCCCGGCTTCGTGCGTAGCTACGCGGCCATCATCCTGCTCGGCGCGATAGCCGTCGTGAGCTTCTTCGCCTACAACTATCTGTTGGTACGTTAGGACAGTCATGCAGCAAAGCTTGCTCACCATCCTGATTCTGCTGCCCGTGGTCGGCGCGGTCGCCGTCGCGGCCCACGGGCTGGCGAAGTATGCCAAGCCGTCGCACTACCGCTGGGTCGCGCTCGGGTTCTCGGTTGCGACATTCTTTCTCTCGCTCCTGCTCCTCGGCGGGGGCGGCGGCGCGGGCACGCAGAGCGCCCTCAGCTTCGAGCAGAATACCGTCTGGATCGCCGCCATCAATGCGAACTACCACGTCGGGGTGGATGGGATAAGCCTCTGGCTCGTGCTGCTGACGACGCTGCTGGTGCCCATCGCGATCTTATCGAGCTGGCACGCGGTCGAGAAAAGAGAGATGGCTTTCTACGCCTTCATCCTGCTGCTCGAGTCGGCGATGATCGGCGTCTTCGTCTCGCTCGACCTGCTCCTCTTCTACCTCTTCTTCGAGGCCTCGCTCGTCCCGATGTTCTTCCTCATCGGCGTGTGGGGCGGCGAGCGGAGGATTTACGCCGCGGGGAAATTCTTCGTCTACACGGCATTGGGGAGCCTCCTTATGCTGGCCGGCATCATCGCGCTCTGGTACGTCTTCAAGACCTTTGACTACACGCTCATCCTCGCGGCCATGCGCGACGGCACGGCCCGGCTGCCGGACAACTGGAGCGTGTGGGAGTTCTGGCTCTTCCTCGCCTTCGCGTTCGCCTTCTGCATCAAGGTGCCGGTCTTCCCCTTCCACACGTGGCTGCCGGACGCGCACACCGAAGCGCCGACCGCGGGCTCGGTGCTCCTCGCGGGCGTGATGCTCAAGATGGGAACCTATGGCCTTCTGCGCTTCAACTTCGCGCTCTTCCCCGATATGACGCGGCGCTTCGCGTGGGTCTTCATCGTCATCGCGATCATCGGCATCATCTACGGCGCGCTCGTCGCGATGGTGCAGCCGGACGTCAAGCGACTGGTCGCGTACTCGTCGGTGAGCCACATGGGCTTCATCCTGCTGGGGATGTTTTCATTCACCGAGCAGGGCATGCAGGGCGCGCTCTACCAGATGCTCAACCACGGCGTCTCGACCGGCGCGCTCTTCCTTCTGGTGGGGATGATCTACGAACGACGACACACGCGCATGATCTCCGAGTTCGGTGGGCTGTCGAAGCCGATGCCGTGGTTCGCGACGCTTCTGGTCATCACTTCGCTCTCGTCTGTGGGCTTGCCTTTACTCAACGGCTTCGTCGGCGAGTTCCTCATCATGCTCGGCATGTGGACAACACAGTTCGCATACGCGTCGTGGCTCAACCCGCGCGTGGCGACGATGCTGGCGGCGACGGGCGTCATCTGGGCGGCGGTCTACATGCTCTGGATGTTGCAGCGCGTGCTCTTCGGGCGCGTCACGAACGAGAAGAACAGGCGCTTGACCGATCTCTCGGCGCGAGAGATCGCGCTGCTGCTGCCGCTCCTCGCGCTGATGCTTTACATGGGCGCTTACCCGCGCCCGTTCCTCGAACGCTCAAGGCTGAGCATCAACGAGGTGCGCGTGCGCGTCGTCGCCACCGACACGCAGGGCGTCGTCCGGGCCGACCCGGAGTAGAACTGAGAAAGGCGCGGGACACATCAGAAGGAGTTTTTAAACGGATGATGAGAAAGCGACTAACATTATTGCTGCTATTGCTCGGCGCCTGGGCCGGCTCTCCGGGCCGTCTTGCCGCACAGGAGAAGAAGCCGGCGGCTGTAACTCCACAGACCCCGGCGGCGGTCATCAAGCTGAAGGGGCTGGACGGCAAGGTCTACGACACGGCTTCGATGCGCGGCGAGGTGCTCGTCGTTTCGTTCGGCGCGACGTGGTGTACGCCCTGCACGTGGGAGCTGGTGGCGATTGAAGAGCTGAAGGAGGAGTATGCGGGCAAGCCCGTGGGACAGCCTTCGCACAGTTCTCCTCAAGCACGCGCATTCCCGTCGTCGTCTTCTTCGACCGGGAGGGGCGGCACGTCGCGCCCGTGCACCGCGGTATGTCATCGGAGATTTCAGTGTACAAGGGGCTGGTGCGCTCGCGCGTGGACGCGTTGCTGAAGGCGCGGGAACCGGAAAAGGCGGGCACGAATGCCGCCGCAAAGTAGGCCGCCCATGTGGTCTGCCGACATCTCGGACACCTGTTGCGGGCCGTAAGAGACCACATAGAGTTTAAATGATGAACCCCAGTCTTGAGATACAGGCGATTGCGCCCGCTGATTTCTACCTGCTCCTGCCGGAGCTGATCCTCTCGGTGGCGGGCATCATGGTGATGCTCGTTGATGCCTTCACGCGCCGGGCCGGGAGGCGCTGGGCGACGGGCGGGCTCTCGCTCGTCGGGCTCGGGGCGGCAGCCGCGTCCAGCATCTGGCTGTGGGACTCCACACCGACGCTCCCCGCGAGCGCCTTCAACGGCATGATTCTGCTCGACCCGATGCGGCTCTCCTTCACGCTGGTCTTTATCCTCATCGCGGCCCTCACAATTCTGGTCTCGATGGTCTGGGTCGAGCGCGAGAGCCTGCCAGCCGGAGAATTCCACACGCTCCTCATCTTCGCGACGGTCGGCATGATGCTCATGGCCTCGGGCGGCGACCTCGTGATTCTCTTCCTCGGGCTCGAAATCCTCTCCATCGCGACCTACGTCCTGGCCGGTTTCCGCAAGTCTGACCTGCGCTCGAACGAGTCTTCGCTCAAATACTTCATCCTCGGCTCGTTCTCCTCGGCCTTCCTGCTCTACGGCATTGCGCTCGTCTACGGCGCGACCGCGCACGAGATCATCATCCAGCCGCAGGTCGCGGGCGAGGCCGTGGGCCGCGTGATCGAGGCCGGGACGACCAACATCGGCGAAATCGCCGAGCGCCTGAATGACGGCCTCTACCCTCCGCTGCTCTTCGTGGGCGCGGCGATGATGCTCATCGGCTTCGGCTTCAAGATCGCAACCGCGCCCTTCCACGTCTGGACGCCGGATGTATATGAGGGCGCGCCGACGCCCGTCACGGCCTTCATGGCCGCCGGGCCGAAGGCCGCCGGCTTCGCCGCCTTCATGCGCGTCTTCCTCTTCGCTTTCCCGTTTATCGCCGCCACCTCGGGAGCGGGCCAACAGACGGGGGCGCAACTGCACCACACATGGCTCTATGCGCTCGAAGTGCTCGCGATCCTGACGATGACCGTCGGCAACGTGGTGGCGCTCGTGCAGGACAACGTCAAGCGGATGCTCGCCTATTCGTCCATCGCGCACGCGGGCTACGCGCTCGTCGGCTTCGTGGCCGCGGGAGCGGCGGAGGCCGACCAGCAGCGCGACGACGCCGTGGCGGCGGTAATCTTCTACCTGCTGGTCTACGCGGTGATGAATCTGGGCGCGTTCGCCGTCGTCACGCTGGTCGCACGCTCTGGCGACCGGCGCACCGATGTCGAGGACTACCGCGGCATCGGCTTCCGCTCGCCCGTGCTCTCGCTCACGCTCTCGCTCTTCCTCCTGAGCCTGCTGGGCGTGCCGCTGACCGCCGGCTTTATGGGCAAGGTCATGGTCTTCGGTGAGGCGCTCAGCCACGGCTACATCTGGCTTGTCGTCATTGGTGTCCTAAACACGGCCATTTCGGTATACTATTACCTGCGGCTGATCGTCGTGATGTTCTTCCGCGAGCGCACGACCGAGTGGGGCGCGCCGCGCGTTCCGGCGAGTGTCGCGCTCGTGCTGGTCATCACGGTCGTCGGGGTGCTCTACCTTGGAATTTTCCCCGGACGTGTCCTCGACGCTTTCCGCTCGACGCAGGGGGTGGCCGTGACGGGCTTACGCGAGTGAGCCGTAGGCGGGCCGGACGGTGCTGGGAGGTTTAAGACGGTTTAGCCCCACCAGAGTTTTGAACTTTGCGGTTGAGATTCGATGAAAAGCGCAGCCCGGGCACAGACGGAGGCGGGCGCAGGAAGGGCGGCCCCACGGGCGCGTCCGTCCAATGCGGACGCGCTCGTCGCCGAGATCAGGAATCAACTCGGCGACGACTGGCCGCCGCGGATTTACCGCGAGCGGATACTGCCGCTGCGCACGCGCTCGCACGCCGTCCCCGCACCAAAGAAGGGCGCCGACATCGAAGTGCAGCACACGCTGCTGGGAATCGAATTGAAAGTCGGGCGGCGGCGCGTGTCCTGCCCCGACCTCGCGACGGCGCGTTATCTCGCGGTCTTCGCGCGGGCCGGCGTCGGCAACGTGGCCGTGCCGTACGACATCACAAAAATCTCGCGCCTCGCGGACGAGCTCGAGTCGGCCTGGCAGCGGATGCTGCTTCTGGCCGACTTTCTCACGGAGGGGCGCACCCCCTCGACACGCGCGCGCGCACGCTCGGCGGCGACGAAGGTGGCACGGGCGGAGATCGAAGAGGCGGGGGCGGGAGCGGCCATTCCGCAGTTCAACCAGAATACGAGCCAGCGCGGCGAGCGGCGCGTCTCGTAAGCGCGAAGACAGAGGGGAACTTTTCAAACGATGATGCAGATGCCGGAGATCATGGAGCAGGTGCCGCTCGACCAGCCGGAGCCGCTCCCCTTTCCTTTCAGCCAGCGCACCTTCTGCCCCTACGAAAGAATCGAACAACGCATCGAGACCGTCCGCGTGCTCGTCGTCAACACACTCCTGCGCGAAGAGTCCGACCTCTCGGACGTAGCGCGGAATGAATGGGGCCGCCGCGCCGCCGCGAACCTCGCGCGTGAGCGTTACATCTCCGGCCTCGCGCTCGGCAACATCGTGAACAACGTGACGCGGCTGGTGCGCGTCCCTGCGACGAACAAAGTACACCTCTCCGAAGTCGCGGAGGCCGCGGCCCAGTTTCAGCCGCAGGCCATCGTGCTCAGCGGGACGCTCTCCGACTTCGACTACTACGACCCGGAGATGCTCCGACAATTCTCGGACTTCATCCGCACGACACGGACGCCCGTGCTTGGCATCTGCGGCGGCCACCAGCTCGTCGGCATCTGCTTCGGCGCGCAGTGCCTGACGCTCGACCACCATGAGCCGAGCGCGCGCCGCAACGACAGGCTCTTCGAATACCAGTACCGCTTCGTCCGTATCACCGACACCGACGATCCAGTCTTCCGCGGCATCCACGACGCCGACTCCGGCCTCTGGCAGGACTACACGACCGAGGCGCGCATCCTCCGCGTATGGCAGAACCACGGTCTGCAACTCGACCGCGTGCCCGAGGGCTTTCACCTCCTCGCCACGTCCATCTCTTGCCGGAACCAGATGATGGTGCGGCGCGCCGAAGGGCAGCTCATCTACTCGGTGCAGTTTCACCTCGAAAAATCTTTTCAGGACTTGAGCGACAACAGCAAGCTCCGCGTCAACCCGAGCCTCACGCCGAAGGAGAGGAAACGGCTCCTGCGCGAGGAGGCGAGCAGCCGCACGCGCTGGGCACACCAGATCGAGTCGCGCGACGGTCGAGTCCTCTTCGAGAATTTCCTGCGCGAAGCCCTCGAGCACTCCGAGTCGCAGGGCTAAAGCCCGGCGGTTAATTTCCGCCGGGCGGCTCGTAGCCGTAGTCCCTCAGCAATGCCTGTCCTTCCACGCTCATCACGAAGTCCAGAAACTTCCGCGCGGCTTCCTGCCTGCGCGAGGCGCGCACGACGCCCGCGGCTTGATTGATCGGCTGGTGCAGCCGCGCATCAGCCTCGACGGAAGTTCCACCGCCCCGCTTCACCAGCGCGCGCGGGAGGAAGGCCGCGTCCACATTTCCCGTCGCCGCGAATTGTTTGGCTTGCGCGACGTTCTGCCCGTAGACGACCTTTGGCTCGACCTCCGGCCACACATTTAACGCCTTCAACGCCTCGACCGCCGCGCGGCCATACGGCGCGGCCTCCGGCCTCGCGATGGCGATCTTCGAGATGCCCGGCCCCGCGAGGTCTTCGAGCCGCTCGACGCGCGCGCGCCCCCCCGGCGGGAGCCACAGGACAAGTCTGCCACGCGCGTAGACCACGCGCGTGCCCTCAGTCAAAAGCCCTCTGCCTGCCAGCGCGTCAACGTGCTCGGTGTCGGCGGACGCGAAGACGTCGAAGGGCGCGCCGTTCTCTATCTGCCGCGCGAGGTCAGCCGACGACCCGAAGCTGAACGTGACGCGAAGACCTTCGCGCGACCCGAAGCGAGCGCCCATCTCTTCGAAGGCGTCCGTCAGGTTCGACGCCGCGGCGACGACGATTTCGTCGGATGCTCCACTCTGGCCGGGGGGCGGATCACACGCCGCCCACGCGAGCAGAAAAAGCGAGGCCGGCAGAAGCAGCTTCGTGAGATATCCGGAGTCGAGTTTCATTTGCGACACATCCTTCTCAAAACCTTGCCGAGGAGAGCATGACACGCGGCGCTCGTCAACCATTCGCGGGCCGTGCATGGATGAAGAAAGCGGGCCGCCGCCTTGCGTCAATCTCCGTTTGCCGCCCCGCACGGCGGGTGCTATCTTCCACGGCTGATGAGAGAAATTGACTGGTTCCCTCTCTGGCTGTCGCTGCGCGTCGCCTTCGTCTCCACCTTTTTCGTCGTCATTGTCGGCGTCGCGCTGTCATGGGTGCTGGCGCGCAAAAATTTCTTCGGACGTGAAGCCCTCGACGCTCTGGTGACGCTGCCGCTCGTCCTCCCGCCGACGGTGCTCGGCTACTACCTGCTCGTTCTGCTCGGACGCGGCGGCCCGCTCGGGAGTCTCTTCGAGTCGCTGACCGGACGGCAGCTGGTCTTCACCTGGCAGGGTGCGGTCGTGGCGGCCTCCGTCGGGGCGCTGCCGTTGATGGTGAAGACCGCGCGCGCGGCCATCGCGGGGGTGGACGCGGAGTTCGAGGACGCGGCGCGGACGTTGGGGAAATCCGAATGGCAGGTCTTCCGGCGCGTGACGATGCCGCTCGCCTCGCGCGGCATCGTCGCCGCGGGCGTCCTCTCCTTCGCGCGCGCGCTCGGCGATTTCGGCGCGACGCTCATGGTCGCGGGCAACATCCCCGGTCGCACACAGACCGCCGCCATCGCCATCTACGACGCGTCGCAGTCGGGCCGAGACCAGCTCGCGCTCACGCTCGTCATCGTGCTTTCGCTGCTCGCTTTCGCGCTCCTCTACGCCACCAACCGGCTCGTCGCGCCGCGCCACGGATGATGCTCTCCGTCAGAATCAGAAAAGAGTTCGGGGGCGGCCCGCGCGCGGCGTCGCCCGCCGGGGGCGACGCCGCGGCGGGCGGATTCAAACTCGATGTGGCTTTCGACGCCCCGCCCGGCGTGACGATCCTGTTCGGGGCTTCGGGTTCCGGCAAGACGCTCACGCTCAAGGCAATCGCCGGGCTGGTGCGGCCCGATTCCGGCCACATCCGTCTCGCGGAGTTAACGCTGTTCGACTCCTCTCGACGCATAGACCTGCCGATTCGCCTGCGCGGCGTCGGCTACGTCTTCCAGAATCTGGCGCTCTTCCCGCACCTCACCGCGCTCGGCAACGTCGAATTCCCCCTCGGCCAACTGCCGCGCGCCGAGCGGAGGGCGCGCGCCCTCTCGCTCCTCGAAAAATTCGGCATCGGCCACGCCGCCGGGCGGCTCCCGCGCCACATCTCCGGGGGCGAGGCGCAGCGCGTCGCACTCGCGCGCGCACTGGCGGCTGCGCCCCGGCTCCTGCTCCTCGACGAGCCGCTCTCCGCGCTCGACGAGCCCGTCAAGCTCGAACTCATCTCCGACCTCAAGGCGCTCGGGGATGAGATGCGGCTGCCGATTATCTACGTCACGCATAACCGCGACGAAGCCCTCGCGCTCGGCGAACGCGCGCTCATCTACGAACGCGGGCGCATCGTCGCGGAGGGCGCGCCTACCGAAGTCTTTCAGGCCCCCGCCAACGCGAGCGTCGCGAGACTCACCGGCGTCGAGAACATCTTTGAGGGGCAGGTCCTGAGCAGGTCGGAGGAGACGGGGACGATGATGGTCGAGGTTGAAGGCGCGGAGGGGGGACGCTGCCGCGTCGAAGTGCCGCTCGGACATTGTGCGGAAGGCGGGCGAATTTCGTTGGCCGTGCGCTCGGGCGATATCCTGCTCGCGACCAGCGAGCCGGGCAACATCTCGGCGCGCAATGTTCTGGCCGGGCGCATCGAGGAGATTGAAGAGAGGGGCGCGCACACGCTCGTCCGCGTCGCGTGCGGCGTCCCGTGGGTCGCGAGCGTCACGAGGCAATCACTGCGCGAGCTGGAATTGAGCGAGGGGAAACATGTCTGGCTGGCTTTTAAGACCTACTCGTGCAGGGTCTTCGAGGCAGGGGGATAAACGACTGAGAGGAGCGGGGGCCAGTTCTCCGCCAGACCTTAGAGACGGAGAAATTTATGGGTCTTCGACTTGGCCCTTCAACTTCCGTGACCTCGCAAGGTCAGGTGGGGGGTCTTGCCACCGCCGCTTCGGGTGTCTGCTTCCGTCAAACGGTGTGTCCGCCGACCTTCCCTTCGAGTGGGACGTTTTCCATCGTCCTTTCCATCAGACGGTCAACGACCGCCGGAAGGCTGCCCGTCTCCTCAAAGATGCGCAACTGTTCGTCTGCCGAGGTTCCACGCTCTAAAATCTGGTGGATGTGTTCGACCTCCTTGCGCGAGTCGAGGTCGTCGAGCACCTCGTCCACGAATTCGAGGAGTTCGAGGATGAGGTCACGGACGGGGACTTCCTTCTGCTTTCCGAAATCAATCATCTTGCCGTCGAGCCCGTAGCGCACCGCGCGCCACTTGTTCTCCTGAATGAGCGCGCGCCGGTAGAGGCGGAATCCGAGGTTCTTATCAATGAGCCTGTCGAGCTTGGCGACGATGGCCTGAAAGAGCGCGGCGATGGCGATGGTATCGTCAACGCGCGTCGGGATGTCGCAGATGCGGAACTCCAGAGTCGGGAAGAAAGGGTGCGGGCGCACGTCCCACCAGATTTTCTTGCCGTCGTCAATGCATCCGGTCTTGACCAGCAGGTCAACGTAGCGTTGGAAAGCGGCGTGCGAGTCGTAGTGGTCGGGGATGTCCGTGCGCGGGAACTTCTTGAAAACTTCGGAGCGGTAAGACTTGAGCCCCGTGTTGTAGCCGAGCCAGAAGGGCGAAGAGGTCGTCAGCGCCAGCACGTGCGGCAGGAAGTAGCGCGCCGCGTTCATGATGTGGATGGCGCGATCTTTGTCGGGCATCCCGACGTGGACGTGGAGGCCGAAGATAAGCAAAGAGCTGGCGACCATCTGCAACTCTTCGACGAGCACGTTGTACCGCGCGTCGTCGAAGATTTTCTGGTCGCGCCAGTGTGAGATGGGGTGCGTCGAGGCGGCGACGATGGCGAGCCCCTTCTTGCGCGCGAGCGAGCCGGTGATGGCACGCAGGTTCGTGATGTCGGTCCGCGCCTCCTGAATGTTGTAGCACTTGTCAGTCCCGACCTCGATCATGGACTGGATCATCTCGGGCTTGAACTGCTCGCCGAGGAGCATTTTGCCCTCGTCCAGAATCTCCGAGACGCGCGAGCGCAGCTCCCTCGTCTGCGGGTCCACGATCTGAAATTCCTCTTCGATGCCGAGCGTGTAATGTTCGGGAGTCACCATACGACATCTCTCCTCTTGCTGATGTTCGGCAAAGGGTCAACGGTTAGCGAGCGCGCTCTCAATGGCGGCGCGGTCTTCCTCCGAGAGTCCCTGAAAGTTGACGCCGACGCCGCGGCCCGGATTGCTGTAGATGACCTCGGCGTTGCAGACCACGTCTCTGTCGCTGAGCGGGAGGCGCAGCGTCAGGAGCGCGCCCTCGGGAATCTCGGTCTGCGTGTTCATGTAGAGCCCGCCGGGGCTGATGTCCTGTGTGCTGGCGACGCCGGTCAGGTCGGCCCCATCGAAGAACACGTCTATGATGATGCGCGAACGCTCGAACCTGCGCCGCTCGTCCTGCGGCGTTTCGCTGTTGACGAAGTTCATAGTGTCAATCCTTGCGCTTCGCGTTCGCTCGAGTCCGTGCACCCGTCGAGAGGTTGCCGGTAAGGTCGCCGACGCTCGCGCTCAATTCTTCTCGCTGATGATAAACGTCGGGACCATCCCGCCGCCCGAAGAGACATTGGCGAGTTCTGATGACGAAAGCCGCGTGAAGGCCGATCCGACCTTGCCGTTAAAGAGCAGCGGGTCGAGATCGACGAGCTGTTCGGCGAAGATAACCGTCCCGTCCTCCTGTAAGGCCGGAAAAGTCTCGCGCGCCGTTCGGACTCGCTCCTGCACGATGTAGTCACCGTCGGCGACGGCGACGCGGAGGGCATCGTCCCAGTCGGACTGTTCGCCGCTCCATCCGATATAGATGCCGTGGCCGCCGTAGTCGTCATTAGGCTTCAAGACCAGACGGTCGCGGTTGCCCGCAATGAAATCGAGGAGGTCAATCTGCTCGTCGCCATGCTCGCTCTTCCCCGCGCGTACCTTCCGCGTCCAGGGGACGTGTTGGGCGACGGCCTCGCGCTCCGGCTCAGTAAAGAGCGAGGCGTACCGCGCGTCCGTGAGAACGGCGAAGAGGGCCTTTTTGTGAATCATCTTGGAGCGAAAACTGTTGACCATGCAGACGGCGCGCGCGCGGTAGGCTTCGACGAGCGCCGGGTGCTCGTCCATGATGGGCAGGTACTCGTTGACGAGCAAACGCTTGTAGACGATATCTATCTCAGAGTCGCCCGCGCGCAGGCGTCCGCCGCTGAACTCCAGCTCGTCGGGCGAGCAGATGATCGAGGGGTAGCCTTCAGCCTCGAAGTATTCCTTAAACAGCTCGAACTCCTTCTGCGTCGGGAGTCCCTTCAAATCCACAATCGCGATGGTAGGCGCGCGTTCGGGCTCGCGCCCGAGATATTCGCCGTAGGCCGCGAGCAGCGTTTCGAGCATCAGCGGTCGCCCGTGGAATCTCCGCAGGTGATACCGCTCGCCGAATTTTTGCATCACGGGGAGCTGCGAGAAGATTTCGTATGCCGCGTCGGCATAGGCGATGCCGGCGGGACTCTCGCCGTTCAGCTCGACGAAGCTGTAGTCGTCCTCGATGAGGAAAGAATCGAGCCGCGCCGTGGGCGAAACCGCGCGGTAGCCGGGGTCAACCCGCACCAACTCGCGCTCGCGCTCGGTGAGGCCTAGTTCGTCGAGGAGAGAAGCGTCCCCGACCGCCGCGTCCTTGACCTTCTGGATCGCGCTCCAAACCGTCTCGCAGATTCGTGTGACGCGCGCGAAGTCGGTTTCGGTCACGAAATGCGGGCGCAGGTACGGCGACAGACGACGCCCACCGAAGATGAGCTTGGCGCGCTCCAGCCCTTCGTCGAGCATCCTCCGCGAAGTCTCGGCAATGTCGTCCTGATCCAGCAGACGGTGGTAATACTCAACGGCTTCGTGCAGCATGTGCCTTCAGCAACAAACTGTGATTTAAGACAACGAGCGGTGAGGTCAAGAGTAGCACAGAAGCGCCCCCGTTTGAAAAAGGAAGGCAAAAGGAAAAAGGTAAAAGGCAAAAAGCGACGGACGGGCGAAACGCATCCGGTTCACTCTTCCACTTTTGCCGTTTACCTTTTTTCTTTTGACTACTTCAAGGTCGGGCTCCCGCCTTCGTGCTGAGAGTCAGGCTCAGCCTGTGCCCTTCCCTGACGACGCCGAGCGGCAGTGGCGCAGTGCCCGCCTCCATCAGCTTCCTTCGTATTTCGAGCCGGGTGAAACTCTGGCCGCCGATCGTTTCGACCACGTCGCCGACGCGCAGGCCGCAAGCCGCGGCGGGGCTTTCGGGGGCG
>JAIVJM010000170.1 GCA_020199995.1 Acidobacteriota bacterium | reverse complement strand
ATAGACAGATCGAGAAAGCGGTGGAGCGGCTCAACAATCGTCCGCGCAAAACGCTCGGCTACAAAACGCCGAATGAGGTATTCTTCAAACGACCACTTGTTGCACTTCAAACTTGAATCCACGAAACAAGGTTCATAGACCGATGGGAATAGTCACTACCACATCAACAACTGCGCTGATAATAAGGGCTCCGGCGAATTAATCAAGCGCTACAGGATGGGAGGACTGCCAGAGGACGATTAGTTATCAATATTTAAGAAGCAAGAACACTATGAATAGAACTCCATCCAAATATCATTTTCGCTTCTCCGCCGTCCTGCTGATGTTTCTTCTTTTAGGTCTAGAGTCGATTTCCAGAGCGCAAGAGGTGTGGGTAGAGTTCACATCTCCGGACAAAGATTTCACTGTCTCCTTGCCTGGTGCGCCAGCGCATGACTCACTCGTCACCCCGCAGAAGCCTTTTACGGGCCAGAAATTCGAGGCTTACTTTTACCGGAACAACTCAGACTCCTTCAACCTCATTTATAAGGATCTGCCCGCTAGAGAGGGCACGCCGGACACGGAGATGATGCTCGCCGAATACGAGCGCGGTTTGCTTGTCGACGGGTGGCTCATTGTCTCTAAGGTGCCCCTCCCTGACGGGGGACGACAATACGAATCACTCATGGATTTGCCGGGCGGCAAAATCACCGAGCGCCGCCGGGCCCGAATGCAATCGCGCGTCTACTTTTGCGGACGGCGGATGTACACGCTCTCGGCGATGTCCAAAGACGCTGTTACTTTCACCCTCGAAGCCCCGCGCTTCTTCGCCTCGCTCCGCTTCCTGAAGCCGCCTCCGGACCCGCCCGTCTCGCGCAGACAAATACTTTCGGCAAAAGAAGCAATCGCTGCTCGTGGCGCGCTGAAGGAGTTACGCCGTCTCGCGGCGGCCGAGTCAATAGCGCCCTCTTACGACGACTACGTCAAGTTGCTATTTGCGGTGACGGGCGAAGTTGATGACTACCTGGCCGACATCCGGCCCGGCGAGGTCAAGGAGGAGATCGGCCTCGCGCTGGCGGCTTATCAGGACCTTCAGCGCGCCTGGAACACTACTCGCGGCTTGCTGGCGATGCCGGTCATCGGCTACGAGCCCCAACGCACTCTGATCTTGAAATATGGCATCCCCATTGATCGCAGGGGTGACATGCCGCTCATGGATTTTGAGGGTGCGATCTAACCGCGCCTCGGCGTCACTCGCGCCATAGGTACGAGAGACATGATGAAAGGAGCTCAGAACATGAAAGCAGTCATCAGCGTCGTAAACGTCGCCGCCGGAGTCGGTAAGACGACCATTTCGGTAAACCTCGCGGTCGAGTTATCAGCGCGCGGGCACCAAACACTACTTATCGACGCCGACCCTCAGGCGAATGCCACCCGCTTCTTTATGAAAACTGATCAGATCGGGTGGACGCTGGCGGACACTCTCTGTCCGCCCGACCCAGGCGCGCGCCATAATTTCGCTCGCTGGGATATGTTCTCACCTTCACGCTTTGCCAACCTTTACGTCGTTCCTTCAGCTATCAGGCTCGCGACTTTTGAAGGGATGGAAGCCTCGCACGTTACCGATCTCAAATCGCGCCTTGCGACGATAGAACACTCCTATGAGTTCATCGTCATTGATACTCCCTCATCGCTCGCCCTTCTGACGCAGGCATGCCTTAACGCATCGACCCACGTGCTCGCCCCCATTTCGCCAGGCGGTCAGGGAGAAGCGGGATGGCGGCTGCTCTTTGAATACATCGGCGACATGCCTTGCGTCCTGCGCCCAGCCTTACTTGGCCTCATGTGCAACCGTTTCAACTGTCGGAGCCATGAGTCTGGAGCCTGCTATGAGGCATTAAAGGAAGAATGGGGGGGATGGCTTTGTGAGACGATCATTCACAGGGACGACCTCATCGAGGGTTGCGGTGAGCAAGGGCTACCAATTCAAGTCTGTGCGCCGAATTCTCCTGCCGCTTCGCTTTACTCCGATCTTGCGGATGAGCTCATAGTTCGGTTAAGCATGCCCAAAGCACAGGGCGAGATCCCGACATCGGCAAATCATTACGCCGCATGAGTCGTTGGAGACCAGTCGGGTAGAGTTGAACTTCGTGGATTGGTGTTGAGAGAAAAAATGGCTTAGAAATCGCGACCGCAGCCCACCACTATGCGTAGAAGTGTTTGATCTGTTAACACCGTGTGTGTGCGCCGCTGATCAACCACAGTTGGAGTTTGATCATCCATGCGGTCAAATCACCGCGATGCGATTTTTTTCATAGCATGAGGTATTAACGCTGAATTTTTAAGCGTGCTGTAATCTGCTGACTGTGCTTATCACGCTTCACCGCGATTCTACCTATGTACACCCGCGTCGTCGCCAGGTTCTTGTGCCCCAGCGCATCCTGCGTCTCAACAATGCTGCCAGTCTCTTCGGAGATTATCCGCGCGAACGTGTGGCGCGTCTGGTGGATATGAATCTTCTCAATCCCCGCCTCACGCGCGTAGCCCTTCAGGTTTTTCGAGAAGGAGTGCGATGAGAGCGGCGCGCCCGCTCGTCCCGCTCGGTCATGCCGTGTCCAGAGCGGTCGATCACTTCTAAACACGTTCATCCGGCCGCACGACTTGAGGTAGTCGAAAAGCACCTCCCGCACCAGGGGCTCGTCGACCGCGCGGCCCACGTAGTCGCCGCCCTTCACCCGGCACCGAACGACAAGATCATCTTTCCTCAATTCGATGTCAGAGCCGCGCAGGCCGATAATCTCCTGCCGGCGCATGCCAGTCGTGATGAAGAACAACAGCAACGCATAGTCGCGCTTCCCTACCACGTCTCCGGTCACAGCTTTTTCCCTGACAACGCGCACGAGCGCGCCCAACTGCTCGTCGTCGAGCGCCTTCGAGCTTTCGGTCTGGTAAGGCTTCGGGCACTTCGGCCGGGCGCGGTGTGCGGGATTGCTCTGGATGAACTGGCCTAGTGAAGGGTCACGCATCAACCATTCATAGAATGATGAGAGGCGAGAAATGCGTGCGTAGACGGTCGCGGGCTTGAACCCTTTCTCTTCGAGCAACGTGCGCCAGCCCTGTACATCGAGCGCAGTCACCTCTCCCGGATGTTTTCCCACAAAGGTGAAGAATGAAGAAACGGCCTGCCGCTTGCTCCTGAGAAGATCGTTCGAGCAGGCGCTCTCAGCGTCCGTTGTGGCCGCAGCCCAGAGATGAATGGCGTTGAGCAGTGCCAGATCAACGGTCTGACCAGCTGGGATTAAGGCTTGAGGCTGTTCGCCCTGTGTCTGTCCTGCCTCTTCTGCACTCATAGCGGCGCATCATAGCATAAAAGTAAGGTTACAGGTCTTAACAAGTCTGGTAACCTTACATTCGCCAAACCGCTATTATTACCCTTTAGATTGGCAATAATCGGGTATGATAGCCAGTCCGTGAAACCTTATCCATTTAGGGGGTCACAAACGACGGATGCGCGCCACTCGACGAAGACCACGCCAGCAAGACACACTCGCTTCGCCCGAAGCCGTCCGCCTCATTTGCCGGCAACTGCGCGAACGGATGCCCGACATCATCCCCGCATCGGAAAAGCAGTTGTCGCGCTTCCTGTTCGCCGTTCGCCACGTCGAGCGGAGGCCCGCGACCGACACGAGGAGGGGCAGGCCCCCGAGGTGGCCGCGCGAAAAGCTCATCGAAGCCGCCGGCCTGCTTAGATCCATACTCGATCGTGAAACATCCGGCAGGGTGTCGCTCAACAGTTTTACGGGGGCTGGAGGTCGACCCTTCGGACGCCCGCCACATGTTCTGGGAGGAGATGAAGCGGCTCTTCTACGCGATGAGGGAGATTGAGCTTGAAGACCTCGACGAGGAGACTATGGACGATTTCCTCGCAGCCATGGACGGCGTCTCGAACGTCCTCTTCCGCGTCGAGCGCAGGCGTCAGGAGCGACATAAACGCGAGGCTAAAGACGGACAAGCTATTTAACTAGACTCTAGCACCGCGGTAGGACTTTGTGGGTCTGCCCCCGTACTTTGTACCCCCGTGGTATAAACTTATACCACGGGGTACAATTCAACATTATCGAGGCAAATCCTCGTCGTAGTAGTGATGGCGCGGTACGCGGCGGGCGCTCGGCGGAAGTTGCTCCAGGTGCAACTTGAACTCAGTCCCCTGCCTGGTGGCGGTGTTGTAGATGTTGAGCCGCTCGACGAAGCCGAGGCTTTCGAGCTGCTTGACGTTGATGGCGCACTGCTTCTTTTCGAGGCCCGTCAGCCTCGCCAGTTTCTCGTACGAGGTGAAGAACGTGTCCCGCCCGGCGCCGAAAGTGTTCTCGTAGAGCACCTGGCAGATGCGGAGCTTGCCGGCGCGCCCGCCGCTACGCAGCACGAACCCCCAGCGCGCGACGAACTCGTCGAAGGAAGTCGCCGCCGGCGCGGCGACCGACCTTTCCCCTGCCTCGTCAGCCTTTCCGACGGCGGCGGCCCGGGATTCGGCCCGCGCCACGTCGAGACGGCGCACCTCGGCCGGCTCGGCCTGCGCCCGCAGCTTCACCGGAAGTGATGACTCCGGACGTGTCTGGGCCGCGGGCTGCTCGTTGTGGGACGACTCGGCCGCGCGCAGGGCCTCGTCGTCCGCCGGCACTTCGAGAGGCTCGCGCGATGGCGGTTTCACCCGCCCGAGCAGTTTAGATGTCAGCGACGCGTCGCGGTTGACGATGTCATCTAGCCCGCGATGCAGCGCCCTCCTTTTCGGCTTTTCTCGACCTGTCATAAATGTCCAGCAGTTCCTTCGCCAGCCGCGTGAAGTCGAAATACCCCGACGACTTCTTGTCGTACTCCATGATGGGCTTGCCCGCGCCCGCCGCCTCGGTCAATTTCACGTTCTTGTGGACGGTCGTGCTCAGCAACAGCGACTCGAAGAAGCGCTCGACCTCCTCGCGCACCTCCCGGTCCATCTTCTGCCGCTGGTCATAGAGGTTCACGAGCGCGCGGATCACCAGGTCGTAGCGCTGGAACTCCCGCTGCACCTCGGAGAGCGTCTCCATCAGCTGGTTCAGGCCGTAGAGCGCGTAGTAGCCGCAGTCGATGACGATCAGGATCTCGTCGGATGCGACCATGGCATTGATGGTGGACGTTTCGAGCGCCGGCGGCGTGTCGAGGATGATGAAGTCGTACCTGTCCCTCACCGCCTGGAGCCGGGACTCGAGGAGGCGCTCCCGGTTGCGGCGGCTCGAGAGCATGGCCTCCATATTCGGTTCGAGCGCGTTCGGGATGATGTCCAGGTT
>JAIVJM010000169.1 GCA_020199995.1 Acidobacteriota bacterium | reverse complement strand
GCTTTGCAACTCATCTCACGAATAGGGGTGCGGATTCACGCTCTGTGCAGTCGCTTCTTGGGCATAGTGATTTGGCGACGACACAAATATATGTACACATTGCCAACTTACATTTAAGGGACTCTTATGATAATTACCATCCGAGAGCCAAAAACCCTCATGAATAAAAGTGCAATATCAGAAGAGAATACTTTGACCTCCTCCCCAACTGAGGTGCACCTATAATGAGAGTTCCGCCGCTTGTTTAGAGCTGCATTTCGCCGCGAACTCCGCCGGCGTCAGGTGCTGCAAGCTCCGGTGCGGACGCCGCTCGTTGTAATCCACCTGCCACTGCTCGCTCACGCTCCTCGCCTCTTCCAGGCTGACGAACCAGTGCTGGCTCAAGCACTCGTCGCGGAACTTACCGTTGAAGCTCTCGATGTAGGCGTTCTGCATCGGCTTGCCCGGATCGATGAAGCGTAAGTTGACGCCGCTCTTCGCCGCCCACTGGTCCACCGCCTTGCTCGCGAACTCCGGACCGTTGTCCACGACGATGTGCAGCGGCCGACGCCCCGCGGCCGAGAGCCTCTCCAACACCCGCACCACCCGCGCGCCGGGCAGACTCGTGTCGACTTCGATGGCCAGGCACTCGCGCGTGTAGTCATCGACGATGTTCAGCGTGCGGAAGACCCTGCCGTCCGCCAGCGTGTCGCGCATGAAGTCCATCGAGTACCGCTCGTCGGCCCCGGCCGGCGCCGCAAGCGGCACGCGCTCGACGTGCGCGCGTGAGCGGCGCCTGCGCTTACGCAGCTTCAGACCCTCTTCCACGTAGAGCCGGTAGACCCGCTTGTGGTTGACCTCCCAGCCTTCGCGTCGCAGCAAGACCCAGAGCCGCTGGTAGCCGTAGCGCGGGCGCTCGGCCGCCAACTCGCGCAGCCGCCGGCGTAACTCTTCGGCCGGAGGGCGGCGCGAGCGATAGCGCAAGCTGGAGTTGCTCAAGCAGAGCAGCCGCCCGGCGCGCCTCTCTGACACCTGATAAGTCTGTCGAAGGTAAACGGCCGCCTCGCGCCGGGAGGCGGCCTTCACCACTTTTTTGACAGCACGTCCTTGAGCATCCGGTTGTCGAGCGTCAGATCCGCGACCGCAGCCTTGAGCCGGCGGTTCTCGTCTTCGAGCGACTTGAGGCGGCGGGCCTCGTTGACGTTGAGGCCGCCGTACTTCGCTTTCCAGCGGTGGTAGGTCTGCTCGCTGATGCCGTGGGCGCGGCAGGCGTCCGCGACGCGTTGCCCCGCTTCGACGCCCTTGAGGATGTTGATGATCTGCTCTTCGCTGAACCTCGTCTTGCGCATAAAGAGTTCTCCTCGTCGATCAGTTTACGGGAAAACTCTCATTATCACTGCACCTCTTTTCGGGGAGGAGGTCAAACTCGCCCTTCACCTGATTACAAATGCCTGTAATTACTCCATCGCCAATCAAACCACGCGTGATGGCATTCGCGACCTTCCATAAACCCATAATCAAACTTTCTGCACCAGCAATAACAAACGCACGACGAAAGCCATATACTCCTTCCCCCTTTCTAATATCGCCGACTTTTGTAGTCATAGAAAATTTATCCGCTCGTTAGGATGAAGCTGGATAGGGGCAAGATTTTCGGGGCCGGGCTTTCCTTGTTTCGCATATATCAGGTTAGCAAAAACTCAAGGGTCAGATCGGTTTTGAACTGAGCCAAACTGTTTCCAGTTCGGCCTCAAGCTGAACTTTTAGAAGTATCGGCTTCAGCGAGGAGAAGGGCCACGGGCCGCGAGTCCTAGTAGGACTCGCGGCCCGTGGCTTTTTCGGCCACTCTGTCTACGCGCCGGCTGCGAAAGCCTCGGCGAGTGTGAAGCGCCCTTCGTAGATGGCACGCCCCACGATGACGCTATCCACGCCGGAGGCGCTCGCCGCTTTCTCCAGCCGTTCGATGTCAGCTAGCGAGGAGACGCCGCCTGATGCCGTCACTTTCAGGCCGGACTCGCGAGCCACGGCGCACGTCTGCTCGACGTTGAGGCCACCCAGCATTCCGTCGCGCGCGATGTCTGTATAGACGATGCGCTCGACGCCGGCGGCGGCGACGCGGCACGCCAGCTCAATCGCCGACAACTCCGCGTCCCGCTCCCAGCCGCGCATCTTCACCAGACCGTCCCGCGCGTCAATGCCGACGGCGACGCGGCTGCCGAACTGCCGCGCAAGGCTTTCGAGAATTTCCGGGGATTCGACCGCGAGCGTGCCGACGACTACGCGCGCGGCTCCCTCTTCGATCAACTGCTCGACGGCGCTCGCGCTCCTTAGCCCGCCGCCGAACTGGACGGGCACGCGGACCGCCCGGATTATTCGCCGGATCGTGTCACGGTTGAGTGAGTCGGCCTCGTCGAAGGCCCCGTCGAGATTGACCACGTGCAGAGCCCGCGCGCCTTGAAACTCAAAGTCGCGCGCGATCTCGACGGGGTCGCCCTCGTAAACTTTGACGTCTGCGCGTCGCCCTTGTCGCGAGCAGCAGCGCGCCGCCGAGCGAAGAGGTGGAAGACACGCGCGCCGGCTCGCCGTTCAGGAAGCAGCCCGCCCCGCGCGCCGCGTAAACCATCTCATCCAGCGCCGGAAGGCTCACCACTCCGAGGACTGCCTCATCTTTGATCTCCAGCGCGATGAGAACGCCGAAGAGCGGCACGCCGCGCACGAACGAGTAGGTTCCGTCAATGGGGTCAATGATCCAGCGACGGTTCGACACGCCCTGCCGCTCGCCCTCCTCCTCGCCGAGAATCGCGTCGTCGGGAAATGCCGTCTCGATTGCGCGGCGCAAGTGCGCTTCGGCCTCACGGTCGGCGGCGGTGACTGGTGAGCCATCCCGCTTGCGCTCGGCGACGAACGATCCACGGTAGTAGCCGCGCACGATCTCGCCCGCCTCGCCCGCGAGGCGCACGGCGAAATCCAGCAGCCCTTTCAACTCGTGAGAATTCAACTCGTGAGAATCAACTTTCATCCTTCACCCGCCTCCCCGCCGCGGCGCGTCAATTCGCGCCCGACTTCGTCGAGGCCGACGCCGCGCTCCACCAGCATCACGACGAGGTGGTAGAGAAGATCGGCCGTCTCCGCGACGAGCGCGCCGTCCGTATCGTTCTTGGCGGCGATGATCGTCTCCGTCGCCTCTTCGCCGACCTTCTTCAGAATCTTGTCCAGACCGCGGTCGAAGAGGTAGGCGGTGTAAGACCCGGCCGGCCTCTCGCGCCTCCTCGACTCGACGGTGGCGTGCAGTTCTCGGAGAGCTCGCCCGAGATCGGGCGACGCTTCACCGCGCACTCCTTCGTCCGCCGCGCCCTCAACGCCGTTGTGGAAGCAGGAGGGCTCGCCGGTGTGACAGGCCGGCCCGGCCGGCTCGACGAGGACGACGAGCGCATCGGCGTCGCAGTCAACTCTCAACCCGACGACGCGCTGGGTGTGACCGGAAGTCTCGCCCTTGCGCCACAGCCGCGCGCGTGACCTCGACCAGAACCACGTCTCCCCTTCCGAGAGGGTGCGCCGGAGGCTCTCCTCGTTCGCGTAGGCGAGGGTCAGCACCTCGCGCGTCCGCGCGTCCTGCACGACGACGGGCGCGAGGCCGCGCTCGTCAAACTTGATCTCTCCAAGCCGCACCTTCATCTGACGGTCACCCCCCGCGCGCGCAGGTCGTCTTTCACCTCCGCTATCTTGAAACGGCCGAAGTGGAATAGCGAGGCGGCAAGCACGGCGCTCGCGCCGCCCTCGGTCACGGCCTCCCGGAAATGTTCGAGGCGTCCCGCGCCCCCGGAGGCGATGACCGGTATCCTGACCGCGCCGCTGACCGCCCGGAGCAGCTCCACGTCGTAGCCATCGCCCGTCCCGTCGCGATCCATGCTGGTCAGGAGTATTTCGCCCGCGCCCGACGCCTCGGCGCGCGCGGCCCACTCGACGGCGTCGAGCTTCGCGCTCCGACGCCCGCCATGCGTGAAGACCTCCCAGCCGCGGGCCGCGTCGCCCGCGTCCCTGCGGCGCGCGTCAATCGCCACAACCATGCACTGGCTGCCGAACGTCTCCGCGCCCTCGCGGATCAAACCGGGCCGCGCGACGGCCGCCGTGTTGAGCGAGACTTTGTCGGCCCCGGCGCGCAGCACGGCGCGAATGTCTTCGAGCGAGTCGAGTCCGCCGCCCACGGTGAACGGGATGAACACCTCGTCCGCGACGCGCCGCACGAGTTTGATGATGAT
>JAIVJM010000336.1 GCA_020199995.1 Acidobacteriota bacterium | reverse complement strand
GCATCAGGCTCTGTGGCTCCCGCGCCGAACGGGTCATTGTTAAAAGTTTCGCTCATGTCCGAATCTTCCACATCCTCTTTGATACACCGTCACGCTTCAGCAGCGTCGCCCGAAAAGTTGCCGCACTATCAGTTGAGTTAAGATTCTTTTTCGCTCGTCCGGCGGGTCAAGGTTGAAACAAAAGTGTAATCCAATTCTCCCCGCCTGTATAGCGATCAGTTTTAGATTCGGGCGATTTTACCGCCCCGGTGTGCTATAAGTGTATCGTATTTTTATTCCCTTCACCGAAACCCCTGAAACCCGCCCCGGTCGGGCCACGGAGGAGCGTTTCATGCCGAAAGACATCATCGTGGTCGGAACCAGCGCCGGCGGCATCGAAGCGTTGCGCGTGCTGGTCGCCGCACTGCCCGAAGACCTGTCGGCGTCAGTCTTCGTCGTGCTACACACCTCGCCCGAATCGCCCGATATGCTGGCCGGCATCCTCGACCGCTTCGGGAATCTCCCGGCCACGAGCGCGAAGGACGGCGAGCGCATCCGACCGGGCACAATCTACGTCGCCCCGCCAGACCGCCACCTGCTCATAAGAGTCGGGCGTGGTGCGCACCACTCGCGGGCCGAAGGAGAACCGCTTCCGCCCCGCCATTGACCCGCTCTTCCGCTCGGCGGCGCAGACCTACGGGCCGCGCGTCGTCGGCGTCATCCTGACGGGCTATCTGGACGACGGCACAGCCGGACTCTGGACGGTGAAGCAGCTCGGCGGCACGGCAATCGTACAAGACCCGGACGACGCGCTCGTCCCCTTCATGCCTCAAAACGCGTTGGCCTATGTGAAGGTTGATTACTGTCTCCCGCTGGAGGAGATTGCGCCGCTGCTGGTTCGACTGACGACCGAAGCGGCGGAAGAGGAAGGAGTGTTTGAAGTGCCGAAAGACGTAGAGATCGAGGTCAACATCGCGAAAGAGCAGAGGGCGCTCGACGCCGGCGTGCTTGAGCTTGGCGAGCCGTCGAACTACGCCTGCCCCGAATGCCACGGCGTGCTCCTGCAAGTGAAAGACGGCGCACTCTTCCGCTTCCGTTGTCACACAGGCCACGCCTACTCGATAGAGAGCCTGCTGGCCGACATCGCGGAGAAGATGGACGACGCGCTCTGGAATTCTATCCGCGCCTTCGAGGAGGGCGAGCTGTTCATGCGCCACATGGGTGAACACTTGGGGGAAGGCCATAACGGCCACTCCGCCGAATCCTTCCTCAAACGCGCCGAGGAGGCGAAACGACAAGCCAATCTAATGAGGCAGGCAGCCGTGAATAGCGACAGGCTAAACACGGTCTTACCTACAACTCTAATAATTCTCACCCACTAATATTTTCATCCTCTAGTCGAAGGAAGCTCACCCACAAGCATTTTGAAAAAATCGCGTCGTAGTTCAGACCTCTATCGACGAAGCCGATTTTGATCGCTTCGATTCAATGTAGATGAAGTTTGTTGATGACCCTGCCGTGTGCTAAGTCGCTTATGTGCTACCTAGCTCGACGGTGATCTCTTGAAGGCTCAGTAAAGCTTGAAAGGCCAGATGCAATGAGCGCGCTATCTGGGAACTTTCATTGAGGATTAGCCTTTTGATTCTTCCATCTTCTGTCGTTTCTAGAAAGCCGCTCACTCCGAAGACATCACGCACCAGTCGCATAATGCCGTATCTCTTCAGCTTCGGCTGCTCCTTGCTCATCCATCTCCTGGCCCATACCAGCACGTTATGAGCGAGACTGTTTAAGAGCACGATCATCTGCTGTGCTGGTGCCCGCTTCTTTCTTCTTTTGGTGAGGCCAACACCTTGCTTATCTTCTTTGAACTCGATCTCTATAGCTCCGGCGCGCTGGTCGTAGAGTTGAGCATAAGCGAGCGCCACTAACTCCGGTTCATAAATGTGGTTGATGGGGCGGCCCAGCAACTGCATCACTTCTCGCGGTTCAAGCGTCGAGATTAGAAGGTGATGCCAGAGTTGACCGTTACGCTTACGCCACCTGATGGCCATTCGTTTTACGGGGCGCACATAATCGGCGGTGTCCTGTGGGATGACCCAACCGAACTGCCGGTCCGGGTGATGTGGGTCCGGGAGCCATTCCTGCACGGTCGCTGCCCAGGCTTCGGCACGTTTACTGGAAAAGTCTTTACAATGAAGCTGATAGCCGCGCATTAAAAGCCAGTTAAGATCGTCGCGGCTACCACCTCCGGCGTCCATTCTCAGTAGTGTACGCTGGCGGAGTTTATAGTCTAGTTGGAGTACATCTTCAGCTGCCTCTACCAGTGGCCGCAGCGCTTTGTTGAGCTGCACATTGCCTGCAAAGACGTGATCAACGACGATCTCCTCATAATGGCTGGCTTGCCCTGCGCCCCAACTGCCGCCCAGTGCGGATGCCTGCCTTGCAGAAGTAGCCTTTACATGAGAGGTCTGCCTTTGGGCCGCAGGGCAAGCCAGCCATGTCGATGTCTATAAGTTGGAGCGAGCCATGATAATCATGGCGAATGGCAGGGCTGTGAGAGCGGAAGAGGATGTTAAGAGCGAGTTGTAGCTCTTCGACATTCTCCGGGGGGCAAGCATCCAGAGTATCCTGGATGAGCGAATACTCAGCACATGTGTGGCGACCAAAGGCGCGCTGGAGCGCCGTGTCAGAGCGCAGGCGAGAGTTGATCTCTGAAAGGCCATGAGCGCCTGAGAGGATAGCGATGAATGCGTCATAGAGCTTCTCCGATGGAGCATGTTTAATAGTCTTCTGCGGTATTCTGACCATGAGGCCGAGTGTCTGAAGGAAGTTGAGTTGTTGAAGCTTTAAGCCGATAGCGGCTAAGGATGCGCGAGGTGAAAAGTGCCTGGTTGTTGCGGGCGACTCTGGCATGGCGGTTCCTCCTACTAGTGTTTAGGAGCACCATAACAGGAGGAAATGTGGAGAAAAACTGTTACCGATAGAGTCAATGTCTCTCTATTTCGGGCGAACCTTAAGTATGTTCTTTATCTTTAGTTATTCCGAAGTGTCTTGCTCTGATTTCACTCGTGACTGTTCAATTGAATGAATCACAAAGGTCATTAGCATTTTCCAATTAGCGACAGCCTCGGCCTCGGACCAACTCCTAGTCCTGTGTTTGTCCACTATGTATTTATATAAAGGGTGGACAAAGGTGCATTAGGTGGCGGAGTCGCCTGCCGGGCTCAGCGCCGCTTTACTATGCTTTAGCGGCCGTTGTTTGGCTGAAACCTCAGCAAATCCTACTAGAGCTTATTAGAGCGGGGTGTCTGGTTCGGACTCGAAAACCGGAGTGGGTGAAAGCCCACCGTGGGGAGCGAATCCCACCCTCTCCGCCACTTTCCTTTCAATAACCTACGGGCGAGAGTCTTACCTGTATATGCGCGATTTTTCTTGCCTGGCGACGCGCTCTCCGGAATGGCTTGGGTTCAAATTAAGGTTAAGAATAAAAGAGGGGCAAGGATAATTTCTTGCCCCTCTTCCTTTGATTGGGGAAGTAAGCTCTAAGGGTTAGCCGGTATCAATGCGAATCTGAACCTGTACTCGTCGGATTGCAGGAATCCTCCAACCATGAACCTATAGTCCTGCTTGTGCGGCGCGCCCGCGCCGATTAACTGACCGACCCAGAAGTCAAAGCCTGCAGCTTCGGGGTCACGACGTAAGTACCCGAAGTACTGCATCGTGATGAATCCTCTGTCATAGTAAAGAGTTCCAATTGTGCTCATCTCTGGCGTCAGAATAAAATCTTCCAGAGTGTGCGCGGGGTCTTTTATCCCTCCCTGCAAATTGCTGATTAGGTTCTGCTTACTCGCGGGCGTTATCCCTGAATTGGCAGAGAGCGCATTAACAAATCCCTCAGCATTTATGGCTGTCAGCAGATTGGCCGAGAGATACTGTCCATATAGATT
>JAIVJM010000335.1:1255-3861 GCA_020199995.1 Acidobacteriota bacterium | reverse complement strand
GTCATAACACTTCGATGACGGGCGAGATCACTCTTTCGGGGTTGGTTTTCGCCGTCGGCGGCATCAAGGAGAAAGTCCTCGCCGCGCATCGCGCAGGCATCCGGCGCATCATCCTGCCCTCGCGCAATGAGGCCGACATCGAAGAGATTCCGGCGGAGGTGCGTGCAGAATTGGAGATCGTCCTCGTCTCACGCATCAGCGAAGTGTTGGACGCGGCGTTAGAAAAACTCGTCGCCAACCCGCCCCCCCCGCCGCCCGCCGCGAGCATGGACGCGGGAGCGCGCAATCCGGCAACCGGACAGGCGCAACCGGAAGCCTTGCGTGTTCGCGAACCGTAAAGAGAAAGGTTGAAGTCGGATGGTAAACAAAAAAGCACAGAGCAAGGCGGGCATCGCCGCCACCCGGCGCGGCCAACAGATGGGCGACGAGCGCAGCAACAACGCCACCACGCAGGAAGCAGCAAAAACTGACACTCCCGCGTTGAGCGGACGACGCAAAAAAGCCAACAAGTTCTTTGCCGACGAGTCCGCGCAACAAGTGGGCGGAAGTCCCGCCGCCCCAAGTTCCACCTCGCCCTCTGCCCCCGCCGCGCTCCCCACCAATGTCAAGAAAGGCGAATCAGGCGGCGAAAAAGTTTTCAAAGCGCGACAGGCGAAGAAAAGCGGTAAAGGAAAGTAGCAAGGTGTAAAATTTCAAGGGAGGATGAAAGCGTTATTGCGCCTTCACCCTCTCTTACCGATTCGACTCTTTGCGTTACTTACCAGGTGAACCGCCTCCCACCACACTTGACATTCTCACGACTCGGCACGTAAAGTGCGAGACACATGAGCAATCTTCCCGTCTCACAAAATCTGCCGACCAGCGTCGTCCGCGTGACGGACATCTGGATGTGTACCTGTCTGCATTATTACTGGCCGAAAATTAGCCGGGGCGGGTTTGTGTTGTAAGGAGATTGACGAATATTCGAGTCCACACAAAGGCCGCTCAACCAGAGCGGCCTTTTCGTTTGAACCGGGATCATAAAATGACGAGACAAGAGAAACCGATAGCCATCTATTACGAACACCCCGATTGGTTCCGCCCCCTCTTTGCGGAACTGGACCGGCGCGGCCTCCCCTACGTCCGCCTGGAGGCGAGCCGTCACCATTATGACGTGAGCACAGGAGAGAGTCAGTATGCGCTCCTGTTCAACCGCATGAGCGCTTCCGCCTACCTGCGCGGTCACGGCAATGCCGTCTTCTACACGCGCAACTATCTGGCGCATCTCGAGCGTTGGGGCGTGCGTGTCATCAATGGGCCTGCTGCCTACGCTGTCGAGATTTCCAAAGCCCTTCAGCTTTCGTTGCTGGACTCGCTCGGCCTGCCCTTCCCGCGCGCCTGTGTTGTTAACAGCGCGCCGGAGATTCCGCTCGTCGCGCGTGACTTGCGCTTCCCCGTAGTGGTCAAGCCGAACATCGGCGGGCGGGGCGCAGGCATCGTGCGCTACGACACGCCGGAAGCGATGAGGCGCGCCGCCGAAGCGGGGCTGATTGACCTCGGCATTGACAGCACCGCTCTCGTGCAGGAGTTCATCCCCGCGCGGGGCGGACACATCACACGAATCGAAACGCTCGGCGGGAAATTCCTCTACGCCATCAAAGTCTTCACCACCGGCGAGAGTTTCAACCTCTGCCCGGCGGAAATCTGCCAGACCGAAGACGGCGTTAGTGCGGCAGGGGAGATGTGCCTCGCAGATGCGCCGAAGCAGGGATTGAAAGTCGAAGCCTACGAGCCGCCGGCAGAGGTCATCGAGGCCGTGGAGCGAATCGCCGCCGCCGCGAGCTTAGACGTGGGCGGCATCGAGTACATCGTGGATGACCGTGACGGGAGTCTCATGTACTACGACATCAACGCGCTTTCCAACTTCGTCGCGGATGCGCCGCGCATCATCGGCTTCGACCCGCATGAAAGGTTAGTAAATTACTTAGAACAGGAGGCACACAGATGCGCTACGGATATTGGCTCCCGGTTTTCGGCGGCTGGCTGAGGAACGTCGAAGACGAGGGGATGGAGGCGAGTTGGGAATACGTGAGTCGTCTGGCGCGGCGCAGCGAAGAGATCGGTTACGACCTGACGCTCATCGCCGAATTAAACCTCAACGACATCAAGGGCGTGGACGCGCCTTCGCTCGACGCCTGGTCAACGGCGGCGGCGCTGGCCGCCGTCACCCAGCGACTCGAATTGATGGTGGCGGTGCGCCCGACTTTTCATAACCCCGCGCTCCTCGCCAAGCAGGCCGCCAACATTGATCACATCGGCGGAGGAGGTCGCCTCTCGCTCAACGTCGTCTCCTCCTGGTGGGCGGACGAAGCTAAGAAGTACGGCGTCCACTTTGAGCAGCACGATGATCGGTATGCGCGCACGACGGAATGGCTGGAAGTTGTTGATCGTGTGTGGAGAGAAGATCATTTCACTTTCGACGGTCAGTACTACCGGGTGGAGGACACCGTTATGCAGCCGAAGCCGATCACGAAGCCGCGCCCGGTCATCTACGCCGGAGGCGAATCGGAAGCGGCCAAAGAGATGATCGCGAGACTCTGCGACGCTTACGTCATGCACGGTGACGA
>JAIVJM010000335.1:0-1225 GCA_020199995.1 Acidobacteriota bacterium | reverse complement strand
CGGTTATTCAATCGTGCGTGACACGGCGGAGGAAGCGCAGAGAGAACTGGCGAGAATTACTGACGTGCAACAGTCGGCGGCGGGCTACGGCAACTACCGGCAGTGGCTGGCGGGCACGCAGCTTGAGCAGCGAGTTTCGCTTGAAGATTACTCGGTCTCGAATCGCGGATTGCGCTCCGGCCTCGTCGGCACGCCTGATCAAGTCAGGGAAAGGATCAGCGAATTTGAAGAGGCGGGAGTTGATCTGTTGCTGCTTCAGTGCAGTCCGCAGTTAGAAGAGATGGAGCGTTTCGCGGCGGCGGTGATTCAGCCCCGCGCGATGTCTGTAACGGCGCTTTGAGATTGTGAGGAGCAGAGTAAAAGTGCCCCGCCGCTTACGGCGGAGCACTTTTACTGCACGACCCACGTCTCGCCGCTGTTGATGAGTTTCTCCAGACTACCCGGCCCCTGTTTGGCGATGGCGGCGGCGATCTGCGCTTCCATCATGTCTTCGTAGGTGTCGCGCTCGACGGCGCGGAAGATGCCGACGGGCTGCGGGAAGTCAGGGTACTCCATGCGCGCGAGCATGAAGGCGACCGAAGGGTCTTTGAGATGAATGTCGTGGACGAGCAGGTCGTCAACCGTAATGCCGTTCTCGCCGATGGTGACGACTTCGGGGTGCGCGCCGTTCATGCGGATGCCGCGATTGCGTTCCTTGCCGAAGATCATCGGTTGGCCGTGTTCGAGATAGATCATGTGGTCGGAGCGCACTGAGCGTTCGGTGAAATATTCAAACGCGCCGTCGTTGAAGATGTTGCAGTTCTGATAGACCTCGATAAAGGAGACGCCCTTGTGGCGTGCGCCCGCTTGAATGACTCCGCCGAGGTGTTTGACATCGAGGTCGAGCGAGCGCGCAACGAAAGTGGCCTCGCTCGCGATGGCAACAGACAGAGGATTAAGCGGGTAGTCAATGACGCCCATCGGCGTGGACTTCGTCTTCTTGCCGAGTTCGGATGTGGGGCTGTACTGCCCTTTGGTCAAACCGTAGATGCGGTTGTTGAAGAGGATGTAATTGAGGTCGAGGTTGCGGCGGATGGCGTGCATGAAATGGTTGCCGCCGATGGAGAGCGCGTCGCCGTCGCCCGTGATGACCCAGACGCTCAAGTCCGGGTTCGCGGCCTTGATGCCGGTGGCGACTGCGGGCGCGCGCCCGTGGATCGACTGGAAGCCATAGGTTTTCATGTAG
>JAIVJM010000050.1:13173-58152 GCA_020199995.1 Acidobacteriota bacterium | reverse complement strand
ATCGAAGACATACGCGATTTTTTTCGCATCTACTACGCACCGAACAATGCCGTGCTGACCATCGTCGGCGACTTCGATGCGGGCGTCGCGCGCGGGCTCGTGGAAAAATATTTCGCCGGTATCCCCTCGCAGCCCGCGCCCCCGCCCGCGGACGTCAGCGAGCCGCCAGAGGTCGCTGCCCGCCACGAAATCTACCGCGACCCCTTCGCGCAACTGCCCGCGCTGATGCTCGGCTGGAAGGCCCCGGCACGGCGCACCGACGATTTTTACTCTCTCACGCTCGCCAGCGACCTCCTGCTCGAAGGCGACAGCTCGCGCCTCTACCAGCGGCTCGTCAAGGACGACGAGTCGGTCGTCGGCATACAGGGCGGCATGGGCGAGCGGCGCGGGCCTTCGTCGCTCTACATCTTCGCCATCCCGAAGCCGGGCCATCCGACCGGGGAGATTCGCCGCAGCATTGACGAAGAGGTCGAACGGCTCGCCACCGAGGGGCCGAGCGCGGAGGAGATGGAGAAGCTGCGCAACACGATGCTCAACGACGCCGTGCGAGGCCGACAGTCCACGCTCTACCGCGCGCAGCGCCTCGCCGAGTACGCGCTCTATGACGGCGACCCGCACTTCCTCAACACCGAGCTCGAACGCTACCTCCGCGTCACGCCCGGCCAGATCGGAGAGGCGACGCGCCGCTTCCTGCTCACCGACAACCACTCGCTGATCGAGGTCGTCCCCGCGCACGCCGAGGTCGAGTCGGCTCCGGCTCCCACAGCGGCGGCGCAGGCGACGGAAGAGCCCGCGCAGCCCGGAGCGCCGCCCCCGCAGGTTCCCGCGCCGCCGCCCGCCGACGCGCCTTCGAGCACCTCCCCGCCGCTCCCTTCGGAGCTGGCGAAGCCCTCGCAGCCGGACTCTCCGCCGCCCCCCCCACAGTCGGCTGACGAGCCTGTGGCGAAATAAATCAGACTTCGACGCGGGGCGTCGAGAGTTTTGAAGCCGGCGACGGATGCTTTTAAAATCTCCTGACTGAACTTAGAATTCGGTGCGCAATCTACCCTCAGAGCGACAACTTAATCCGGATGCCCTTCAGCGTTTTCCGGCCCGTGACGGACTGCGCTGAGCGGGCTGGCGACCGATACCTGTTTCCGACGTCACGTTCGGAGGGGCGTCGGTTTGCTTCGGACGAGACGCCGACATAAACTCTTGTCGGAGCGGCCCCATCCGGGCCGCTCCGACTATTAATTTCAATCGAACGGGTTCCCTGACTACATGGAAAATCAAACCGAAGATTTCCGGCGCGAGCCGCCCGCGCCGCTCCCGCCGAGGCCGCTCAACCTGCCCGTGCCGGAAGAGGCGACACTCGCCAACGGCTTGCAGGTCGTCTTCGTCGAAGAAGACCGCCTGCCGCTCGTCAGCTTCCGTCTCGCGTTCCGCTTCGGCGACGCCTTCGACCCGGCGGAGCTTCCCGGCCTCACCGATGTCATGACCAGCATGCTCGTCGAAGGCACCGAGACGCGCACCAGCCGGCAGATCGCCGAGCAGGTGGCCCGCTTCGGCGCGTCTTTGAGCGCGGGCGCTTCAGCCGATTACTCGACCGTCGCCGCCTCGTCCCTTTCGGACTACGCTGGCGAGGTGCTCGATCTCCTCGCCGATGTCGCGCTGCGCCCCTCGTTCCCCGAGGATGAGCTGGAGCTGACGAAGGCCAACGCGCAGCAGAACCTTATCGCGCAACGCGCGCAGCCTCCCTTCCTCGCCACCGAGGCGCTCGCGCGCGTGCTCTTCGGCAAGCACCCCTACAGCGTCGTCTCGCCGACGCCTGAGTCCATCGAGGCGATGACGCGCGAACGGATGGACGCCTTCCACCGCGCACGCTTTGTCCCCAATAACGCCGTGCTCTTCGTCGCCGGCGACGTGAAACGCAGCGCGATGTTGCAGCGCGTCGAAGAACTCTTCGGCGGCTGGCAGCCGGGCGAAGTCGAGGAGCCGCGCTTCCCCGCACCGCCAGTGGCGGGCGAGGGCCGGACGGCCTACATCGTCAACCGCCCCGGCTCGGCGCAGACCAACATCGTCGTCGCCAATCTGGGGATCACGCGCACGCACCCCGACTACTTCCCCCTGCTCTTGATGCATACGATTCTCGGGGCCACGGCCTCGGCCCGGCTCTTTATGAACCTGCGCGAGGATAAGGGCTACACCTACGGTGCCTACACGACGCTGGACGCGCGCCGGCACGCGGGCAGCTTCCGCGCGACCACCGAAGTCCGCACGTCCGTCACCGGCGCATCACTCAAAGAGATTTTCTACGAGCTGGAGCGCATCCGCTCCGAAGACGTCTCGGAGAAGGAGCTGCGCGACGCCGTCGCATACCTGACGGGCATCTTCCCCATCCGGCTCGAAACGCAGGAGGGGCTCATTGATCAATGCGTCCAGATCAAGATGCACGGCCTGCCCGAAGACTATCTCCAGACCTACCGCGAGCGCATCCAGCGTGTCACAATCGAGGAAGTGCGGCGCGTGGCGAACGCCTATATCACGCCGGAGCGCGCGGCTCTGGTCGTCGTCGGCGACGCCGCGGAGATACGCGAGCAGGTCGCGCCCTTCGCCTCGCGCGTCGAAGACTTCGACAGCATGGGGCAACCCGTGCGCGAAAGCGCGGGCGCTTAAAGAGACTTCATCAAGCTATTGATAGAGAAACGAACAACGGAGAGGAATCGAACATGAATCTGGTAGGAACCTGGAATCTGGAAGTCGCCACCCCCTTCGGCAAACACCCGGCCACGCTCGTCTTTGAAGGGGCGGGCGGCGCGCTCAACGGCCACCTCAGCTCGCGGCTCGGCGACGCGCAGCTCGGAGACTTGAGCGTCAGCGACGACAGCTTCAACGCCGCCGTCTCGCTCGAATTTCAAGGCAAGCCCTACGACGCCAACATCGCGGGCCGCGTGGAGGGCGACCAGCTCGACGGCACCATCAAAGTCAAACTCGCCATCGCCCCCACCATCAAATACACGGGCACGCGCGCCGCTTAGAGAGGCTCGCGGGCGACCTCAATCTTGTGAGCCGCCGCAGCCCTCATTCAAACGAAGAGCGACGCGAGAAACTCTTTCGTCCCCGGCGGGCCGGTCAGCTCCAGCCACACCGGCCCGTCGCCCGGCTCGACCAAGAGCCTGAATCCGAGGAACGGGCAGCAACGCCTTTCGAGACGGATGATGTGCGTCAACTCTTCAAGCCACTCGTCGCCTTCGGGGAAGCGATAAGCGAATCCGTCCGGCAATTCCTTTGACTCCAACACCGCCCGCCCCGCCTTCTCAAGCAATACGCCTCTCCGCTCCCGAAGCTCAGTCTCCGTCAGGCTGCACGCGACGCGCATTTGTGTATCACTCATCTTTTAGTCCGCGAACGCGACAGTTAGCTCTCTCAACGTCGCCGAGTCGCTCGCGTCGCGTGCCGCCGACTCTTCACGGTTGACGTGACGATAGAGGATGTCGCGCTGCTGCGGGCGGAAGCCCGCCTCGCGAATGAGGTAGCGGAGCATCTGCTCGTCGGCGGTGTTGTGCGCGCCCGCCGCCGAGACGACATTCTCCTCGATCATCACCGAGCCCATGTCGTCCGCGCCGAAGCGCAAAGCGACCTGCCCGAGCCGCAACCCCTGCGTCAGCCACGAAGACTGGATGTGCTCGACGTTGTCGAGGAAGAGGCGCGAGATTGAGAGCATCTTGAGGTAGTCCATACCGGTCGGCTCCTCCTTAATTCGGCGGCCCAGCGCCGTGTTCTCGCGCTGGAACGTCCACGGGATGAAGGCCGTGAAGCCGCCCGTCTCGTCCTGCAAGTCGCGGACGCGCCGGAGATGCCGGACGCGGTGCTCAAGGCGGTCGCCGATGCCGAACATCATCGTCGCCGTCGAGCGCAGGCCCACTTTGTGCGTCGCGCGCATCACGTCGAGCCACTCGTCGGTCGTGCACTTGGTCGAGACGCGCTTGCGCACCTCGTCGTCTAAAATCTCGCCGCCGCCGCCCGGCATACTGTAGAGCCCTGCCTCCTTCAGTCGCCGCATGATCTCCTCGTAGGTGAGGCCCGAGATGAGGTGGATGTTGTGAATCTCCGGCGGCGAAAAGCAGTGCAACTGAAAGTCTGGGTAGCGCGCGTGCAATGTGCGCAGGAGGTCTTCGTACCACTCGATTCCGAAGTCCGGATGAAGGCCGCCCTGCATCAGGACGCCCGTGCCGCCGAGCGCGATGGTCTCATCAATGCGTTCGCAAATCTGCTCGATGGTCTGGACGTACGTGTCGGGCTTGCCGGGCCGACGGTAGAAGGCGCAGAAGGTGCAGACGACGTTGCAGACGTTTGTGTAGTTGACGTTGCGGTCAATGATGTAGGTGACGGCGTCCGAGGGGTGCTTGCGGCGGCGCACCTCGTCGGCGGCGACGCCGATGCGCGCCACGTCGTGCGACGCCAGCAGCGCCGCGCACTCTTCCACCGTCATGCGCTCGCCCCCGAGCACGCGTTCGAGAATCGGTTGAATGTCTGTATTACTCATATCGAAGTCTCGCGCTCAATTTCAAAATGCAAAAGGTGATTCTTTTATCCGCATTCCGCCACACCCGCTCGGAAGGCTCGCGACCGAGGGCCGGATAATTCTCGCGCGGGCCGCTGACTTTGGACTTGCCGCCGATATTTTATGCAGCCCGCGTGCCAACCATTCGGAGGGGGCGCAGCTCCGGGATCAGGCCGTGCTTGTGCGCCAGACGGTAGTAGAGTTCGAGCCCGGCGCGCATCTCCTCATCCACTTCATAACAGATATGATCGCGCAGGTACGCGACCAGCTCAGCGTGCGGGCGGCCCAAGCCGGCTTCGTAGACGGCGGCGATCTCCTCGACGCTCCGAAGCCCCTCGTCACGCGCGGCGGCAAAATCCACCCCGCCGACGACGCCCGCCGCGTCCGCCCTCGCCATCCACATCGCGAACACGAAGCCGAGCCCCGTATGCTCGCGCCAGAGCGCGGCCATGTCGTAGACGCGCAAGCCCTCGCGCGCGAAGGTCATTGCCGGGTCGCCGATGATGAGCGCCGCGTGGTTGTCTTCGAGCATCCGCCGCAGGTTCGGCTCCGCAGGGGCGAGCCGCGGCGCGCGCCCGAGGAATTCGCGGAAGATGATTTCGACCAGCGCGGCGGATGTCCGCGAAGAGGTGTCGAGCGCGACCGTCCTTACTTCTTCCAGTTCCGCGCCGCGCGTGACCAGCACCACGCTCTGCACTTCGCGCCGCGCGCCGACGCAGACGCCCGGCACGAGCTCGACTTCACGCAGGCGCTGGTATTCGATGACGGGGACGAGCGCCGCCTCGACCATCCCGCGCGCCAGAAAATCGGCGCAGCGAGCGGGCGCGGCGTCCGTCAAAAGACGCACCGAACTGCTGAGCGACCCGCGCATGAAGCTCCAGATGAGCGGCGCGCTATTCAAATAATAGGACGCGGCGATGCGCGGCACGCTGCCCTTCTCACTCACGATGGCGGACGCTTCCCTTCACTCTTCGATCTCGCCGCGCGTAACAGCATCTTGCGGCCCCGCCCGTGATCGATTTACGATTCACGGCTCTTATGCCCATCCATGACATCAGTGTGGCCATCGCGCCCGGCGAGACGCCGACCTATCCGGGCGACCCCGGCATCGAGGTCGAGCCGTGGGCGGCGATTGCGCGCGGCGACGCGGCCAACGTCTCGATGCTCCATTTCGGCGCGCATACGGGGACGCACCTCGACGCGCCCGCCCACTTCATCGAGGGCGCGCCGCGACTTCCCACGCTCCCGCTCGAAGTGCTCGTCGGCCACGCCCGCGTCGTCGAGATGAGTGACGACGTGCGCGCGATTGAAGAGAGTCACGTCGCTGCCGCCGCGCTCGACGGCGCGACGCGCGTGCTGTTCAAGACGCGCAACTCGGCCTTCTGGGAGAACCCGCGCGGCAGGTTCCGCGAGGACTTCACCTACCTCACGGCGGGCGGCGCGCGCGCCCTCGTTGAGCGGGGCGTGCGGCTCGTGGGCTTCGATTACCTGTCCGTCGAGCAGTTCGGCTCGACGGATTTCCCGGCGCATCACACGCTGCTCTCGAACGGTGTGATTATCGTCGAGGGGCTCGACTTGCGCGCGGTCGGCGCGGGCACCTACGAGCTGATCTGCCTGCCGCTCAAAATAGCTGCTGGAAGCGGCGACGGAGCTCCCGCGCGCGCCGTGCTTCGCACACTCGAATGAACATTGCGCCGCCGGTTTCCGTGCGCGTGACGGGACGAAAAAGGCTTGTGCGCCGGGGTGAAAAGAAGATGCTTGAGAAGGTCAACATCGCGGAGAAGCTCGGGCTCTTCGACGAGCACTGGAGCCCGAAGATCGCGGGCGAAGTGGGCGACTCCTACGTCAAGCTGGTGAAGTTTCGGGGCGAGTTCGTCTGGCACCAGCACGAGACTGAGGACGAAATGTTTCTGGTCGTCAAGGGGAATATCAAAATCAAGCTGCGAGACGGAGACTTGTCTCTCGGCGAGGGGGAGTTCGTCGTCATCCCACGCGGCGTCGAACACATGCCCGTGGCCGAAGAGGAGGCGCACGTCCTCCTCTTCGAGGCCAAGACCGTGCTGAACACCGGTGACGTGCGGAACGAGCGCACGCTCACCGAGTTGGAGAGGGTCTGAGCCGGATGAGAAAACCCTCCGCCCTTTCCCGAAAAGAGTTCAGAGACGCACGCGCGCGTATGTCCGTGCGCTCGATTCCCGAACTTATCCGACGGCTTGAGAGCGAAGACCTGAGTGACCGCTTCCTCGCCGAGATGTGCCTGCGCGACGCCGCCGGGACTTGACTCAGCTTCCGGCCCGCGGCCCCGCGGGCGGAGCGCGAACACGCCGTCGAGGAGTGGCGTGAGTGGTGGCGTCTGCATCAACCGACTTTCAAAAAAAGATGGACAAAAAACATTTGAGCGAAGGCACAGCGGCGGCGGCGGGCGCGCCCGGAGAGCAGCGCGGCGACGTGGATTCGCCGCGCTACCGCGGGCGCGTCTACGAGATCGTGCGGCGCATTCCCTCGGGGCGCGTCATGACCTACGGCCAACTGGCCGAACTGCTCGGCGAAGGCTACACGGCGCGCACGGTCGGCTTCGTCATGCACTCGGCGGACGAGGGTGACCCCTGGCATCGCGTCATCAACGCGCAGGGCGCGTGCTCGACGGGACGCGTCCTGCTCCCGCCCGACAAACAGCAGCGGATGCTCGAAGCCGAAGGCGTCCAGTTCGATGCGCGCGGGCGCTGCGACCTCGGGCAGTACCGCTGGACGCCCGCAGAGTTCGAAACGGCGCGGGTCGAAGACGAGCCGCCGCAGCCCAGCCTCTTCAACGACTGAACAGACCTCTTCCGGTCGAGGAAAAATCATGAGCGACGAATCACTACAGCCGCGCGTCCCCTACGAGGTGAGCGCCCCGCGCTATTCAGTCTCGCCGCAGATGGTCACCACCGCCTTCGAGCTGCCGGGCTACCGTGTCCATCAGAATCTGGGTGTCGTGCGCGGCATCGTCGTCCGCTCGCGCAACCTCTTCGTCAACATCGGCGCGACCTTCCAGACGCTCGTCGGCGGCAACATCACTGCCTGGTCGAATCTCTGCGAACAGACGCGCCGCGAGGCCTTCGAGGTCATGATCCTGCACGCCACCGAACTCGGGGCCAACGCCATCGTCGGCGCGCGCTACGACGCGACGGAGGTCGCAAAGGGCGCGACCGAAGTGCTCGCCTACGGCACCGCGGTCATCGTCGAGCCGCTGGACGGCACGGGGATTTACGGGGCATGAAAGGGACGGGACTGGACGCTGAACATCTCGCCCGACTGGACGAAGCCTTCGCGCGAGTCCCCTTCGCGCGGCTGCTGGGGATGGAGTTCGTCTCGGCTGAGCGCGGCGCGGCCACCGTCGCACTGGAGGTGCGCGAAGAGCTGACGCGCATGGGAGGGCTCCTGCACGGCGGCGTCATCGCTTCGCTGCTCGACACGGCGGCGGCCTTCGCCGTCCACACCCTGCTCGACCCGCAGGGGAGCACCGTCACGATTGACCTGACCCTCCATTTCCTCCGCCCCGTCACATCGGGACGGGTCGAAGCGCGCGCCCGCGTAATCCGCGAAGGCCGTCAGGTCGTCATCATCATGGCCGAGGCGACCGATCAGGCCGGAGCCCTTACCGCAACGGCGACAACAACTTACCTTAAAAAGAGTTAACCCTCCGACAAGTCGTCCACCTCCCGTTCAGCTCCCCTCAGACGATCTTTCAGGCGTGTTAAATAATCATAGACAAATCTGTTTGGCATATGGCAAAATATGTTTGCCTCAAGTGGCCCTCGCAAAGGCCTTGATTCTACACGCTCATCTCAGACCGCCTCGCCTCGTCCACAACCATCGGCAGCGACCCTAAATGCTCTCACTCTACAGCGCCCTCCTTGCACAACATCCGCGACAACTAACCTCAGTTCGTTGTGCGGAGCAGACGATTGCACAGTTGCACCGCTATTTCGAGGATGTCGTGCTGGAGAACAATCTGGCGGCTCTCGTCGTCGAGAGCCTGATGCCAGAGGCTCAGCGTTCGCTGCGCGACATGGCGCGCGTGCGCGAGGTCGGGCAGGCCGCGCGCTACAGCTTCTTCTTCATCTCGCCCGACGACGCCCTGACGAGCCTGCCGCCGAGCGACGAGTCCTTCAACGAGCATTCGGTGATGATGATGAAGACGGCGCAGGCCGCCTTCGACGAGCGGTTCGTGGTCATCGCGGACGCGCGCTTCTCGGCGCTGCTGGCCTCGGTGCGCAACCACGGGGAGGACGGGACTGAAGGCGCGGGCGACGATGTCATCTGGTCGTTCGAGCCGGACATCGTCTACTCGGCCCTCGAATATCTGATGGCGCGCGTGACCGCCGAACTTCCCCGTCAGGCCGCGGTGTTCTCCAGAGCGGTGCGCACCTGCGTGCCGAAGACGACCTCGCTCCAGCTTACTGTGTCGGTGACGACCAAGCTCGCGCGACTTCTGCAAGAGCAGGCCGTGCGCGAACTCGCCGTCAACCGCATCGCGACGGCCATCCGCAGCTCGCTCGAACTGTCCAGCATCCTACAGACGACTGTGGACGAAGTAGGGCGCGCGCTCGGGGCGCAGTACAGCGCCCTCAGCGTCGAGGGCGAGCACGGGGAGCCCTCTCTCACCACCTGTTATTTCCGCGACGGCGCGGAGGAGAACGACGACAGTCGCGACGGACTCGTCAGCGACATGCACGCCTACGGCGTGCGCCTGCGCGGGCGGATGAAGGCTTACGTACATGATGGCACTTCGGGCGCAAACGACCCGAACTCGCGCCCTGTCGCCGCCGTCCCCGTCATCTACCGCGAGCGCACGATGGGCGTGCTGATGGTCAGCTCCGACGATTCGCAGCGCGTCTGGCAGGAGAACGAAATCCTCCTCATGCGCACGGTGGCCGACCAAGTCGCCGTGGCCGTCAACCACGCGCGGCTCTTCCAGCAAATGCAGCAGCAGGCTTTGACCGACGGGCTCACGGGCTGCTTCAACCGGCGCTTCTTTGAAATCCAGCTCGAACGCGACCTGCACCTCGCGACGCGCACGGGCCAGCCCGTCTCGCTCATCATGCTCGACGTTGACCGCTTCAAGCTCGTCAACGACACGCACGGGCACGACGCCGGCGACGTGGCGCTGCGCATCATCGCCGGGGCCTTACGCGAGGAGGTGCGCGGCGTGGACACGGCGGCGCGTTATGGCGGCGAAGAGTTCGCCGTGATCCTGCCTCAGGCCGGTTTGGAAGGCGCGCTCCTCGTCGCCGAGCGGCTGCGCGCGCGCATCGAGATGACGGAACTGCCGGGCCTCGGGCGCATCACCGCCTCGTTCGGCGTCGCCACCTTCCCCGAGCATGCCAGCTCGCGCGAGCTGCTGGTGACAAAAGCCGACCGCGCCCTCTCCCATGCCAAGCGCACGGGCCGCAACCGCGTCTGCTCCCCTCTCGACCTGCCCGACTGTGCGATTGAAGAGGCGGCGGAGATTGAGACTGAGGCCGGCGCTGCCTTCGTCAACGACGCCCCGGCTGCGCCGGAGACTTTGGAGACGCAGGAAGCCGCCACACCCTCGAATATCTAACCCGTCCGAGTATCGAAGCGGGACGAGCCATCAAAGAGCGCGTGAGAGTCGAAACTCTCCGCGCTCTTTTTGCGCGTCTGGAACAGAGCCGCGAGCGGTCTTTCGGGCGCGCCCGCGTTTGGCTTTAGGCGACGAATCACGCATCATAGACCGTGCACGTTTCGTCAGGCACGGGCGAGGGATTTCAGGCTTTCACGGCTCCTCTATGGGTGATCTAAAAAAATTCGCGCGGTACTTCCGCCCCTACAAAAAGTCTCTCGCGGTCGGCGTCCTCTGTATCTTCCTGTCGGTCGTCTTTGGGCTGCTCGTCCCGCTCTACGTCGGTCGCGCCGTGGACGACCTGCGCGCGGACGTGACGTGGCGGAAGATTACGGGCTATGCCTTGACCATCCTCGGCGTGAGCGCCGTGAGCGGCGTCTTCCTCTTCCTCCAGCGCCGCGTCCTGATCGGCATGTCCCGGCACGTCGAGTACGACCTCCGGCAGGATTTTTTCGCGCACCTCCAGCGCCTCCCCGTCTCCTTCTTCCACGAACACCGCACGGGCGACCTGATGGCGCGCGCGACGAACGATCTGGCCGCCGTGCGCCAGCTCGCCGGGCCGATGGTCATGTACACGATGCAGACCCTCTTCGTCGTCCTCATCGTTCTCCCCCTCATGCTCCGCATCAACATCCGCCTCACGCTCCTGCTCTTCGTGACGATGCCGCTCGTCTCGCTGACGGTCAAATTCTTCGGCCAGCAGGTGCACGTCCGCTTCGAGAAGATTCAGGAGTTCTTCTCGCGCATCTCGGCGCGCGCGCAGGAGAACTTCTCCGGCGTCCGCGTCGTGCGCGCCTACGCGCAGGAGGGGCCGGAGATTGCCGCCTTCAAACAGCTCAACCGCGAGTACGCCGACCGCAACCTGCACCTCGTCCGCATCTCGGCGGTGATGCGCCCGCTCATCCAGTTCCTCATCGGGCTCGGGCAGGTCTTGATCCTCTGGTACGGCGGCCTGCTCGCCATCCGCGGCGCGATCACGCCGGGCGAGTTTGTCGAGCTGAACCTCTACCTGATGCGCCTTATCTGGCCGCTCATCGCGCTCGGCTACGTCGCCAACCTGTACCAAAGGGGGCGCGCGAGCCTCAAGCGCATGAACGCGATTTTCGCCGTCGAGCCTTCGATTGACGACCGGCCCGGCGTCAGCGCGCGGCCCGACATCCGCGGTCGCATCGAGTTCCGCGGCCTGACCTTCGCCTACGGCGAGCACAGCCCCGCGGTGCTGCGCGACATCAACCTGACCATCGAGGCGGGCCAGACCGTCGCCTTCGTGGGCCGGACGGGCTCCGGCAAGTCCACGCTCATGAACCTCATGCCGCGCATCACGGAAGCGCCTTCGGGGATGGTCTTCGTGGACGGCGTGGACGTGCGCGAATACCCGCTCGCGCAGCTGCGCGGCGCAATCGGATATGTGCCGCAGGAGACTTTCCTCTTCAGCGAGACGCTCGCCGAGAACGTCGCCTTCGGCGTCGAGCGCGCCGGACGCGCGGAGGTCGAGTGGGCGGCGGAGATCGCCGGACTCGCCGAAGACGTGCGCGGCTTCCCCGAAGGATTCGACACGCTTGTGGGCGAGCGCGGCATCACACTCTCCGGCGGGCAGAAGCAGCGCACCGCGATTGCGCGCGCCGTCATGCGCCAGCCGCGAATTCTCATCCTCGACGATTCGCTCTCGGCGGTGGACACCTACACTGAGGAGAAGATTCTGGCCCAACTGCGCGGCGTGATGCGCGAGCGGACGAGCCTCATCGTCTCGCACCGCATCTCGACGGTGCGCGACGCCGATCTGATCTGTGTCCTCGAAGAGGGCCGCGTCGTCGAGCGCGGCACGCACGGAGAGCTGCTCGCGCACGGCGGCGAATATGCCGCGCTCTACGAGCGGCAACTGCTGGAGGAAGAGCTGGCAGCCAGTTAAGTCTGGAGTCTGAAGTCCGGAGTCTCAAATCAAAGACAAGTTTCTTTCCGGTTCCAGACTCTCTTTTTGAATTTTATGTCCACCGCGGTCAAACAGTTTCACGAAGAAGAGGCGCTCGGCAAGACCTCCGATCCGGGCAGCGCGCGGCGTCTGCTGCGCTACCTCAAGCCTTACAAGTGGCTCATCCTGCCCGCGCTCGGGCTCACGCTCTTCGTCAACGCGCTCGCCGTGCTGGAGCCGAAATTCTTCCAGTACGCGATTGACTGGTACATCCTGCCGAAGCATCTCGCGGGGCTCCACTGGCTGGCGCTCGCCTTCACGGGCCTCAAGCTGTTTCAGCTCGTTATCTCTTATTTCCAGACCGTGCTCCTCCAATCGGTCGGCCAGCACGTCATGTACGACCTGCGCGCCGAACTCTACGAGAAGTTGCAGCGCCACGAGGTCGCCTACTTCGACCGCAATCCGGTGGGCCGGGTGATGACGCGCCTCACTTCCGACGTGGACTCGCTGAACGAGCTCTTCACCTCAGGCGTCATCGAGGGTCTGGGCGACGTCATCATGGTGCTCGCCATCGCCAGCATCATGTTCTGGATGGACTGGCGTCTGACCTTAGTCGCGCTCGTCACCGTCCCGCTCCTCTTCGCGGCGACGACGTGGTTCCGCAAGCACGCGCGGCGCGGCTACGACCTTGTGCGGACGAAGCTGGCGCGCATCAACTCGTTCCTTCAGGAACACCTCTCGGGCGCGCAGACCGTCCAGATTTTCAATCGCGAGGCGAAGTCGTTCCGGCAGTTCCACGACATCAACGACGACCACCGGCGCGCGCACGTCGAGACCATCTTCTACTACTCGGTCTTCTTCCCGCTCGTTGACTTCATCGGCTCGCTCGGCGTCGCGCTCATCATCTGGTACGGCGGCTGGCGCGTGATGCAGAACACCGCCGCCGTCGAAGTGCTCTCGCTCGGCGCGCTTGTCGCCTTCATCCAGTATTCGCAGCGACTCTTCCAGCCGATCCGCGACATCTCCGACAAGTACAACGTCTTTCAGGCCGCGCTTGTCGCCTCGCAGCGCATCTTCCGCACGCTCGACCTGCCCGTCGGCGTCACTTCGCCCGAACATCCGCGCGAGACGGGGCGCGCGCGCGGGCACATCGAATTCCGTGATGTGTGGTTCGCCTACCACGACGAAGAATGGGTCTTGAAGGATGTCTCCTTCACGGTCGAGCCGGGGCAGTCGGTCGCGCTCGTCGGCCATACGGGCTCGGGCAAGACGACGATCACGAACCTCCTTATGCGCTTCTACGATGTGCAGCGCGGGAGCGTCCTGCTCGACGGCGTGGACGTGCGCGAATGGGACTTGAAGGCGCTGCGCGAGAACTTCGCCGTCGTCCTTCAGGACGTCTTCCTCTTCAGCGGGACCATCGAGAGCAACATCCGTCTGGGCCGCGAGGAGATCGGCGAAGACCGCGTCCGCTGGGCCGCGCAGGAGGTTCACGCCGACAAGTTCATCGAGCGCCTGCCTGAAGGGTACGGCGCGGAGGTGCGCGAGCGCGGCGCGGGGCTCTCGGTGGGTCAGAAGCAGCTCGTCTCTTTCGCGCGCGCGCTCGCCTTCGACCCGACGCTCCTCATCCTCGACGAGGCGACCAGCTCGATTGACACCGAGACCGAGCAGTTGATCCAGCAGGCCATCGAGCGCGTCCTGCGCGACCGCACCTCGGTCGTCGTCGCGCACAGGCTCTCGACCGTCCAGAGCGCCGACCGCATCATCGTCCTCCACCACGGCGAAATCCGCGAGCAGGGCACGCATCAGGAACTCCACCTTGCATCGCTCAAGTTCACACCGCGCAGTCAGGAAGGGGGCTTGCCCCCGTTCCCCTTAGTTTATTCTGCAAGTCGGTATTACAATGCATCGCTCTCAAATCCTGTCAGCGATTTTCATCCAGCATTCCGAGGAGCTTAAAAACCGATGAGCCACCACCCACACGAAGCGAGACGTTCCCACTCCTTCCTGCTTTTCTGCGCGCAGTTTTTAATCGTGTTCGCCCTCGCCGCGCAGGCCGTCGCCGCGCAACCCGTGCACCCGCTCGACTCGCTGACCGCGGACGAGATCAAGGCCGCGTCCGAGGTCCTCGGCGCTGATGCGCGGTTCCCGAAGGGCGCGATTTTTTCGACCATCGTTTTGAAAGAGCCGTCGAAGGGCGAGACGCTGGCTTTCAAGCCGGGCGCGCCATTCAGCCGACAGGCTTTCGCCGCGATTCTCGACCTCCGGGGCAACCGCACGTTCGAGGCGGTCGTTGATTTGAAGTCGGGGCGCGTGCTCGCGTGGAGCGAAGCGAAGGGCGTGCAGCCGCTCGTCACTTCGACCGAGTTCGACGCGCTCTCGCCCATCGTCAAGGCGGACGTGCGCTGGCAGGCGGCGATGCGCAAGCGCGGCATAGATGATTTCGAGAAGGTGCAGATAGACGGCTGGGCGGTCGGGCAGGTCCCGGCACGGCACCGTGGGATGCGGCTCATCCGCGCGCTCTCCTACTACAAACCGGACGCGGGCGACGGCGGCGGCTCTAACAATTTTTACGGGCAGCCAATCGAGGGTGTCGTCGCGCTCGTCAACATGAACACCGAGCAGGTTCTGGAGGTCACGGAGACGGGCATCGTGCCGCTCCCGCCGCCGAGCCAGCAGTTGGACGAGAAATCCACGGGCACGCGCGAAGCGCCGAAGCCGCTTAACATCACCCAGCCCGGAGGCGCGAGCTTCGAGCTCAGCGGGCAGGAGATTCGCTGGCAGAAGTGGCGCTTCCGCTACACCATGCACCCGCGCGAGGGGCTGGTGCTCCACACCGTCGGGTACGAAGACGGCGGGCGCGTGCGCCCCATCCTCTACCGCGCTTCGCTCTCGGAGATGGTCGTGCCATACGGCGACACGGATCAGGACTGGCGCTGGCGGAGCGCCTTCGACGTGGGCGAGTACAGCGTCGGTCGCCTCGCCAGCTCGATTGAGCCGAAGACGGACGCTCCGGAGAACGCCACCCTCCTCGACGCCACCTTCGCGGGCGACGACGGGCAGCCCTACGTCAAGGAGCGCGCCGTCGGCATCTACGAGCGCGACGGCGGGATGCTCTGGAAGCACTTCGAGGGTTATTCGGGGAAGAACGAGTCGAGGCGCGCGCGCCAGCTCGTCGTCTTCTTCATCGCCACCATCGGCAACTACGACTACGCCGTCAACTGGATTTTTCATCAGGACGGCACGCTCGAAGCCGACGCGGCGCTCTCCGGCATCATGCTCCCGAAGGGCGTGCGCGAGACGAAGGCCGTGGGGCACGGCGCGCATGCAAAGAGCGGCCACCTCGTCGCGGCCAACGTCGTCGCGCCGCACCACCAGCACTTCTTCAGCTTCCGCCTCGACTTCGACGTGGACGGGCAGAACAACTCCGTGCACGAGATGAACACGCGCGCCCTGCCCGTCGGGCGCGCGAACCCCTCTCAGAACGGCATCCTCATGGAGGAGACGCTTCTCGGGAATGAGCGCGCGGCGCAGCGCCGGATGGACATGCCGTCGGCGCGGACGTGGGCGGTCTTGAACCCTTCGGCGCGCAACACGCTCGGCCACAACACCAGTTACATCCTCGTGCCCGGCGCGAACTCTCTGCCCTACGTCGCGCCGACCTCGGAGGTGCGCCGCCGCGCGGGATTCATCAACAACCATTTCTGGGCCACCCGCTACAGCCCCGAAGAGATGAGCGCCGCCGGGGTCTACCCGAACCAGAGCCGCGGCGGCGACGGCCTGCCGCGCTGGGTTGTAAATAACGAATCGCTCATCAATCAGGACGTGGTCGTCTGGTACACGCTCGGCGTGACGCACATCCCGCGCCCCGAAGAGTGGCCCGTGATGCCCGTCACGCACGTCGGCTTTAAGATGATTCCGGGCGGCTTCTTCTCAAGAAACCCCGCGCTCGACGTGCCGAGGTGACATTTAAAGCTGAGAGGATTGGGGGTTGATGAACTCAGTCTGCATCTGCTCCGACTGCCGGTACGAATCCGCGTCCCATCAGGCGCAGTGCCTTGTATGTGGGCGAGGCTCTTTGACCGCAAAAGAGTTCAGCGTCGCGGCGCGAGGTGTTCAATAAGATGTGTGGTCGTGAGGCGAGGATGAGCGAGAGGGAGGCGATATGAAGAGTGTGCGGGGCAACGTCCTGATATTGCTGACAGTCCTGCTGGCGTGTTTCGGCGGGTCTGCCCGCGCGCAAGATAGTCGGCGTTCACGCACGGCGTCGCGCGCCGTCCCGCCAGCCGTGTCCTCACTGAACGGCGTCTACCGGATAGACATTGACGGCAGCGACAAGCTCTATTCGGTCGTCGCGGGTGCTTCCAGCAACCTCCCGTTCGGCGAGCAGCAGCGCTTCTTTATTGATCTGGCGGTGCGACTGACGCCCCCCGACCTGCTCGCCATCGAGCGCACGGGGCGGCGCGTCAGCATCGGCTCGTCCCGCGCGCCGCGCATCACGCTCATGGCCGACGGCGTCGTCCGCACCGAGCGCGCCGACGACGGTCACCTCATACGCTCGCGCGCGGCGCTCGAAGGAGAGAAGCTCGTGTTCAGTTCGAGCGGCAGGACGGACGATAATTTCAGCGTCCTCTTCGCGTCCGTCGAAGAGGGCAGGCGGCTCCGCGTGACGCGCCGCATCTCCGCCGAACAGCTCAACGAGCCGGTCGTCATTCAGACCGTCTACAACAAGATTTCTGACGTCGCGCGGTGGGACATCTATGAAGAGACGCAAGCGGCCCGGGAGGCGCGGGAGGCTCGTGAAGGAGTTGACGCCTCAGTCGCCTCGGGGCCGAGAATGCAGCCCGCCGCCGAGACCGGGGGCGTCGCCGCTGCCGCCGCGCTGCGCGAAGCGCTCGACGAGTGGGTGGGCGCGACTAACGCGCGCGACATCGAGAAGCAGATGCGTTTCTACGCGACGCCGGTGAGGGCGTTTTACCTCGCGCGCAACGTCTCGCGCGCCTTCGTGCGCAACGAGAAAATACGCATCTTTGCATCGGCTCAAGTGATTGACATCCGCGCGGAAGAGCCGGAGATCATCTTCCGCGACGGCGGGCGGACGGCCATCATGCGCTTCCGCAAAAGGTACAGAATCGAGAAGGGTTCGAGAACCCAACGCGGCGCGGTCATTCAGGAACTGCGTTGGCAACGGACGGGCGCGGGCTGGAAAATCTTCAGCGAACGCGACATCAGGGTCATTCGCTGACCGACCCTCTGACCCGTCAATGTCCGCAGGACTTCCGGGCGAAGCCCCTCTGAAGGGGCGGAAGAATTTAGCCCACGGCGTCGGGCCGTGGGCTAGCTCAGGGAAAAAGTTAAAGCCCCGGAGGGGCGAAAGATATTCAAGCCGGCTTCGCGCTCAAGCTCGAATATCTTTCGCCCCTCCGGGGCTATTTCCTGTCTTAACGTTTCTGTTCCCACGGCTCATGCCGTGGGCTAAATTCTTCCGCCCCGCCGGGGCTTAGACATTCGACTGTCGTTACTCTACGTCCTTGCCCCGCTCCTTGAACTTCACGAGGCTCTCGACGGACTTATAAATCTGAAGGTACATCTGCGTCTCGCGCGGGATGAGTGTGCGCCACGCGTCGCCGCCGCGGCGGATGTAGAGCGGCAGGCGCGCAGGGTTCGAGTTGTAACCGGCGGCGACCAGCTCGGGCTGCGCCGCCGACTTGACCGCCATCGCGTCGAGCACTTCCTGATTCAGCGCGAGACCGTTCCACGTGTCCTGCATGTAGAGCAGCATCGCTTCGAGCGCGTTGCCGTGGTTGCGCATCCCCGCCACGAAGTCCGGGTTGAGGCCGACGCCGGGGTGGAGCCGCCTGACCATCTGGTAAGTCGAGGGGATCATCTGCACCATACCGCCCGCGCCCGCCGAGCTGACCGAGTAGCGGTACGTGTCCAGCTCGTTCAGGGCGAAGAGCGCGTAGACTTCGTCGTAGAGCCGCCCGCGGTCTTCGCTGCGGAAGCGACCGTGGTCAACATGCTCGACGACGCAGAGCCGCTCGGCGATGCCGATCAGCTCGGGCGAGATGTTCTTGCCCTTGTCCTTGAGACGCTTCGCCGCCAGATCGAGCATCGTGCGGACGTAGGATTGGCCGTGCCTGACCAGCTCGGGCGAGACGAGCGACGGGTGCGCCGAAGTGTAGTAGGCCATCTCGCGGAAGCTGCCGAACTTTTCAATCGGGTACGCGACGACGAGCGGGGTGAGCTGCCGACCCGTCAAGTCAGAGACGACGATGGCCGTATTGACGTAGTTGGGCCGGACGACTTGCAGGCGGAGGTTCACGCCTTCGGACGAAGTCAACACGATCTCCGCGCCACGCGTCAAAAAGGTCTGCTTCAAGACGCTCATCTGGTGAATCTTCGACGAGTCCTGATCGAGCGCCGCGATGGTGACGAAGGAGAGCGAAGGCGTCATCGAGGTCAGCGAGAGCCGCGACTTGAGCAGTCGCTGCGCCTCGGCGACACGCGCGCGGTACTTGCTCACGGAGAGCGCGTGTGCGGGCTGCAAGGGGACGTAGGGCGCAGGAATGGGTGCGGCGGGCGCGAGCACGGGGACGCTGAAGGGCTGCGGCGGCGCGGTCGTCGGTGCTGGCGAGGTCGCCGGAGCGGTCGTTGTTGTTGTCGTCGTCGGCGCCGTGCCCGGCTGCGACGTTTGCACTTCTCTGGTCGCGGGCGTCGGGCTCTGCCGCGGCGCGGGGGTTTGCGTGACGGTGGGAGTCGCGGTCACGACGCCCGTCGAGGGCGCAGGCTGCTGCGTCGCGCTCACGGTGCGTGGACGCGTGTAGACGCCCGGCGCGGGAGGCACAGATTGGGCGAGCGCGACGGGGGCCGACGCAAACACCAGTACCACTAATGTCAAAAGGATGAAAGAGCAGTTTTTCATTTTCAATTTTGGGACTGACAGGATGTGTCGCCCGCACTTTGGCGGGCTAAGGCGACTTTAAGATTCGCGCGTTGAGCGGCAGGTTGTCAACAGCAATCTCCGGCCCTTCATCAAATTGCCCGAAGTGAACGGTAATCAGCCGCGCGGGCAACGCCGAGCTAAATCTCGCGCAGGCTTCCGGCCAGCGAGCCCGCCGCCGAGGCGGCGAGGTCTTGCAGAGCACCCGTCCTGTGTACCAGCCTAAAACGTTCGGCGAGCATGTAGCCGACGTTGAACCCGGCGCTCGCGTCCAGCTCGTAAAGCTCGCGCGTGAGCGCCGCCTGCGAGACGCGCTCCAGCGCCTGACGGAGTTCGGCGGGGGCCGTCTCGACGCCCTCGATGAAGACTACTTCCATCCCGCCGCCCGTCCGCGAGCGACGGCGCGCGTGCTCGCGCAGACGCGCACGCGCTTCGTCCTGTATCTTCCCCGTCGCCACGACGACGAGATGCGCCGAGTGCGTCTCGGCCTCGCTTTCGAGCGCGCGTCGCACGTCGGCGGTGTTGAAGTCCCCATCGCGCAGCACGAAGAGGAACGGCTCGCCGCAGACGTCGGCGAGCATCTGCGCCGCGCCCTCGCCAGACGACGCGCGCGCGGCGATTCCACGCTCGGGCAGGCCCAGTTCGACGAGCACCGTGCGGAGACTGCTCAACAGCCACGCGCCGTCCTTCAGCATCGAGGCGGCGAGCGCGGTCGGCGTCAGCAGTTCCTCGGCACGTTCGTCGGCCACAGCCGCGCCGCACTCGCTGCACACGGCGTTGCTCGCCGTCACCATCTGTAGCGCTTCGGGCGAAGGCAGGCGGAAGAGCGAGCGCCCGTCCTTGCGGCAACTGACCTGCACCTCGCGCCTGACAAGCCCGGCCCCCGCGAGCCGCGCGATCAGCGCTTCCCGCACCGGCTCGTGCCCGCCGCCCGAGGCCGGCATCTCGGCCACGCGCCCGTCGGCGCGCGCGTCGCTCAGTCGTTGCAGGAAATTTCGGGCCGCCATCTCCTCCAGAAGCTCGACGACCCTCAAACGCTCGGCGGCTTCGGCCCCCCGTGGCGGGCCCGGCGGCGGCGCTTGAGTCCCGTCGCCCGCCGCCGACGAGAATTGTGCTACCCCTCCTCCGCCGCCCCCTTCGCGCGCGTGCCACTCGAAACGGGCGGGCGCTCTGTCGTCGCGCAGACCCGCGTCGTCCGAGCTTGAGGCGGCAGACTCGACCGCCTCCCGGACGTTGCGGCAGAAGGCTTCGAGCTTGCGCGCGGGCTCGTCGGTCTCCGCGCCGTAGACGATCCCGGCGCGAATCCCGGCCACGCCATCGCCCGCCTCGCCGAAAATGAGGAAGTGCGCGAAATCGTCGAAGCAAAAGACGTCGCCGCGGACGTAAGGCGCGTCGCCCTCTTTGTCAGACCAGTCTGAGACAAGCCGCTCCAGCTCGCCGACCCGCTCCGAGCCTGTCAGGGCCTGCTCGAAACAGTGAAGCCTTGAGGCGCGGATGAGCGGCGACAGTCCCCTGTCCTGTAGCGCGTCGAGCACGGCGATGCGCAGCGACCCCGCCACGTCCATCTCCGCCGTCCTGCTTTCGATGAATAACATCAAAGGTCTCCTCTTTGGCCGCGCATGCTATCACGCCGGACGCAAAAAATTCCACGAACTAAACAGACCGACGCTAATCCCGCCCGTCCTCTGCCGCCGCCGGACTTTTTTCCGCACGTCCGTTTTGATACGGCCTCTTATCTTTGTGTGTTTCTTCCTCCCCGGAGTCCCGCAAGTGCGTACCAACTTGAGCATCTTCTTTCAGGGTGACGGATTCGCACGCGTGCTTTCCGTCCATTCAGGATGCACGCCGCTGCCGTCTCACGGAACGGTCACATTGCCGCTTGTCGTGTCCGTATCTGTTCTGTAAGATGATTTTACGTTGCCCACACGCAACACACCACCTGACCCCAAGAAATACACAAAGCAAGTTTAAGTTTTAGAGTCAGAGGAGACGACTTCCCCGGATGTCCTTTATCACAAGATTCCCCCACGCGCTCGCGGTGTGCTTTGTTTTGGCCCTGCTCGCGACGACTGCCGGCGCACAGACCATCTCCATGCGCCCGCGCTCGGTCGCCGGTGAGACGCAAGCCACGACCACAACTGACTTGTACGGCGATGCTCGACTGGAAAACGACCTCGTCGTTGTCTCGCCCGCTGAGGACGCTGAGGAAGAGTCGGAAGCAGTCTCGAGCGCGACGCTGCAGCGGGGGCCGCTGCGCCTCGGGCAGACCGAGAGCCTGATGCTGGCGGCGATTGAAGATCGTTTGGGGATTCCCTACCGAATGGGTTCGGAGGGGCCGAACCGCTACGACTGTTCAGGCTTTGTGTGGAGCGTCTTTCAGACGGCGGGCATTACCTTCGAGCGCAGCTCGGCGCGCACGTTCTGGTCGCAGTTCGAGCCCGTGGATGGCGACGAGAGGTTCAAGTTCGGCACGCTCGTCTTCTTCAACAACCTGCGCCACGTCGGCATCGTCGCCGACGCGAACGGCTTCTATCACGCGTCGAGCAGCAAAGGCATCGTCTACTCGAGCTTCGGCGAATACTGGACGAAGCGCATCAGCGGGTTCCGCCGCGTGCGGCTCTCGCCTTCGCAGTCGCTCCTCGCCTCGTCGGGAAGATAAAGACACCTCCTGCTTGAGAGCAGAGACAGGTCAGGCCGGAGCCCTTTCAGCACGGGGCTCCGGCCTTCGCTTTTGAAAGACGCCGCCCGGCGGGCGTTGCCGCCCCGGCCCGCTTACTTGCGGAAGCCCGTGATGAAGCCCGCCTTCTGCTCGGCTTCGTGTTCTTCGCTGACGACGATGATGCGATCCACCGCCACGTAGAACATCTGGTCGTCGTCATTGACCATGTGCACGACGCCCTCGTCAACCTTGACGACCTTGCCCTTGAAGTTCGGCCCGCCGCAGAAGATATTAATTTTCTTCCCTACCATCTTCGATAAAAATTCTCGCATGTTCTCTGCACCTCATTTAAGGAAACTCAGAAGTCAGAACGCTGAATTGAAAGACTTAAGGCAGTTATTTTCAGTTCATCGTTCTGCGTTCATCGTTCATCGTTTCTTTTCCGGTTCCCACTCCCAGACTTTCTCTCTCCACTGGTCGGTTTTGACTTCCGCCTTCTTCACTTCGTGGTAGGTGATCTGTACGAGTGGGATGGCGGTCTCGTCGCCCTGCTGGATGCGCTCGAACCTGAGCAGGTCGTAGTAGGCGCAGCGCGTGCGCGCCGGGTACTCGCGGCACACGCCGGGCCGCCCGTGATAGATGGTGCAGCCGCGCGTCTCCTGATCGAGGAACATGCAGGTCTCCTCGAAAATTTTGTCCTCGACGCGCTTCAGCACGCGCTCGCCCTTGTAGTCCTTCGTGTAACGACGCCGGGCCGTCTCGAACGAGATGCCGAAGTGTTTCGCCAGCCGCGTGATATCGCGCTTCGTCACCTGCACGCGGTCGTAGACCGAGCAGCAGTAGGCCGGGCACTTGTTGCAGTCGAAATAGACGCGCGGCTGATCGTCCCTAATCACCTGTTTCGCCATCAATCTCCTTCGGAAGCCGTGAATCGTAAATAGAAAGATCGTTCTTACTATTCACGATTGACGATTGACGATTACGGCTTTTACCTTCTCTTCGATTTGTCATCGTCGGGCAGGCGGTCGGGATCGACCTTGCCCCACGAGACGGCCTCGCCCGGCGTCGCGCCGGAGAGCCCGCCGGTATCGGGCCGAGCGTCCGTGACCTGCAGGAAGTAGTCGTGCCCGCGCTCGTCAATGCCGAGCACCTCCTGAATCTGCGGCTCGGTCTGGAGCATGAAGTTTTTCGGGCTCCCGCCGCCGAGGATGAAGACGGCGGATTTGCCGCCGTGCTTTTTGCCGCGGTCTCCGCACCCGTGAATCGCGCCGCGCTTGGCCGCAAGCACGATGGCCGCCGTCTCGTTGACATCGAGCGAGGGGTCGAAGGCGAGTTTGTTCCCTTGCAGCGCCTTCGCCGCGACGTTCATCCCGATGGACGAGTCGCCGGGGCTCGAAGTGTAGAGCGGCACGCCGAACTCGTGGGCGGCGGCGAGCATTGACTTGTTCTCAAGCCCGAGCTTGCGCTCGCGCTCGCGCACGTATTTGCCGCAGAGGTTATGGAACTCGGCGGTCGACATCGGTCGCTGAAACTCCTCGCCCTCGATGATGCGGCGGAAGAAGGCGTCCGTGTCGAGCAGCACCGAGTAGTCGAAGAAGATGTCGTAGATGCGGACAACCTCCTCCTCGCGCAAGACGACATCGGAGACGGCGGCGCTCCCCTGATGGAGCGAGAGGCCGATGCCGAAGTGTGTGTCGTGGTAGAGGTTCGCGCCCGTCGTGACGACCCAGTCGATGAAGCCCGCGCGCATCAGCGGAATGAGCGCCGAGATGCCGAGGCCCGCGGGCGTCAACGCGCCCGTCAGCGAGAGGCCGACCGTCACGTCGGGCTCAAGCATCTTCTGCGCGAAGAGTTGGCACGCTTCGCGCAGGCGCGCGGCGTTATAGGCCAGAAAGGTTTCGTCTATGAGTTCGGCCAACCCCGTGGCGGGCGTTATCGGGCGCGGGTCAATGCGCCGCCCCTGAAGTAATTTGCTCTGCTTCTTCGCCATGTTCTCCCTTCGCCCCGCGCGTTGATGATCCCCCCGAGTGAAAATTTAAGCTTCCTGCCGGTCGCCGTTCTCCGACGTGCGGCGCAGGCGCAGGCGACCGATGCGTCGCTCGTCCGCTTCGAGCACCTCGACATCGAGGCCGCGAAAAGTGAGCCGCTCGCCGGGCACGGGGACGCGACCCGACTCGTTGATGACCAGCCCGGCGATGGTCGTGAAGTCGTCGTCCTCGATTTCAAGGTCGAAGAGGCGCTCGACCTTCCCCACTTCGGTCGAGCCGAGCACGTCGTAGTAGCCGCCGTCAGACTCGACGAACTCGACGATCTCGTCCGACTCGATGTCCTCGTCCTCCATCTCGCCGACGATCTCTTCGAGGATGTCTTCGACCGTCACGAGCCCCGCCAGCCCCCCGTACTCGTCTATGACCAGCGCCAGTTGAACGTGCGCCTTCCGCATCTCTTCCAGCAGGTCGTCAACCGACTTCGTCTCGGGCACGAAGTAGGCGGGCCTGAGGAGCGGCTCGATGCCTGCGTCCTCCTTGCCCTCGGCCCAGTAGGCGAGCAGGTCGCGCACGTAGATGAGCCCCTCGACGTTGTCTATCTGCTCGCGGTAGACGGGCAGCCGCGAATACTTCGACTCGATGATGAGGTCGCGCGCCTCGCGCACGTTGGCCGTCAAGGGGAGCGCGACGATGTCCATACGCGGCGTCATCACCTCGGCCGCGCGCGTCTCGCCGAACTCGATGATGGACTGGATGAGCTCGCCCTCGTCTTCTTCGAGGATGCCCTCTTCTTCGCCCACGTCAATCAACGCCTGAAGGTCGCCGCCCGAATCGTCCTCGTCTTCCACGGCCTCGGCGCCGGTCTCGGTGAGGTGCTCGCCGCCGCGCCGCGGTCGGTCGAAGGAGCTGTGCCGGGGGACGGCCACCAGCGAGAGCAGTTTGTAGAAGGGCCGGTAGAGCGGGAGCAGCGCGAAGAGCGTGCCCTCCGGGTTCCGCAGCGCGAGGAGCCGCGGGACGAACTGCCGCGCGATGATCGTCGCGGCCAGACCGAGGAAGAAGGCGATGAGAAGGAAGCGCCGCTCGTCGCCGAAGAGCTGGTAAGAAATCGAGGTCACGAGCACGGAGACGGCGACGAGCAGAATCTGTATCACCGCTGTCAGCGTAAAGCGGAAGCGCGGGCGGTTCTCCAGCACCTCGCTGAGGAAAGCCGAGGTCTGGGCGTGCCCCTCCTCCCTCTCGGTAATCAGACGCCTGAGGCCCACATCGCTGAGCTGCCCGAACGCCATGTCAATGGTCGCCAGAAAGCCCAAAGCGATGAGCAGCACACACGCGATCCCGATTTCTAACTGGAGTTCCATAAAATGCCGTAAATGGTAAATCGTCAATAGAAAGGCTGGTTTTATCTATTCACGATTCACGATTCACGATTCACGAATTATATTCCAAGACGGCGGCGCAGGCGGAGTTCGAGGGCGTTCATTTCGCCACCGTCGGTCTCGTGGTCGTAGCCGCACAGATGCAGCAGGCCGTGCAAAATGAGCTGCGAGACCTCTTCTGCAAATTCCAGCCCGTGCTCATTCGCCTGCCGCGCGGCCCGCTCGACCGAAACCACCACGTCGCCCAGACTCGGGCCTTCCGTCTTTTCAAACTCGGCCTGCTCGGACGGGAACGAGAGCACGTCCGTCGTCCCGCGCTTCCCGCGCCAACGCCGGTTCAGCCCGCTCATCACACGGTCCGAGACGAAAGCGATTGTCACCCCCGCCCCTCGGGCGGGCACGGCCTTCAATGCCTTCGCCACGAACGCCCGCCAATGTTCGCAATCGAGCTGCACACTGCGCTGGCGGTTGACGACTTCAATCATACTCGACGGCTGCAAGTCCGACCTTGAGGAAGACAAAAGTAAAAAGGTAAAAGGCAAAAGGGAGAGCGGAAGATGGGTTCTTACTTTTGCCATCCTCTGTCCTCACCACACGGTCGGGGGTTGCGGTCTCATCAATCTCAAATGTTGCTCTTGCTCGCATGGCTCTCGTAGGCCTTAATGATCATCTGCACGAGCCGGTGGCGGACGACGTCTTTCTCGGTGAAGTAGATGAACTCGATGCCTTCGGTGCCCGCGAGGACACGCTCGGCCTCGATCAGGCCGCTGCGCTTCCCCGTCGGCAAATCTATCTGCGTCACGTCGCCGGTGATGACCGCCTTCGAGCCGTAGCCGATGCGCGTGAGGAACATCTTCATCTGCTCGCTCGTCGTGTTCTGCGCCTCGTCGAGGATGATGAAAGCATCTGCAAGGGTTCTTCCCCGCATGAATGCCAGCGGCGCGACTTCGATAATGCGTTTCTCCAGAAACTTGGTCACGCGCTCGGCGTCGATGAGGTCGAAAAGGGCGTCGTAGAGCGGGCGCAGGTAGGGGTCAACTTTCTCCTGCAAGTCGCCGGGGAGGAAGCCGAGGCGCTCGCCCGCCTCGACCGCGGGGCGGGCGAGCACGATGCGGGTCACCTGCTTCTGCATGAGGGCCTGCACGGCCATCGCCACCGCGAGGTAAGTTTTGCCTGTGCCGGCGACTCCGATGCCGAAGACCACGTCCTGATTCTGCATCGCCTCGATGTAGCGCCGCTGCGTGGCCGACTTGGGCGCGACCTGTTTTTTGCCCGCCGGGTTAAAGCGCGACTTGGTGAAGTAGTCGCGCAGAGAGTAGGCGCGGTCTTCGGCGATCTGGGCGAAAGCTTCGCGCAGCTCGCGGTCGGTGAAGCTCTTCCCTTCCGAGAAGAGCGCGGCGAAGTCTTCGAGGATGCGCTCGACCGTCGCTACGTCCTTCGGGTCGCCGTCCACGGTCAAATCCTGCCCGCGCGCGTTGAGGCGCACGTCCAGCAGCGATTCGAGGTACTTGATGTTTTGATCGTGAACGCCGAAGAGCGTTTCGATGGCTCGTGGTGGAAGCTCTATCTTCTTCAAAAGGCGCTACTTCTCCTTGTCGTGGGGAAAGCTCCCCCGCCGCCGAGGGCGCGCTCGATGAGGGACGGGGAATGGGGGCTGTCTCATTTCAACAGTGACGCTACAACACCAGCCGCGGGGGTGTCAACGAAGTGCGGCGCGAGCGGCCCTCTGGCCGGTCTCGCCTTGACACGACCGGGGGTGGCCCCTATACTTTTCGCTTTGCGTCGGAGGGTAAATCGCTCACTGTGCGACGCGGCGGCGCGGAGACTTTAACATCAACATTTGAGACGACGGAGTACAGGTAATGCCGAATCATAAATCTGCCGAGAAGCGCATGCGCCAGAACGAGAAGCGCCGACTTGTCAACCGCAACAACCGCGGGCGTCTGCGCACCGGGATCAAGAAGCTGCGCAGCGCGCTCGAAGAGGGCGACGCCGGGGCGACGCAGACGCTGCTCCCCCAGACCATCTCCCTGATCGACAAGGCGGTCCAGAAGGGCGTGCTCCACCGCAACGCCGCGGCGCGTCACAAGGCGCGCCTCACAGTCCGCGCCAACAAAACGGCGCAGCCGTAGTTTAGGAGCCGATTCCAACATTTCGCCGCCGCGAGGCAGGCCGGATTAATCCGGCCTGCCTCGCCTTTTTGCGTCAAAGCCTGACGAAAAGGAGCCCGCGATGACGTCCGCTGAGGAAGCCTTTTACCGGAGCGACAAAGAGGTCGAGGAGTTGGCGCGGCGGTTCGAGGGCTGCGAGATGTCGCCTGACGAGTTCAAACACCGATCGCACCTGACGGTCGCCCTCGGCTATCTCCTGCGGCTGCCCTACGAGCAGGCCCTCGCGCGCATGCGCCGGAGCATCCTCGGATTCATCGCGCACCACGCCATCCCCCCGGAGGTCTACCACGAGACGCTGACCGTCTTCTGGGTGAGGCGCGTACGCTCCTTCGTCGAGCGCACGGCGTCCGACCGCCCGCTCTTCGAGCTGGCGAACGAGCTGGCGCGGGAGTGCGGCGACGCGCGCGTCGTGGACGAATATTTCAGCCAAGAATTGATCGCCTCGGAAGGCGCGAGGGCCGGGTGGGTCGAGCCGGACTTGAAGCCGCTGGACTTCTAAGCCGACAGCTCGCAGACGAGCATTTCGAGCTGGATGCGCGGCGTCGCCTGCGAGGTCTTGATGGCGAGGTCTGCGTCGGCGATGCGCCGGATGCGGCGCGCAAGGTCGTGCGAGTCGGCGCGGCGCGCGGTGGCGAGGAACTCTTTGCGCTGGTGGAAAGGCATCTTGACGACGTTGAAGACCTCTTGCTCCGGCGCGCCGCGCGACATCAAAGCCTTGGCGAGCGCGAGGCGATGGAAACTGCTGGCGAGCAGCCCCGTCAGCATGAGCGGCTCGACGCCGTCGTCGAGCAGCCGCCCGAGCGTCTCCAGCGCGCGCTTGCGGTTGCGCGCGACGAGGTGGTCGGTGAGCTCGAAGTTCGAGTGCTCGCGCGAACGTTTGACCAGCGTCTCGACCATCTCCATCGAGATGTGGCCCGAAGGCAGCGCGGCGGTCGAGAGCTTCTCAAGCTCGGTCGAGAGCTGACGCACGCTCTGCCCCGAGAGCGCGATGATCTGGCGCAGCGTCCGCTCATCCGCGTCGGCGCGCAAATCCTTGAGGCGCGACTTGGCCCACGCCGCCAGCTCCGCGTCCGCAAGCGACGCGAACTCCACGCTCGTACAAACGTCGAGCAACTGCTTGCTGAGCTTGAGGCGCTTGTCCAGCGCGTCGGCGACGAAGATGACGGTCGTGGATTCGACCGGGCGCGAGAGGTATCGGACGAGCGCGCCCTCGTCAGCCTCGCGCAGACGCGCGAAGTCTGTGACGCGCACGATGCGGCGCGCGGCCATCATCGGCAACTGCTCGGCGGCGGCGATGGCCTGCTGCACGTCCGCGCCCGCGAGGCTGTAGATCGTCTCGTTGAACTCGCGCAGCGCCGCGCCCTTCAAGGCAAGGTCGGTGATGGCCCGCGCCGCCGCGTCGCGCAGATATCCTTCAGCCCCGAAGAGCAGGTAGAGCGGCCCCACCTGCCCCGCCTTGAGACGCCTCCAGAGTTCCTCGCGTGTAATCGTGCCCATAAAAGCTATTAGCTGTTAGCTATTAGCTGTCAGCTTTTTCCGTTGCTATCGGCTCGCACGATAGAAGAAACTTCATGTCGGAGGAACTAAAAGCTGACAGCTAATAGCTAACAGCTAATAGCTCCTCTCTCATGGCTCTTCGTTGACTCCGAAGCCATTGACGAGGGTGGAGACGAGGCTCTCGGCGAAGCTGCGCGCGAGGCGTTCGACCGCGGGGTCTTCCTCGTTGAAGAAGGTGCGCGGGTCGTCCGTGAACTCGAATTCGCCGCGGAAGACATAATCCTGATTGTCGTAGAGGACACGGTTGCGCACCTGATCGCGGACGGTGACGGCGGCGGTAACAGTCACCTCGAAGATACGCGCGCGGCCCCGCGTGTCGAGCAGGACGCCGTAGAAGGCGAAGTTTTTGATGGCGCCGTCCACCACCACGTCCGCGCCTTCGGTCTCGCTCTGCACGCGCAAGCCTTTGCCGCGGCGGATGATCTCGTTCGTCACGGCGTCGGTGAAGCGGTGCTCGATCTTGAAGCGCAGCGCGTTGTTCTGGAAGGCCGGCACGGCAACGGTCTTGATGTGGCTCGGGAGCCCCGAACGTCTCACCGGCTTGTAGCACCCGCGAAAGCCCGAAGCGCAAACGACCAGACCGACGAGCGCCAGAGCGCGCATGAATTTTATGCTCACAGACATTGCCGACAGTTTAACCCTAAAAAGCCGTGAACCGTAAACCGTGAGGGGTGACAGGAAAGAACAGCATTTCTCCTGTCACGGTTTACCTGTCACGGCTTTTATCGCGTCCGCCACGCGCACGGTCTGGACGGCGGCGCGGACGTCGTGGACGCGGACGATGTGCGCGCCGTTGAGGACGGCGACGACGACGGTTGCCATCGTCCCGTGCAGGCGCTCTTCGATGTGCGCGCCTCCGAGCAGACGTCCGATGAAAGACTTGCGCGACGTGCCGACGAGCAGGGGGAAGTCCGGGAATCTCTCGGCGAGCGCGCCGAGTCGCGCGACCAGCTCGATGTTCTGCTCCTGCGACTTGCCGAAACCGATGCCGGGGTCGAGCGCGAGCGACGCGCGCTCGACGCCCCGCCGCTCGGCCTCCGTCACGCTCCGGCGCAAAGACGCCGTGACTTCCCGCATGATGTCCGCGACGGGTTCGAGGGCGTGCATCGACACGTTTGTGCCGCGCGAGTGCATGAGGACGAGCCCCGCGCCCGCGCGCGCGGCCTCGTCGGCGAGCGTCGGGTCGAAGCGCAGGGCCGAGACGTCGTTGACGATCTCGGCCCCGGCGGCGAGCGCGGCGCGGGCCACTTCGGCCTTCGTCGTGTCAACCGAGATGGGAACTGTGACGACTCCGGCCAGCGCTTTGACGACGGGCACGACACGCCGAATCTCTTCTTCGATGCTGACAGGTGCGCCGCCCGGTCGCGTGGACTCGCCGCCCACATCGAGGATGTCCGCGCCTTCCTCAACCATCACACGCGCTCGCTCGACGGCCCGCCGCGGGTCAAGGAAGAGCCCTCCATCGCTAAAGCTGTCCGGCGTCACGTTGAGGACGCCCATGACGAGAGTGCGCCCGCCATAGACGAGCGAGCCGCGTATGAGTTTCCATTCACGATTCATAAAACAAAAAGGGATGCAGGGGTAAAAGCGAAAGAGGGGAAAAGGTTAATCCCCTTTTCCCCTCTTCATCTCTTTCCCTTATGACCCTCGGCTTCAGGCCGTCGCCGGGTTGCTGCCCGTGATCGGCGGCAGGATCGGCTTGAGGGGATTCACCGTAGGCTCTTTGAGCTGCGGGCGGTTCTCGTCGTCCTTCTGCGGGGCGGGCGTGTCGTCGTCGAGCGAGAGGCCCGCGACGATGCGCCGAATCTGCACGCCGTCGAGCGTCTCGCGCTCGAGAAGCGTCTCCGAAAGACGCACCATCACGTCGCGGTTGCCGTCTATAATCTCTTTCGCGCGCTCGTACTGGTCGCCGACGATTTTCTTGACCTCCTGATCAATCTTGATCGCCGTGTCCTCGGAGTAGTCGCGGTGCTGCGAGATTTCGCGACCGAGGAAAATCTGCTCCTCCTTCTTGCCGAAGGTGAGCGGCCCGAGGTTGCTCATGCCGTACTCGCAGACCATCGCGCGGGCCAGCTCAGTCGCGCGCTCGATGTCGTTCGACGCGCCCGTCGTGATGCTCCCCATGAAGAGGTCTTCGGCGATGCGCCCGCCCATCAGGATGGCGATCTGCCCGAGCAGATAGTCCTTCGTGTAGTTGTGGCGGTCGCCTTCGGGCAACTGCTGCGTGAGCCCCAAAGCCATCCCGCGCGGGATGATCGTCACCTTGTGCACGGGGTCTGCGTTCGGAACTTTAAGTCCGACGAGCGTGTGGCCCGCCTCGTGGTAGGCCGTGACGCGCTTCTCTTCGTTGGTGATGACCATGCTTTTACGCTCGGCGCCCATCAGGACTTTGTCCTTCGCCAGCTCGAAGTCGGTCATCATCACGATCTTCTTGTTATAGCGCGCCGCGTTCAAAGCCGCCTCGTTGACGAGATTCGCAAGATCAGCGCCCGTAAATCCCGGCGTGCCGCGCGCGATGATGCTGATGTCAACGTCTTCGCCGAGCGGAATCTTGCGCGTGTGTACTTTGAGAATGCCTTCGCGCCCGCGCACGTCGGGGCGCGAGACGACGACGCGGCGGTCGAAGCGACCGGGCCTGAGGAGCGCCGGGTCGAGCACGTCGGGCCGATTTGTCGAGGCCATCAGGATGACGCCGTCGTTCGACTCGAAGCCGTCCATCTCGACGAGGAGCTGATTCAGAGTCTGCTCGCGCTCGTCGTGCCCGCCGCCGAGGCCCGCGCCGCGATGACGACCGACGGCGTCAATCTCGTCAATGAAGATGATGCAGGGCGCGTTCTTCTTGCCCTGTTCGAAGAGGTCACGGACGCGTGAAGCGCCGACGCCGACGAACATCTCGACGAAGTCCGAACCCGAAATCGAGAAGAAGGGCACGTTGGCTTCGCCCGCCACGGCGCGCGCCAGCAAAGTCTTACCCGTTCCCGGCGGCCCCATCATCAAAACGCCTTTGGGGATGCGCCCGCCGAGTTTCTGAAACTTCTGCGGCTCCTTGAGAAACTCGATGATCTCCTGCAACTCCTCTTTGGCCTCGTCTACGCCCGCCACGTCCTTGAACGTGACGCGCTTCTGCTGGTTGTTGAGGAGCTTGGCGCGCGACTTCCCGAACGAGAGCGCCTTGTTGCCGCCCGACTGCATCTGCCGCAGCATGAAAATCCAGAAACCCACGAGCAGGAGCACCGGCCCCCACCACGCCAGTATGGACCACAGCAGGCCGCCGCCCGCCGGCTCGATCTGCGGCTTCTCGACGCGCGGGATGCCGTTTTGATCCTTCTCGACGGCGAGCGCCATCAAGTCGCCCTTGATCTTGTCGCCCTCGATGGGAGTGCGGGACTCCTGCTTGTCGGCCTTGGCAATCGAGACGACCTCGGATTGCCTGATGGTCAGCTCTTTGACCTTGCCGTCGCGAATCTGCTGCACCAGCTCGCCGTAGGACTGCTGTTTCGAGTCGCGCCCCTGCTTGTTGACGACGAGCGCTGAGCTTCCGGTTCAGGATTCGCCACGGAGGCACCGCAGGCACAGAGAATAATCAAAGGAGGAAAGAAGTTTGTGAGAGGCAGAGCCGGAGGATTGATTTAACCTCGCCGCTTCGTCAAAGCGGGTCTCCCTCGTTCAAATCTCCCTCAAAATGTCTTCCTTCTTCTCCGTGCCTACGCGACTCTGTGGCTCATTCCCGCCCGCGAGTTTCGCGAGGTAGGGAAGCTCGCGCCAGCGCTCCTGAAACCCGAGCCCGTAGCCGACCACGTAAGGCTCGTGCGACTCGAAGGCGCGCCATTCCGGCTCGACGGTCGTGCGCCGCTCATCCGTCTTGTCTATGAGGACGCAGAGGCGGACGCGCGACGCTCCACGCGATTCCAGCTGCTTCATCAGGTATTCCTGCGTGATGCCAGTGTTGAGGACGCCTTCGACAAGCACGATGTCGCGCCCGCCGAGGTCGAGTGGAGTGGTGAAGGATAAGTCCTGCACGCCGCCGAGGGCGCGGTGGTCGTAGCGCAGGAAGGCCGTGCGCAGGGGCGCGTCAATCGCGCGCAGGAGGTCGGAGAGAAAGATGAAACCGTCTTCGAGGATGCCGAGGACGGTCAGCTCTTTGTGCCGCGAGGCTTCGGAGATTTCCGCCGCGATTGCCTTGACGCGCCCGGCGATCTCGCCGGAGCTGTGAATCTCGACCAGTTGTTCGTTCATCCCACCTCGCTTTTTGCTCGGCCCGCGCCGCCATACGAAAATCGCCGGTCGGCAACCGGCGTTAAAAAGACACGCCCGATTGTATGTTCAGGGTGCGCCTTTTTCAATCTTTCTTTTCCCGGTGAAGAACAGACGCCCGCGCCGCCGCTCGACGCTCGCGCCGCCCGGCAGCTCGACCACGCGCCCGTTCCTCTCGCCCTCCAACAATTTCTCGACCGCCGCGACGTGCACCGACTCCAGCCGGCGCAAATCGCCGCGCCCACGCGCGAGCCACTGCCGCAGGGCGCGTCTGCGCAAAGCTCTCGGGGCCGCGGCGAGCACGTCGGCGCGCACAGGCCGCGCCCCACGCGGCGTCTCGCTCTCAGCAACCCGGTCGTCATGCGCCGCTTCGAGCAGCCGCGCGGCTTCAAGCTCGAGGGCGCGCGCGTCCTCACTGAGTAAGTCGGCAGTCCGCGCCAGCGTCTCGGCCACGCGCGGGTTGAAGGTCTCAAGCAGAGGGAGCAGTGTGCGCCGCACGCGCACGCGCGCGAACCGCTCGTCGGCGTTCATCTCGTCCGCCCGCGCCTCGACGCCGCGCTCGCGGCAGTAGCCTTCGGTGTCCGCGCGCCGCGCCCATCCGAGGAGCGGGCGCAGGAGCAAAACTTCGTCCGTGCCTTCGAGCATGCGCTCGGGACGGATGCCCCCGAGCCCTTCGGCGCCGCTCCCGCGCAGGAGGCGGAGCAAAACCGTCTCGGCCTGATCGTCCAAAGTGTGCGCCGCGAGCACCACGCGCGCCGACCCCTCGCGCGCCGCACGCGCCAGAAACTCGTAGCGGGCGCGCCGCGCCGCCTGCTCAAGATTGTCGCGCGCCGCTGACGCCAGCTCGCCGACCGCCGCGTGTCCCATAACGACTTTGTACCCGAGCGAGCGCGCCTGCTCCGCGACCCGGCGCGCGTCCTCCGCGCCGCGCTCGCCCCGCAGCCCGTGATCCAGATGCGCCACGGTCAGGCGCAGGTCGAGCCGCCCGGCCCGCAAAAGCTCTTCGAGAGCGAGGAGCAGCGCCGTCGAGTCGGCCCCGCCCGACACCGCGACGACCGTACGCTCGCCAGCCGCGGGCCAACCGCGACGCCCCCACTCGCTCAAAAGGCGGCGCGCGAAACGGCTCACCCTCGCTCTCTCCAAACGCCCTCCTCTTCTCGCGTCCGATTCGACCGAACGACTGTCGTGGAGTTCCCGCCCGGCCATTATTCATTTAATATTTCGGCACCGGCAAACCCTCCGGGCGTGTTTGCCTCGCAGGTAGTTTGATTTTTCTCGACGGAAGGGGCTCTCCATACATGAACAGAACTCGCCACACGCTCCAGTTCACGCTCGTTCTCGCCGTCCTTGTCGGCGGCGGCGTCATTCTTCCCTGCTCGTCCGCGCAGGCCGCGCAACAGTCCGAAGGCGCGCGCAGACCCAGAGGAGGGCCGGCAGCCGGCCCCGTCATCCCGCTGCCGCGCGGCGAAGGCGAAGGGCTCGAACAGCCGCCGCAGGCCGAGGGCGCGAAGGGCGGCGCGGCGGCTCGCTCGAAGTGGGAGTATTGCGCCATCACTCACACCACACGCAAGCAGACCGTCTTCGGCTCCTCCTCGACGACTGCGTTGGCCGTGGTCAGGCACTATCCGGGCGAGACCGAAGAGATCGAGGGCAGGAATGAAGACGACGCGCTTGCCAACGCATTCGCCAAACTCGGCGAAGAGGGCTGGGAGATGGTCGGCATCAAACACTCTATAGACATCAGCGACGGCTACGGCAAGAGCATGCACGTCTACTTTTTCAAACGCCCGAAATGAGCCGAGGGTCAAACTTGCGAGCCATCCTCTCGGGCGCGTCGCTGGCCCTCTGCCTGCTCCTCGCGCTCTCATGCGCCACTTCGCCGGGTCGGGAGTCCGCGCCGCGGGAGCCTGCGCCTCAGACCGCCCCGACTCCCGACGCGCCCGTCCAAAAAAGCGAGGCGTCGCCCGAAAGCCTCCGGCGCGCTCTGGCCGCGGTCAGACACCTGCACAAGCCGATGGGCAAGCCCCGGCCCGGCGACTGGCTGACGACCTCGCCCGAGGCCGGGCAGACCTTCGAGGAATACCTCCAGAGCGACCCCGTGAGGCCGACGGGCGCGCGCCGCGTCCTCTACATCCAGCCGCTCGGCGAGTTCACCCCCGCGCAGAGGCGGATCGTCGCGCTCGCCACCGAGTTCATGTCGCACTTCTTTAACCTCCCAGTCAAACTCAAGCTCGAGCAGGCGCTCCCCGACATTCCCGCCGAGGCGCGACGCATCCACCCGCAGTGGGGCGACCGGCAGATTCTTGCCAGCCACATCACGATGAAGCTCCTGCGCCCACAGCTCGCCGAAGACGCCGCCGCCCTCATCGCCTTCACCTCGTCCGATCTCTATCCCGGCGTCGAGTTGAATTACGTCTTCGGGCAGGCATCCTACAGAGAGCGGGTCGGCGTCTGGTCTCTCTATCGCCTCGGCCAGCCCAACGCCGACGAGCGAAGCTTTCTCCTGATGCTGCTGAGGACGCTCAAGATCGCGGCGCACGAGACGGGCCACATGTTCTCCATCAAGCACTGCACGAAGTACGAGTGCGTGATGAGCGGCACGAATCACCTGAAAGAGACCGACCGGCGTCCGCTCGACGCCTGCCCCGAGTGCATGGCGAAAATCTGCTGGGCGACCAACACCAACCCGCGCGAGCGCTACGCCAAACTCGCACGCTTCTGCGCCGACCACGGCCTCGAACACGAGAGGCGCTACTTCGAGGCCGCCGCCGAGGCCCTCAAATAATTTAGAGCCCCGAGGGAGCGATACGCCTACCGATGGAACGTGCCGCCCATTGGGGGCTCCGGCTTTTAATTCTCGGCAGAAGCCCTGCCCTGACGAGCGGGGCTTCTGCCTGCCGCTCCTTCGGAGCTGCGTCTCGCCTTCTCTCGCGGCTCTTTCCCTTTTGCCTTTTACCTTTTTCCCTTTGCCTTCTTTAGGCGACGATCATCGTCCCCGTCCCCTCGTCCGTGAAGACTTCGGAGAGGAGCGCGTTTCTGAGAGAGCCTTTGATGATATGGGCGCTCCCCACGCCGCGCTTGAGAATCTCGGTGATGCTCTGGAGCTTCGGGATCATCCCTCCCGTCGCCGCGCCGCTCTGCACCAGCTCCAGCACTTCGTCCGTGGTCAGCCGCGAGAGCTTGGCCGCCTGCTCGCCCGGCCTGAGGTAGATGCCGTCAACGTCGCTCAGCATGATGAGTTTTTCGGCCTTGAGCCGGACGGCGATTTCGGCGGCGATGGTGTCGGCGTTGATGTTGAAGACGCGGCCTTCTGCGTCCGCTCCGAGCGACGAGACGACCGGCATGTAGTCGTGGTCGAGCAGCACCTGAAGCAGCCGGTCGTTGATCCTCACGATGTCGCCGACGTGCCCGAAATCAACTGACGAGCTGACGCCCGTCTCGCGGTTCATAATCTCCTTCGGCGGGCGTCGCTCGGCCAGCACGATATTTCCGTCCACGCCCGAGAGCCCCACCGCCTCGACCCCGCGATGGTGCAGCGCCGCGAGGATGTCCGTGTTGATCTTCCCGGCGAACATCATCTTCGCCATGTCGAGCGTCGCGTCGTCCGTCACCCTCCGCCCGTCTATGATCGTCTGCTCGACGCCCATCTGCGCGGCCAGCTCAGTCAGCTGCTTGCCCCCGCCGTGCACCACGCAGAGGCGGATTCCGACCTGATGCATCAGCGCCAGCTCTTCGGCCAAACTGACGAGGTTATCGTGCTCCTCCGTCACCTTCCCCGAAAGCTTGACGACGAAAGTCTTGCCCTTGAACCGTTGAATGTACGGCAGGGCTTCACGCAACAAATCGAGGCGCTGCTGATACATCTCTCACCTCCACCACTCAATTAACATGGATGGAGAGGATGGACAGAGATGGAAGAAAGAAAAATGAGTGCGCAGCGACGAATGAAAGACCGCTTGCTCTTTATTCATCACTCCACCTTCATCGTTCACCAGTTGGCTTCCATCCTGTCCATCCTCTCCATCCATGTTAATTCTTCCTACGCCAGCAGGCGTGCCATGATCGCCTTCTGCACGTGCAGCCGGTTCTCCGCTTCGTCGATGACGACCGAAGCGGGCGAGTCGATCACCTCGTCGGTCACGATGCAGTTGCGACGCACGGGCAGGCAATGCATGAAGATGCCGCCGTCGGTGCGCCGCATCTTCTCCGCGTCCACGATCCACTGCCTCCGGTATTGCGCGCGCTCTTCGACATCGTCCGCGGGGTCGCCGTAGAACATCCGCCCGCCCCAGCTCTTCGCGTAGACCACCTGCGCACCGTCGAAGGCTTCTTCCACGTCGTCCGTCACGGTGACTTTCGCTCCCGCGTCGAACGCCTGCCGGTTGATCTCAGCGACCAGCTCTTCGTCCAGCTCGTAGCCGGGCGGGTGCGCGATGGTCAGCTCGTGCCCCAGCTGCGCGGCGGCCAGCGCGAAGCTGTTCGGCACGGCCATCGGCAGAGGCTTCGGGTGCCACGCCCACGTCAGGAGCACGCGCTTTTTTCCCTCGCCCAGCTTCTCGCGCACCGTCAACATGTCGGCCATCGCCTGACACGGGTGATGCATCGCCGATTCGAGGTTGATGACGGGCACTTCCGCATATTTCGCGAAGGCGGCGAGCACGGGGTCAAGCCGCTCCTCGTCCCAATCCTTCATGGGCGCGAAGGTGCGGACGCCGATGGCGGCACTGTAGCGTCCCAGCACGCGCACGAACTCCGCGACGTGCTCGGTCTTGTCGCCGTCCATCACCGCGCCCTCGCGGTGCTCCAGTGTCCAGCTCGTCCCGCCCGGCTCCAGCACGACCGAGTTCCCGCCCAGCTCGTACGCTCCCACCTGCATCGAAGCGCGCGTGCGCAAACTGGGATTGAAGAAGACGAGCGCCACCGAGCGGCCCGCCAGAGGCTTCGACGCGTCCTCGCCGCGCTTGAAGCGCGAGGCGGCGGCGAGCAGACCTTCCAGCTCTTCGCGCGTCCAGTCCGCGGTGTTCAGAAAATCTCTCGGCATCACACTCCGTCCATCCTCTCGTCCCGCGCATCCAGCCGCTTCGTCATCAGGACGCACACCATCTCGACCATCAAGACCTCACGACGGCTGGGCGCAAGTGAGACTTTCCATTGCGCGCTTCAACTCCTCGACGAACAGCCCGGCCTCTTCCGTCTTCAGGCAGAGCGGCGGCAGCAAGCGTAGCACGCGCGCGTCGCTCGACGTGCCCGTGATGATGTGTTGTTCGAGGAGAGCCTGCTGCGCCTTCGCCGCCACGGGCGCGTCGAGCTCGACGCCGAGCAGCAGGCCGAGCCCGCGCAACCCGGCGACGTGCGACACGCCCTTGAGTCCTTCGCGGAGATACGCTTCGACGGCCCGCGCGTTCTCCAGCATCCCGTCAGCCTCAATCGCTTCGAGCGTCGCGAGCGTCGCCGCCATCGCCAGCATCCCGCCGCCGAAGGTCGTCCCCAAATCGTTCTCCTTGATCGCCCCAGCTACGCCTTCAGTCGTCAGGCACGCGCCGACGGGGACGCCGCTCCCCAGAGCTTTCGCGAGCGTCACGACGTCAGGCACGACGCCCCCGCCCGCCCCGCTCCCCGCGAAGAACCACTGGCCCGTGCGCCCCACGCCCGTCTGCACCTCGTCGTAAATCAGAAGCATCCCGCGCTCGTCGCACAAGGCCCGGAGAGCGCGGTAAAACTCAGGCCGACGAGCTTCTCCGCCGCCCGCGCGCGCACATCCGAATAGACGAGGTTCGAGTAGAACAGAAGCGTCTCGGCCTGCGCCTTGATCGCGCCGACGACGTGCGGGTGACAGTGCCCCGTCGCCGCCACGGCGTGCCCGCCGTAGAGGTCGAGGAAACGCTCACCCTCCCCTGTCTCGACCCACGCGCCCCGGCCCCGCTCAACCGCGAACGGAAACTTCTTGTACGTCGCGAGCTGAAACTCCTCCTCGCGCGCCGCCACCTCGTCGAACGTCTTGTTTATTTTCGTCGTCATCATTTCTCGAAGCTCAGGGATTCCCGCCGAAGAGCATGAGCCCCGTCCGCTCTTCCAATCCGAACATCAGGTTCATGTTCTGCACGGCCTGACCCGCCGCGCCCTTGACGAGGTTGTCAATCGCCGAGAAGACCGCGAGCTGTCGTCCGCGCGCGGCGAAGCCGAGGTCGCAGAAGTTCGTCAACTTCACCCAGTTGATGTCGGGCGAGCCTTTTACCAGACGGACGAAGAACGCATCGCGGTAGAACTCCTCGAAGAGAGCGCGTGCGCCCTCCGCGCCCAGCTCTTCTTTCGTCTCGACATAGGCCGTGGCGAAGATGCCGCGCGAGACGGGCAGCGAGTGCGTCATAAAAATCAGCTCGTCAGTCCAGTCGCCCACCGCGCGCAAGCTCTGCTCGATCTCCGGCACGTGCTGATGGGTGAAAGGCTTGTAGGCGTAAAAGGAGTTCGAGCGTTGCGGGTGGTGCGTGTTCGCCGCGGGCTTCGCGCCCGAGCCGGAAGAGCCCGTCTTCGCGTCCACCACCACGCGCCCCTTTGTCAGCCCTCCGGCGACGAGCGGCGCGAGCGCGAGCAGCGTCGCCGTCGCGAAGCAGCCCGGATTGCTGACGAGCCGCGCTTCTTTAATGTGCTCGCGGTTGAACTCCGTCAGGCCATAGACGAACTCGCGCTGCAACTCAAGCGCCGTGTGCTCGCGTCCGTAAGCTTCCGCGAACTCTTCGGCGCTCGACAGGCGAAAGTCGCCGGAAAGGTCAATCGCCTTTACATTCTGCGGCAGTCGCGGCGCAATCTCCAGAGCCTGCCCGTGCGGCAACGCTAGTAAGACGCAGTCGAGTCCGTCCAGCGCGCCGGGGTCTTCCGGCGCGCTCACGAAGCGCAAGGGCGTGAGGCCGTTCAGGTTCCGGTGCACTTCCCCCACCGCCTTGCCCGCGTGCTCGTTCGCCGTCACCAGCACGACTTCAGCGTGCGGGTGCAGCAGCAGGATGCGCAGCAGTTCCGCGCCCCCGTAGCCCGACCCGCCAAAGATGCCGACACGAATGTTCATCACTCACCTCGCCGCCTCGCCCGTCTCGCTTTCGGCCCGCGCCGTCGTCGCCCCCCGCGCGAAACCTTCCGCCGCCGCCCCTCGTAACACACGCGTCGTCAACGTCGTCGAGTGCGCATGCTTCAGGCGTAGAGCGACTCGCGCGGCGAGTGAGCATCCACTCTGGCCTTAATCAGCTCGAAGAGCCGCGCGCCGTCGCGCTTGGCGTTCCCGGCGGGCACGCCTATCTCGCGCTCGATGTAGTCCTCGCCCATCTGCGAATCCGTCACCGACCCCGCCACCACATCCACCTCAAGCCCGCGCCTGCGAAACAGCTCGACGCCGCCCCACACGCCCACGTAATCCCCCGCGCAGAACAGCAGCGCCGCTAAATGTGCGCGCAGCTCGGCATCGTCGAAGACCGACTCGACCGAGTAGCCGCCGAGGATGCCGTCGCCCAACTCGATGACGATCAAGTCCGGCGCGCTCTCGTTCAAACGCGCGATGATGGCCTTGGCCACGGGCGCGAGGTCGCCGACGCCGACCGTCGAGGGCAGCCCGCAGTCCAGAAAGCTCGCCGTCGCCACCGCCCCGTGATCCGCCATGTTGAGCGTGTCGCGCAAGGCCGCCACGCCCGAGAGCTTCGCCGCCGCCACGCGCAGGCCCCTTCGCGTCGCCTGCCGGATGACTTCAGTCGCCGCGTAGGTCTTGCCGCTGTTCATGCACGCGCCCGCCACGAAGACGAGCGGAGCGCACGCGGCGGGCAGAGTGTCGCATAAGGGCAACGCGCCGTCCGAGATGTTGCGCACGTTCTGCTCCTCGTCGTAGACGAGCCCGAGGACTTCGACCTCGATGGCGTCGCTCAGGCTCGAATGGTGACCCTTGCACTCTCCGATCACGCCGCCCATGTTCAAAAGGTGTAGCCGGTCGCCCGCCCCGACCGTCTCCGGCACGTCGCCCACGAAACCCTTGAGGGCGCGGCGGCTGCCGAGCGCGCCGACGATCACGTCGCCCGGATTGATCTTCGCCAGCCTGCCCGAAGGCAGTTCGAGGTTGCCGTAAGTCGCGCTATCGGTCAGAGCGCGCACCACCAGCACGTCGCCCACGCGCGCGCGCCGCTCGTCGCCGACCACCGCCAGCGTCCGCGGCAACCCGAGGCCCGAGACGACCGAACCCATCTTCTCGGCCTCGACGATTGTGACCCGCACCCCCAACGTGTGTTCTTCCATCCGTCCCCCTTTAGAGTAAGCAGTGAGCAGTAAGCAGTAATAGCAAAAACTGTTTTCTCTTTCTACTGCTCACTGCTTACTGCTAATTTGAGCTTGCACTCGCAAGCGCAGCGCGTTGAGCTTGATGAAGCCTTCGGCGTCGCGCTGGTCGTAGACGGTGTCGGCCTCGAAGGTCGAGAGGTCTGCGCGGTAGAGCGAGAGAGGGGAGCGGCGGCCCACGACCGTCGTGTTGCCACGGTAGAGCTTCAGGCGCACCTCGCCCGTGACCGTCTGCTGCGTCTCGTCAATTACCTTCCGCATCAGTTCCGACTCGGGCGCGAACCAGAAGCCGTAGTAGACGCTCTCGGCGAACTTGAGGCTCAGTGCGTCGCGCATCCGCAGCACCTCTCTGTCCATCGTCAGCGATTCGAGCGCGCGGTGCGCGGCCTGAAGGATGGTCACGCCCGGCGTCTCGTACACGCCGCGCGACTTCATCCCGACGAAGCGGTTCTCGACCAGATCGACGCGCCCGACGCCGTGCTCGCCCCCCATGCGGTTGAGCCGTTCGAGCAGTTCGACCGCGCCCAACTCCTCCCCGTCAACACTCACCGGGACGCCCCGCTCGAACCCGACGACGACGTACTCGGGCTCGGGGCGCGCGCTTTCGGGCGCGACGGTCATCTGGAAAATGTCCGCGGGCGGCTCGGCCCAGGGGTCTTCGAGGATGCCGCCCTCGTAGGAGACGTGCATCAGGTTGCGGTCGGTCGAGTAGGGCTTCGCGTGCGTCGCCGTCACGGGGATGCGGTGCTGTTCGGCGTAGGCGATGAGGTCGCTGCGCCCCTTGTACTCCCACTCGCGCCACGGCGCGACGACTTGAATGTCGGGTTCGAGCGCGTAGTAGGTGAGCTCGAAGCGCACCTGATCGTTGCCCTTCCCCGTCGCGCCGTGTGCCACGGCGTCTGCGCCCTCGCGGCGCGCAATCTCGACCTGCCGCTTCGCGATGACGGGGCGCGCCAGACTCGTGCCGAGCAGGTAGACGCCCTCGTAGACCGCGTTGGCCTTGACCGCCGGCCACACATACTGCTCGACGAACTCGCGCCGCAAATCTTCGACGTAGAGCTTCGATGCGCCCGTCGCACGCGCCTTCTCGTCCAGCCCGGCCAGCTCCTCGCCCTGTCCCACGTCCGCACAGTAGCAGACCACCTCGCACCCGTAGCGCTCGCGCAGCCAGTGCAGCATCACCGACGTATCCAGCCCGCCCGAATACGCCAGCACGATCTTCTTGATTTTCTTCTCCGTCACGCCCTCTCCTCTTTTAAGTCTGGAGTCCGGAGTCCGGAGCCGGAAAGAAAGACTCTCTTTTTCCGGCTCCGGACTTCAGACTCCAGACTGTCCTTAGTCTTTACTTGAACAGTTCCCAGATTTTTTTCATCGCGCCGCGCTGCGCCTTCTTTTCCGGCACGGCGATGAAGATGGTGTCCTCGCCCGCGAGCGTGCCGACGATTTCGCTGATCGCCGCGCGGTCTATCTCAACCGCCACCGCCGAGGCGAGCCCCGACTCGCACTTCGCCACCACCAGACAATCGCCCGCCGGGTCGAGACCCAGAAGGCCTCGCCGTCCCGCCGCTCCACCCGGCGCGGCGGGCAGCGTATAATGGCCGTTGAGCTTGACGACGCCCAGCTCTTCCAGATCGCGCGAGACGCTCGACTGCGTCGCCACAACCCCGGCGCGCGCCAGTTGCCCCGTCAAGTCCTGCTGCGTGCCGATCCGCTTCGCGCGGATCAGGCTCAGGATTTTCTGCTGTCTTTTCTCTTTGTCCATTGGCGCTGCCTATGCACTATATTTGCATAATTACTGCATAGATGCATAAAATAGCATCAAAGATGCATAGGGTAAAGCCGTGCGCAACATCAGGGAGTGATTTTTACGCGGTGTCGCGCGCACCCGGCCCGCGCGCTTTGGTTTAGAATGGGCCGGGAGCGGAAAACTATGATGGGCGAATCGAAAAAACTTTGGGGCGGGCGCTTCGAGCGCCTGACTGATCCCGGCTTCGCGCGGTTCAACCGCTCGTTCGGCTTCGACCGCAGGCTCTTCGAGGCGGACGTGCGCGGGAGCATGGCACATGGCGAGGCGCTGCGCGCCGCCGGAGTGCTGGGCGACGAAGAGGCCGCTGCGCTCGCCGAAGGGCTCCGCACGCTTCTGGCGCGCGCCGCCGAGCGCGGCGACGCCTACTTCGACGAAGACGCGGACGCGGAAGATGTGCATTCTTTCATCGAGGCTCGGCTCGTCGAGCTCGTCGGCGACGCGGGCCGCAGGCTCCACACGGGCCGCAGCCGCAACGATCAGGTGGCGACGGCGCTGCGCCTGTGGCTGCGCGGCGAGATTGAGAGCGTCGGGGGGCGCGTGCGTGAAGTGCAAGGCGCGCTGCTCGACCTCGCCGAGGCGCACAGGGACGCGGTGCTCCCCGGCTACACGCATCTGCAACGCGCGCAGCCGGTGCTATGGCCGCACTGGTGCCTCGCTTACTTCGAGATGCTCTCGCGCGACCGCGAACGTCTCGCGGAGGCGCGGCGGCGCACTAACATTCTGCCGCTCGGCTCGGCGGCGCTGGCGGGGACAAGTTACCCTGTGGACCGTGAAGAAGTCGCGCGCGCGCTCGGTTTCGAGGGGGTTTCGCGCAACAGCCTCGACGCAGTCAGCGACCGCGACTTCTGCGTCGAGTTCGCGTGCGCGGGTTCGCTTGTGATGGCGCATCTCTCGCGCCTCGCCGAAGACCTCATCCTTTACGCGACGACCGAGTTCGGCTTCGTCGAGCTGAGCGACGCGGTGGCGACCGGGTCGAGCCTCATGCCGCAGAAGAAGAACCCGGACGCGCTGGAGCTGGTGCGTGGGAAGACGGCGCGCGTCTACGGGCACGCGCTGGCGCTCCTGACGCTCGTCAAGGGCCTGCCGCTCACCTACAACAAGGATATGCAGGAAGACAAGGAGGCGGTCTTCGACGTGGCGGACACGCTTTCGTCCTCGCTCGAAGTGACGGCGACGGTCTTGAGGAACGTGCGCGTGCGCGAGGGGCGCGCGCGCGACGCCGCGACGGTCGGCTACATGAACGCGACCGAGATGGCCGACTATCTCGCGCGGCGCGGGCTGCCCTTCCGCGAGGCGCACGAAGTCGCGGGCCGGATGGTGCTCTACGGGCTGGGCAAAGGTCTGGAGCTGCACGAGCTCGATCTGGAAGAGCTGCGCGAATTCTCGACGCTCGTCGCCGAGGACGTGTACGAAGCGCTCTCGCTCGAACAGACGCTGGCGACCAAGCGGCAGACGGGCGGTACCTCGCCCGAGCGCGTGGCCGAGGCGCTGGCCGCGGCCCGCGCGTCTCTGACTGAAGGTTAGGTCGGAAGAGCCGATTGCCAAAGGCGCGAAGCGCCTCAAGGATGGGAAAAGTTGACGGGGGCTTTCATCAACGCGCGCGCCTACGTCTCTTCTTCTGCGGCGTGGGGCTCGGCGTGGGGGTGGAGGCGGGCACGATTGATTCGGGCGTGATGTGTTCACGGACGGTCTGCTTCCCGTTCTGGCCGATCCCGATGATGACGACCGGCTTGACCGCATTGCGCGCGGCGTCGAAGGTGACGACGCCGGTCACGCCGCGGAAGTCTTTTGTCGCGGCGAGCGCGTCGCGGATGGCGCGGCGTTCGAGCGAGCCGGCGC
>JAIVJM010000050.1:0-12993 GCA_020199995.1 Acidobacteriota bacterium | reverse complement strand
CGAAGAGGCGGGGCGAGTCCCAGCCGTCGCCGCCGACGAGCGGCACGTTCAACTCAAGCTCCCTCGCCTGCCGCGCCAGAAGCCCCGCTTCGAGGTAGTAGCCGGGGACGAAGACGACATCGGGGCGCGCGCGCGAAATCTCCAGAAGCTGCGGCGTGAAATCGGCGGCCCCCGCCTCGTAGACCTCTTCGGCGACGACCTCCCCACCCTGTCCCCGGAACGCCTCGTGGATGTACTGCGCGAGCCGGATCGAATATTCCTGCTCGCGGTCGAGCAGCATGGCGGCGCGGCGTGCCTGAAGGGTGTGCGCGGCGAACTGCGCGATGGCCGCGCCCTGAAAGGGGTCTGCGTAACAACTGCGGAAGACATAGTCGCCCACGGTTGTGATCTCGGCGCTGGTCGAGGAGGGCGTGAGCATCGGCACGCCCGCGGCCTGCGCGACGGGCGCGGCGATGAGCGAGCGCGAGCTGACGATCTCGCCGAGCAGCGCGTGAACGTGGGCCTCTCCAATAAACTGGCTCACGACCCGCACGGTCTCGCCCACGTCCGAGCGCGTGTCCCGCACCATCAGCTCGACGCGCCTACCGCCCACGCCGCCCTGTGTGTTCGCCTCCTCGACGGCCATCAGCATGCCGTTGGACGCCGAGAGCCCGTACTGCCCGGTATCGCCCGTCAGCGACATGAACGCGCCGATTCTGATCTTCTCGTCCGCGGGCGGAGTCGCCCCACCGCCCCCCTGCTGTTGCTGCTGACCCGGCCCGCCGCAACTCGCGACGAGCGCACACGACAACAACAGCGACAGGAATCTCACTACGTTTGGACTCGGCATCAATTTACGTCGGAGGCTCGCGCGGGATTTTAGTCAGCAATGCGTGACTCGCGCACTCGGAGGGTGCCCCGCGCTCCCGGCTCTGCGCTCACTCGCCGAGGTATGCTTCCTTGATGCGCGGGTCGGCGGCCAGCTCTTTCGACGGGCCTTCCATGACGATGCGGCCAGTCTCCAAAACGTATGCGCGGTCGGAGTGGCCGAGCGCGGCGTGCGCGTTCTGCTCGACGAGGAGGATGGTCGTGCCCTTGCCGCGGATTTCTTCGATGGCCTCGAAGATGGTGTGGACGACGAGCGGCGCGAGGCCGAGCGAGGGCTCGTCCAAGAGGAGGAGCCGGGGCCGCGACATCAGCGCGCGCGCCATCGCCAGCATCTGCTGCTCGCCGCCCGAAAGCGTCCCGGCCTTCTGCGACTCGCGCTCTTCGAGGCGCGGGAACATCTTGAAGCCGCGCTCCATGTCTTCCGCGATCTCGCGCCTGTTCTTCTTGAGGTAGGCGCCCATCTGGAGATTCTCGCGCACGGTCAGGTTGGCGAAGACGCCGCGACCTTCGGGCGACATCGAGATGCCGCGCGCGACGAGTTTGTGCGTCGGCGCGCCGCTGATGTCATCGCCCTCGAACGTGACGCGCCCCTCGCGCGGCGCGAGCAGGCCCGTGATGGTTCTGAGCGTCGTCGTCTTCCCCGCGCCGTTCGCGCCAATCAGCGTCACCACCTCGCCCTGCTCGACGTGCATCGAGATGCTCGTCAAAGCCTTAATCGCGCCGTAATTCACCGAGATATTTTCCAGAGTAAGCATAGAACAAGTGAGCGGTGAGCAGTAAGCGGTGAGCAGTAAAAGCAGGTCTGAACTGCTCACTGCTTACTGCTCACTGCTGACTGTCTTAATCTCCTAAATAGGCTTCGATCACCTTCGGGTCGTTCCTGATCTCTTCGGGGAGTCCGAGCGCGATGGACTTGCCGTAGTCCACGACCTGAATGCGCTCGCAGACGCCCATCACGACCTTCATGTTGTGCTCGACCAGAAGGATCGTCAACCGGAAGCGGTCGCGGATCTGCCGGATGAGGTTGAGGAGGTCGTCCTGCTCCGAGGGGTTCATGCCCGCCGCCGGCTCGTCGAGCAGGAGCAGCTTCGGGCGCGTGGCGAGCGCGCGGACGATCTCCAATCGGCGCTGGTTGCCGTAAGGGAGGCTCGTGCCGCCCTCGTCGCGGTAGCGCGCGAGGCCGAAGATTTCCAGCAGCTCCATGCAGAAGTCCGTGTGCTCGCGCTCGTCCGCCGAGAAGCGCGGCGTGCGCAGGACAGCGTCGGCGAGCGTCTGCCGCGTGTGGATGTGGCAGGCCGTCAGGACGTTGTCGAGCACGGACATGCTCGGGAACAGTCGTATGTTCTGGAACGTGCGCGAGATGCCGAGCGCCGCGATCTCGTAAGGCCGCTTGCCGTCAATCCGCTCGCCCTGAAAATATATCTCGCCCGCGGTCGGCTCGTAGACGCCCGTCAAAAGGTTAAAGATGGTCGTCTTGCCCGCGCCGTTCGGCCCGATGAGGCCGTAGATTTCGCCGGGCCGCACATTCATGTCGAGCGTGTTGACGGCGACGAGGCCGCCGAAGCGGATCGAACATTTTTCGGTCTTGAGGATTGAAACGCCGTCCGCGCCGCTCGCCGATGTGAGCGGCGGCGTCGAAGTGTGCGGGCGCGGCGCGTCGTTCGGTGTCGTCATTTCGAGGCGTCCCCCTTGCCCAGTGAAGTGTCGCGCTGGCGCTCGCCGAGCGTCGCTTTATCAACCCCTTCGTTGATGTCGCGCGTGTCTTCCGCCGTAATCTCCTCCGCCTCCGTCCGTGTCTTGTTTTGCCGCCGCGCGCGCCAGCCCTTGAACGGGTCGGCGTTGCCCAGAAGGCCCTGCGGCCTCGTAATCATGAGGATGATGAGCAGCAGCGAGTAGATGACCATCCGGTACTCGGCGAAGCCGCGCAAGGCCTCGGGCAGCACCGTCAGCAGGATCGCGCCGAGGATGGAGCCGACAATCGAGCCGAGTCCGCCGAGGATGATCATGATCAGAATCTCGAAGGAGCGGATGAATTCGAACGACTTCGGGTTGAGGTAGCCGTCGAAGTGTGCGAGGAGCACACCGCCCGCCCCGGCCATCGCCGACGAGATGACGAAGGCCAGAACCTTGTAGCGCGTCGTGTTGATGCCCATCGCTTCGGCGGCCAGCTCGTCCTCGCGGATCGAGATGAGCGCGCGACCAAAAGCCGAGTTGACGATGTTGTAGACGACGACGATGGTCACGACGGCGATGAGGAAAATCCAGAAGAAGCTCTTGACGATAGGGATGCCCGAGTAGCCGCGCGCGCCGCCGACCGACTCGATGTTGTTGATGAGGACGACGATGATTTGGCCGAAGCCGAGCGTCACGATGGCGAGGTAGTCGCCCTTCAGGCGGAGCGAAGGCACGCCGACCACGAGGCCCGCGATGGCCGCGGCGAGCGCGCCGACCAGAGTCGCCAGCAACAGCGAGACCACCCAGCCGGGCATCCCTCCGCCGAGACTTTCGGCCAGAGTCGCGCCGTAGTTCACCGAGAAATACGCTGAAGAATACGCGCCGACGGCCATGAAGCCCGCGTGCCCGATGGAGAATTGCCCCGTGAACCCGTTAATCAGGTTGAGCGAGACGGCGAGCGTAATCGCTATCCCTGACAGCATCATAATGCGGACGAAGTACGGGCTGATCATGTTCCCCTTGAAGACGAAATCGAGGGCGAACAGGATGCCGAGCATGATGACTGCGTAGATGAGATTGCGCGCGGTGCGGGACATAGTGAGTCAGTTTTCAGTCTTCAGTTTTCAGTCTTCAGTTCCAACCCTTCGGCCTCTGAGATTTGAAATCTCAAATTTGAGATTTCAAATCTGAAAACTGAAAACTGAAAACTGTTTACTTCCTCAAACCTTTTCCTGTGCGACCGACCCGAGGAGGCCCGAGGGGCGGAAGAGGAGAATCAGAATCAGAATCACGAACGCGACTGCGTCGCGATAGGTCGGGTTGCCGTAGCCGACGATCATCGTCTCGGTGATACCGATGAGCAGCCCGCCCAGCACCGCGCCGGGGATGTTGCCGATGCCGCCCAGCACCGCCGCGACGAAAGCCTTGAGCCCGACGAGGATGCCCATCAGCGGGTCAATGCGCGGGATGCGGATGGCGACCAAAACGCCCGCGGCGGCGGCCAGCGCGGAGCCGAGCGCGAACGTGAACGAGATGATGTGGTCGGTGTTGATGCCCATCAGCTTCGCCGACTGCAAATTGAACGAGACGGCGCGCATCGCCTTCCCCGTCTTCGTGTAGTAGACGATGAACTGGAGCAGGATCATGAGCGCAAGCGCGATGACCAGCACGATAATGTCGGCGCTGTTGATCGTCACTCCCTCCGAGAGTTGAACGTTCTGCTTTTCGAACAGCACGGGGAAGAATTTCGGCTCGGCCCCGAAGACCACCTGCCCGCCGTTCTCCAGCAGGAGCGAGACGCCGATGGCCGTAATCAGCGCGGTGAGGCGCGAATACTTGCGCACGGGCCGGTAGGCGAGCCGCTCGATGAGCGCGCCGATGGCGGCGCAGATGACCATCGCCAGCAGCATCACGACGAGCGCCGTGACGAGCGAAGGCTCCAATACGCCCCCGCCGAGAAGGCCGCGCGCGACGAGGCCGTCCGGGGCCACCCCGAGCGTCTGCGCCCCGCGCACGCCGAGGCCGTTGGCGAGGTAATAGCCCGTGAAGGCCCCGACCATGTAGACGTCGCCGTGCGCGAAGTTGATGAGCTTCAGGACGCCGTAGACCATCGTGTAGCCGAGGGCGATGAGGGCATAGATTGCGCCCAGCGTGATGCCGTTGATTAGCTGTTGTAGGAACGTGCTCATGCTCGTGAGTCGGGAAAGCTTTGGAGAGGGGCTGAAGGTTGCCGCCCTGAATTTTCGTGAGCCGCCGGGCGCGTCCGGACTCTTGCCCGGCGGCTTCACAAATGGAGTTTGCGCCTCAACACGGAAAGCGCCGTGACGACTAAGGCACGGCGTTCGTGTTCCTCGCGCCTCCGCCCGTCGCATTCGCGTTCATCGAGGGTGACGCGCCCGCCGCGGGCGAGGCGGAAGGCGAAGCGCCCGCCGCTGGTGACGCCCCCGCCGCAGGTGACGCGCCCGCCGCTGGCGAAGCGCCGGTGGCCGGTGCGCCGCCGCCCATGCTCGAAGGCATCGCCGCGCCTTCGACCTGAACGCGCTCCTGCACGGCGTATTTCCCGCCCGGCTCGATCTTGACCATGATGATCGGCTTGACGGCGTCGCGGTTCTCGTTGAACGTCACGCTCCCCGTCACGCCGGGGAAATCTTTGGTCGCGGCGAGCGCGTCGCGGATCGCCTTGCCGTCGAGCGAGTTGGCGCGCTTGATGGCGTCGAACATGATGTGCGCGGCGTCGTAGGCCGTGGCGGCCAGAGCGTCGGGCACGCTGCCGAAGCGCTGCTTGTAGTCGTTGACGAACTTGACCACCTTCGGGTCGGTGTCGTAGGGCGAGTAGTGGTTGGTGAAGTAGCTGCCGTCGAGCGCCGCGCCGCCGATGGCATAGAGCTGTGCCGAGTCCCAGCCGTCGCCGCCGACGAGCGGCACGGTGAGGCCTTTGTCGCGCGCCTGCTTGGCGAAGAGGGCGACGTCGCCGTAGTAGCCGGGCACGAAGACCACATCGGGGTTCGCCCCCTTGATCGAGGTAATCTGTGCGTTGAAGTCCTGATCCTGCGCCTGATACGACTGCGTGACGACGATCTGGCCGCCGAGCTTGGTGAAGACTTCGGTGATGACCTTCTCCAGCCCGGTCGAGTAGTCGTTCTTGCGGTCAACCATGAGCGCGGCGCGCTTGGCGTTGAGGCTCTTGGCGGCGAACTGCGCGATGGCCGCGCCCTGCACGGGATCAATGAAGCAGCTGCGGAAAATGTAGTCGCCCTTCTTGGTCACCTCGGGGTTGGTCGAGGAGGGCGTGAGCATCGGTATCTTCGCGTTCTGCGCGATGGGCGCGGCGGCAATCGAGCGCGAGCTGGCGACCTCGCCGAGGATGGCGTGCACCTGATCCTGCGTCACGAACTTGGTGACGATGGTGGCCGCCTCCGAGGCGTCCGAGCGGTCGTCCTGCACGATCAGCTCGACCTGCTTGCCGTTGATGCCGCCCGCCGAGTTCACCTCGTCCTTCGCCATCTGGATGCCGTTCGTGGAAGAGATGCCGAAGTTGGCCGTGTCCCCTGTGAGGGACATGAAGACGCCGACGCGGACTTTGTCGCCGCCGCCCGTCGTGCCGCCGCCGCCGGGCGGCTGGCAACCCACGTTAACCATCGTTGCGGCCAGCAGAAAAGCGAATGCCATTGATGTTAATTTTCTCATAACCGTTTCGGCGAAGCGGGCGGCCCCTCTCTCGGACTTCGGGGACGCGGCCCGCGCTCCTTTCAAGCTTAAGGGTTCTCGTTATCTACTTCCCGCACACGCGTTCGACGTCGGGTGCGGGAGGCGGATGTTCAGTTTTAGTAAAGCCGGTGCCAGGATGTATCGAAAAATACGACTGCGAAAAGGATGCGCCGAATAATACGCGATTCCGGAACATTTGCAAAATGTTTCCTACTTCCTTTGCGGCACGCTGCTTGCCATTCACCTCTTCTGCAGGCTAGTCAGGGAAAGAAAATCGTACACAGTGGCGACCCGGCACGCGCGAAGCTTGAATCAGAATCGCTCATGCGCGAGTCTAGAGTCTTCACGACGGTGCGGCCTTCGGACAAGGGCCGACGTGACCATCAACTTTAATCTCAGAGTAAACGAAAGGATAGAAAACGATGGGCGACTACAAAAAAGATAGTATTGGCGAAGAGGCTTCGGCCTTCGGCGAGCGCGTCAAGGGTGCGGCGAAGGACGCCGCGGGCGCGGTCACTGGCAACGAGAGGCTGGAGCGCGAGGGCGAGCGTGAGAACGCCCAGGGCAATGCGCGGCAGGAGCGCAACGACGCCATCGGCGGCGACTCCGGCACGGCCACCGCGCGTGCCACCACCGGGGGCCGCTCGGTGCACGGGCTCTTCAAAGACCGTGAGAGCGCCGAAGGCGCTTATCGTTCATTGACCGAGCGCGGCTACGGCAAGGACGACATCAACGTCATGATGTCGGACGAGACGCGCAAGACGCACTTCGCCGGCGTGGATGCCGACGATGACAGCGTCGGCAGCAAGGCGCTCGAAGGTCTGGGCACTGGCTCGGCCATCGGCGGCACGGTCGGCGCGGTGCTCGGAGCCATCGCGGCCATCGGCACCAGCGTCGCGCTTCCGGGCCTCGGGCTCGTCATCGCCGGGCCTCTCGCGGCGGCGCTTGCGGGCGCGGGCGCGGGCGGACTGACCGGCGGCCTCGTCGGCGCGCTCGTCGGCTCGGGCATCCCCGAGGAGCACGCGGCTCGCTACGACGAAGGCATCCGCAACGGCGGCATCTACATGGGTGTCAACGCGCGCGAGGACGCCGACGCCGAGCACTTCGAGAGCGAGTGGAAAGACAAGTACCGCGGCGAGAACGTCTACCGCTAGACGTCGCCCGGCGACTTTAATGACCGTCAAGAGGGGAAGGCTCAACGAAGCCTTTCCCTCTTTTTCTTTTGCGAACTCGTCTACCAAACAGTACCGCGAACGGGCGTGCCGATTTCGGATTTCGGATTGCGGATTGGGGATTAAAATGCCTCTCCCATCATCCGCAATCCGAAATCCGCATTCCGCAATGATGGTGACTCGCTCTCTACCGCTCGCGGTACTGTCTCGTTCTTCTCTAAACGCTCGCGCTCGTGGCATACTTCGTCTCACCATTCACAAGACATTTATCCGGGGTTGATTTTGCGCCGAACCCCGCTCACGCGGGAGGCGCTTCAGACTGGTAGGGAGACGAACAGCAGATGGGCAAGGCTTCAGGCGAGATTCCGCGCCGGGCGCTGGGCAGGACGGGCGAGGAGGTCTCGGCGCTCGCGCTTGGCGGCTATCACCTCGGGCTGGTCAAGAGCGAGCGCGAGGCCGTCCGCATCGTCCACGAGGCGCTGGATGCGGGGCTCAACTTCATGGACAACGCCTGGGAGTATCACGACGGGCGGAGCGAGGAGCTGATGGGCAAGGCGCTCGAAGGCCGCCGCCACGAGGCGTTCCTGATGTCGAAAGTCTGCTCGCACGGGCGCGACCGCCGCGTGGCGATGCGGCAGCTCGAACAGACGCTCAGGCGGCTCAAGACCGACCACCTCGACCTCTGGCAGATTCACGAGGTCGTCTATGACAACGACCCCGACATGCACTTCGCGCCCGGCGGCGCCATCGAGGCGCTGGAGCAGGCCAAACGCGAAGGCAAAGTCCGCTTCGTCGGCTTCACGGGGCATAAGGACCCGGACATTCATTTGAAGATGCTCGCGCGCGGCTTTCCCTTCGATGCCTGCCAGTTCCCGCTCAACTGCTTCGACGGCACATTCCGCAGCTTCGAGCAGCGCGTCCTGCCCGAAGTCCTGCGCCAAGGCATTGCCCCGCTCGGCATGAAGAGCATGTGCGGCGAGGGCACGCCCGTCAAAAAGCGCGTCGTCACTCCGGCGGAGGCTCTGCGCTACGCGATGAGCCTGCCCGTCGCCTCGACCGTGAGCGGCATTGATTCGCTCAAGATACTACGCCAGAATCTGCGTCTTGCGCGCGACTTCACTCCGTTGAGCGCCGCAGAGATGCGGCGCTTACGTGAGCGCTGCGCCGAGGCCGCCTCGGACGGTCGCTTCGAGCTCTACAAAACCTCGAAGAAATTCGACGGCCCGCCGGGCCGCCGGCAGCACAAGTTCCCACCGCTCGACGAACTCGCGGCTTGAAGACTTATGAAGGAAACGAAAACCGAAGCGAGCGGCTTTGCGCCCCCGCTCGGAGACATGAACGCCGAAGACTTCAGGCGCTACGGGCACGAGATCATTGACCGGCTCGGCGATTACCTCTCGCACATGGAGCGCTATCCAGTGCTCGCGCAAGTCAAGCCCGGCGAGCTTCGCTCTCAACTTCCATCTTCGCCGCCGGAACAAGGCGAGCCGATGGATGAGATTCTGGCTGACGTGGCTCGCCCGCCTCGACCGAGCTTGAAGAGGTCGCGCTCTCTTGGCTCCGCCAGATGATGGGCCTCCCCGAAGAGTTCGAGGGCATCATCTACGACACGGCCTCCGTCTCGACGATGCACGCCATCGCCGCCGCGCGCGAGGCGCTCGACGTCGGAGTCCGCGAAGAGGGCATGAGCGGTCGCGCGGATTTGCCGCTCTTGCGCGTCTACGCCTCGGAGCAGGCCCACTCGTCCGTTGACAAGTCGGTCATCACGCTCGGGCTCGGGCAGCGAAGTTTGCGCAAGATTCCGACCGACGACCAGTTCCGCATGAACACGGAAGCCTTAACCTCTGCCATTGAAGAAGACCGGCGCGCCGGACTCCTCCCCTTCTGCGTCGTTGCCACCGTCGGCACGACTTCGACATCGAGCATTGACCCCGTGCCGACAATCGCCGACATTTGCGCGCGCGAGCGGCTCTGGCTGCACGTGGACACGGCCTACGCGGGCTCGGCGGCAATCGTCCCCGAGCTGCGCTACGCCATCGAGGGCTGCGAGCGCGCCGACTCCGTCGTCACCAATCCGCACAAGTGGCTCTTCACGCCGATTGACATCTCCGTCCTCTACTGCCGGAGGATGGACACTCTGCGCCGCGCCTTCTCGCTCGTCGCCGAATACCTGCGCACGAGCGAGGGCGAGGCCGGCGAGGTGCGCAACCAGATGGACACCGGCGTCCAGTTGGGTCGGCGTTTCCGCTCGCTCAAGCTCTGGATGGTGCTGCGCTACTTCGGCCACGAGGGTCTGGCCGCGCGCATCCGCGAGCACTGCCGTCTGGCCCGACTCTTCGCCTCCTTCATCGAAGAATCGCCCGACTGGGAGTTGATGGCCCCCGTTCCCTTCGCCCTCGTCTGCTTCCGCGCACGCCCCGGCGTCGAAGGCGAGACGACGGAGGCGCGCGCCTCGCGCCTCGACGCGCTTAACGAACGACTGTTGAGCGCCGTCAACGCGACCGGCGAGGCTTTTCTGTCACACACGAAACTCCACGACGCGCTCACGCTTCGGCTCGCCATCGGCAACATCCGCACCGCCGAGTCGCACATCCGGCGCACGTGGCAACTGCTCAACGACGAGATGGAACGGGTCAAGTAACACAAGACAAAAGAAAGACGAAGAATTGGAGAAAGATGCTGACACACATCGTCATCTGGAAATACCGCGCCGAAGTGAGCGTGGAGGAGCGACAGGAACACGCCGCGCGCCTGCGCCGTCTGCGCGAGATCATCCCCGAGGTGCACAGCCTCTCCGTCGGCTTCGACGTGCTCTCGCTCCCGCGCTCCTACGACCTTGGGCTCGTCGCCGTCTTCCGCGACCGCGCGGGGCTGGAGGTTTACACGGTTCACCCCGAGCACGTTGCCGTCGTCCAACTCGGGCGCAGCATCACCGAGCACATCGCGTCCGTGGATTTCGAGGACGGGGAGAAGACATGAGCTTGAGCCGTCCACTTCAGAAGAAGGCGGCGCGGCGCGTGCGTCCCGCAGCGTCGAGGGCGAAGCCATGAAGCGAAGGCCGAAGCGATGAAGCGTTGGAAGAAAGTCGCGCTCGCGCTGCTCTGCCTGCTCGTCGTCGCGCAGGCTCCCTTCATCTACCGCCGCTACCGGCTCGGGCGTCTCGCCGCCGTGGTCGCGGCGCTCAACGCCGAGCGCGCCGCCGCGCCGCCCCGAGACGACTCGCACGACGATTACGCGGGCGTCTTTCACGTCCACACCTCGCTCGGCGGACACAGCACGGGCAGCTTCGACGAGGTCGTCCGCGGCGCAAAGTCAAATCGCCTCGTCTTCGTCGTCATGACCGAGCACCCGGCCGCCTTCGTCAATACCGCCGAAGCCACACTCAAGGGCACGCGTGACGGCATCCTTTTCGTCAACGGCAGCGAGCTTGTCGTCGCAGGCGGCGAGCGCCTCTTCGTCATCCCCGGATTCGCCGGAGACGCCGCGGCGGCTGAAGCGCCCGACCTCCAGACACTCATCAACCGCGCGAAGGAAGAGGGCAGACTCGCCCTCATCGCGTACCCGGAGCAGGTGCGCGACTGGCGTCTGAGCGGCTTCGACGGCATCGAGGTCTACAATCTCTACACGAACTCGAAAGAGATCAACTACGGCCTGCTCGCCGGCGACGTCCTGTGGTCATACTGGAGCTACCCCGACCTGCTCTTCTCCACGTTCTACGAGCGGCCCGCAGCCAACCTGAAGAAGTGGGACGAGGTCAACGCCTCGGGCGGGCGGCGCGCTTCCGCCATCGCGGGCAATGACGCGCACGCCAACGTCGGCCTCTCCCTGCGTGACCAGGCCGGCGAGGAATTCCTCGGCATCAAGCTCGACCCCTACGAGCGCAGCTTCCGCGTCGTGCGCAACCACGTCCTGCTTGAGAAGGGGCAAACGCTCAACGCGGAGACGCTGCTCGCGGCCCTGCGTCAGGGACACAGCTACATCTCCTTCGACATCTTCTGCGACGCCGGCGGCTTCCGCTTCGACGCCGAAAGCAGCCTCGAAAAGAAGATCATGGGCGACGAGATTGCGCTCGCGGGGCGCGAGTTGAGGCTTTCGGCGCGCGTCCCCGTCAGGAGCCGGATCGTCTTTTTCAGGGACGGACAGATCGTGCATGAAGAGAAGGAAGCGCTGGGGAAAGAGTTGATGGTTGAACACCCCGGCGTCTACCGCGTCGAGGTCTATCTCGAACGTCTCGGGAGCCCCGCAGGCGATAAACCGTGGATCATCTCGAACCCGATTTACGTGCGCTGAAGAAGACGGGCGCGGCGGAAGTTAGGTCCCCGAATGCGACATCGCCCCGCACAAGCTTCTACGGCCTGTGTGGGGCGCTCTCGCTGAGTCGGAAGCCCGGCTCAATTTTTAGGAGTAAGGCGCGTTCGCCCGCCTTGTACTGTAGAGGGCCGAGTGTAGTGGCCCTTCTCACGCTATGCAGACCCAGTGTTGCGGGAAAGTGCGTGTACAGCCTCCTGCAATCAATTGTCTAAGTGCCCGTGAGTTTATGCCCGGAGGGTCGAACTGTCAAGCTTCAGTTTGACTGTTTCCCTAGCGTACAAGCCCCTCCCCTCCAACCTCCTCAAGCCCCCGACACGGCATCTCGCCCGCTCAACTTTTTCAGTCGAAATTGCGCTTCAGGCGTGAAAGGTGAATGAAACTTTCGGAGACTCCCGGCGCCGCCGGATGAGCGGTCACGTTTCGGCCCGAAAACAGCCCGTGCAGCACTTACACGCTTTCGGTTGTCGGAGACTTATTTGGTCGAGGAGGCTCACGGCTCGGCCCTCGAACCTCAGGATTTACAGGAATTTAAGCGGTCAGGGGATGGCACCCGGCTTGCTTCATTGCACAGAGCCCGACCGTGCTCTGAAACGGTGAGACGTCCCGGCAGCTTTTAGTAACCGAGGCGCACCCGGCGCGGCCCAAATAAACCGGAGTTCCCTATGACAGAAACAGCGACACTTCCCTTATGGCAGGGCGCGAAAAAGCGCGAGACGACGGCGGCCATTAATGTCACCCAGCCGGCCACCGATTTTGAGCTGGCGCAGAAGGCGGCGGCGGGGGAGATGGCGGCCTTCGAGGAGTTGTACTCGCGCCACCATCGCCGCGTCTACTCCTTGTGCCTGCGGATGACGGCCAACACGGCCGAGGCCGAAGACCTCTCGCAGGAAGTCTTCATCCAGCTCCACCGCAAGGCCGGGAGTTTCCGCGGCGAGTCGGCCTTCACGACGTGGCTTCACCGCCTCACGGTCAATCAGGTCCTGATGCACTTCCGGAGGCGTGGGGTGCGGATGGAGCGGACCACAGAGGACGGCGACGTGCCGGTGCAGGTGGTGCGTGGGACAGAGGACCCGCGGCGGATGCCGGTGGTGGATCGGATAGCATTGGACAAGGCGGTGGCGGGATTGCCGCCCGGATACCGTGCGGTGTTTGTGCTGCACGACGTGGAGGGGCACGAGCACGAGGAGATATCGAGATTATTGGGCTGCTCGGTGGGGACCTCGAAGTCGCAGCTCCACAAGGCCAGAATGAAACTCAGGGG
>JAIVJM010000334.1 GCA_020199995.1 Acidobacteriota bacterium | reverse complement strand
CGAAGCCGTCCATCTGGCGCTCGGGTTTGAGAATCCGCCGATCACGATCACGGGATCGAACAACTCGAGCGCCGCGCTGCTCACGGGCATCTCTTCAATCTCGACCGGCGCAGGCCCCTGTGGCGACTCTCACGCGCTCACCGAATATTGCGAGATCGAACCGCTCTACAAAGGCATTAAGAAACTCATCCTGCTCGGCCTCGCGCTCACAGGTGTCAGCGAATGAGAGTCGTCAACTGTTAGTGCTCAGATGTCATTAGCGGCGCTTGCGGGACAACTTGCGGAGCGAAAAGTGAATCTATTTAACATGCCTCGTCAATTCCGGTGCGGCTTCGACGTTCGATTCTCAAGGTTAAGGTAAAATTATATGTTTCAGTCTCTCTTTCGCATTCTTGCCGTTGCCCTCATCGGCTCTACGTTAGCTTGCAACGCAGCTGCGGCTTCTACTGCCGTGATGATTCCCGACCCGGTCGTTGACGCGCCGCTCGCTGCGGCGAAGGGGCAGCAGACTGCCGTTCTGGCGGGCGGTTGTTTTTGGGGCCTTGAAGCCGTGTTCGAGCATGTTAAAGGCGTTAGCAATGTGACCTCAGGTTACTCGGGTGGCTTCGCCAAGACGGCTAATTATGATCTGGTTAGCGAGGGGAACACCGGCCATGCCGAAGCCGTTCGCATCACTTACGATCCGTCGCGCATCTCGTTCGGACAAATCCTTAAAGTGTTTTTCTCCGTCGCACATAATCCCACGGAATTAAACCGGCAAGGCCCGGATACCGGCACGCAGTATCGCTCCGCCATCTTTTACGCTAACGATGAACAGCAGCGCATTGCGCGCGCCTACGTCGAGCAACTCAATAAAGCTCAAGTCTTCGAGCGTCCTATCGTCACCCAAATCACCGCGCTCAACTCTTATTTTGAGGCCGAGGCGTATCATCAAAACTACGCGGTGCGGCATCCCGATCAACCTTACATCGTGCATCATGATCTCCCGAAAGTGGAGAATCTGCGCAAGCTGTTCCCCGCCCTGTACGTGTCGAAATAATTTAAGAACTCCTGACATACATGGAGGGGGCAGAGATTAAGTATCTGCCCCCTCCTTTTTTTGTACTGCACGCATCCGTCTCGCATTCGCGAATCAATTTTTTCACGGTCTACTTTTTCGTTTCTCTCTTTTGCTCCGACGGGCGGCGGCGGCGAGTTCGCCGGGCGTTTTCGCGCCTGCGGGTTGCGGCTTGAAAGTCGTCGGTGATAAAGGTTTTGCCTTGCCGGGGTCTATTTGCTTCTCGGCCTTTCCGGTCGTCGCCAGTTCGATTTCGGAATTGACTTCGCCGCCGATGAGGATGGCCGCGCCGGTGAAGTAGAACCAGAGCATGAGGATGATGACCGCGCCGAGCGAACCGTAGGTGGCGTTATAGGAATTGAAGTAACTGAGGTAAGCGCGGAAAGCGAACGAGACGATGAGCCAGAGCGTGACGGCGACCATCGCGCCGGGGCTGACCCAGTGCCAGCTGCGCTTCTTCACATCCGGCGCGAGATAGTAGATGAGACCAAAGGCAATGAGCACGAAGAGGAGCACCACCGGCCACTGCAAAATCTTCCAACCCCAGATGAAGACTTGCCCGAAGCTGAAACTCGCGGCGACGTAATCGGCGATGTGATGGCCGAAGAGCATAAGCGTCAGCGCAGAGAGTATCAGGACGGCGAGCGCGACGGTCAGGCCGAGCGAGACTAAACGCACCTTCCACCACGGGCGTGTCTCTTCAACTTCGTAGGCGATGTTAAGCGTCTGGCAGATCGCGGTCATGCCGTTTGAGGCAGCCCAGAGCGTGGCGAGGATGCCGAAGGAGATTTTGCCGCCGCCGGAACCTTTCTCCACATTGTCAATTGTCTCGTGAATGAGGTCGCCTGCCTCCTGCGGGACGACCGAGCCGAGCAAGCTCAACAGGTTCTGGCGCAGTTCGCTCCCCGCCTCGGCAAACTGGCCGAGCACGGCTGTGATGAAGAGCAGGAGCGGGAAGAGCGCGAGCAGAAAATAGTAGGAGAGTTGCGCTGCGCGCCCGAAGATGTCGTCTTCGTTAACTTCCGACCAGACGCGTTTCGCGAGTTCCTTCCAACCCAAACCCCCGAGTTGCCAGAGAGACATGAGATGTTTTCGTTCCCTTCGTGCGCTGCCAGCGAGACGCGCGCCCTTGTTCGCGCCACTTATTTGATCATCGTGCCGGTTCGTTCCCAGCGCGTGTTGCGGAAAAAGTCCTGAATGAAGGGAAAGCCGCTCGCAGGCTGGCTCGGCGGGACGATGATCGTTTTTTGCCCCTTGAAGAGTTTGTGGATTGGCAGTTGACTCAGATCATCGTCCCCCTCCCGGCGCGATTCAGGGCTGTAAGCGACTGTATATGGCCCTTTGCCCTCTGGCGGTGGGTTGGCCTCTATCGTCAGGGGCGCGAGTTCTTCATGCCCAGCCGTAGTTGGATCGTCGGGGTGATTGATGGCTGTGATGACGCGCTCCGGTAGCGGTTGGCCGTTGATGATGACACTTGTGCCGCGCAATTCGATGCGGTCGCCCGGCAGGCCGATGACGCGCTTGACGTAGTTGGTGATGTACTGTTTGTTGCCCGGATCGTCCGGCGTGTCGCGCCACGGCTCAATGGGATTGCCGGGATATTTGAAGACGACGATGTCGCCGCGCCTGATCTCGCGTTGCGGTAGAAACGGCATCGGCGTGGAACCCGGCGCGAAGATGAACTTGTTGACGAGCAAGTGATCGCCAATCGTGATCGTGTTCTGCATCGAGCCGGTCGGGACTTTCACCGCCTGCACCACGAACGTCATGCCGAAGAGAGCCATGATGGCCGTCACAACAAGCGACTCGAAATATTCACGCCACACGCTGCGCGGCGGCCCCGGTTGCACCGGAGGCGGCACACCCGCCTTCGATGCGGCAGCTGGCACAGCGGTCTCCTCCTCGCCCGCACGCGGCGCACTCTTTCCTGTCCTGCCTGCCGGAGTCTTTATTGGCGGCTCTTCAATAATCGCCGAACGAAAATCATTGCTCATAAAATTTATCGTAAATAACCGGGGGTAAGCGGTCAAGCCGCCCGACCGTTACGGGTTCATTTTTCCAATCTGTACGTTTAATCCGCCGCTTGCGTTTGCGGCGTCAAATTAAATTGTTCGATGGCGCGCCGCGCCGCGTCCATCTCGGCGGCCTTAATCGTCACACCTGCGCCGGGCACGCTGTTGTCCGCGATAACGACTTCGACGTGGAAGGTGCGGCTG
>JAIVJM010000333.1 GCA_020199995.1 Acidobacteriota bacterium | reverse complement strand
TGTCGGGGTCACGGCCACGTACATCAGTTACCTGGAGCGTGAAGTTGGTCCGACCGGAGTCGGTGAGGGGATGCGACCGATGATCGAAGTCGTGGACGCCGTCGCCGGTGCACTGGGTGTGCTGTTGGCCGAAGCCCGCTGCGCGGCGGGTCACAACCCCCCGGAGGAATCGCAGGTCTCCTGCGAGGTCGTGAAGAACACTTTCAGAGAGAGCGACTTCGCAACTCTTCATCACATGTATGAACAACTCACGCCCGAACAGCGCCGCACCTTTCAGCCGATTCTGGAGATGGTCCGTAGAGAACTTGAGCTGATGTTGAAGGGACGGGATAGCAATCGGGAAGGTAATCTGCCGGGTAGAAGGCGGCGGCCCGAGTTGAGCCGCCGCCTTCCGCGGCGCGCCGGCCCGGCCGAAGCAAACTCGGGTAAGTCCGGGATGGGAAGCGGCGCGGAATCGTCACGTCGCGCCGGTCAGTTGGCAGATTCATGAAGTCAGGAAGGCATGTACGCAAGGGTAGAAGTTCCTCGTCGCCGTACCCCTGGCGCGAAGTATTGTTGTCAGCCATGCTGATCTTCTGGTGGCCGGGTACCGCGTCCACGGCCGCGCAGGCGGACGGGCCCGAACTGCTCACCTACGAAGAACTCTTCTTGTTGTCGAAGGACAGCCCGTCCGCAGCCTTACTCGCCAAGGTCGAACGGCTGCGCACGACGCCATTCGTCAGCAACGAGGCGTCGGCAGGCGGAGTAAAGCCCTTAAAGCCTAGCGCCGGGAAACTCGGCCGCGTCATCCGCGTCGTCTCCTGGAACATCGAGCAGGGCCTTGAGTATGAGGCCGTCGAGAGCTCTTTCGGCGGCCCGTCGCGACTCTCCCCACTGCTCGACAGGTCGGACTACCCCCGCGGCGGCAAGAAGCGCGGGCTCGTCATGCGGCAGGCGGCGCTCCTGAAAGATGCCGACGTCATCGTGCTCAACGAAGTCGACTGGGGCGTGAAACGAACGGGCTACCGCAACGTAGCAGCGGAACTCGCGACCGCCCTCGGGATGAATTACGCCTACGGCGTCGAGTTCGTCGAGGTCGACCCCATCGCGCTCGGCACGGAGGCGTTCGAGAGGCTGTGGCAGGAGGAGAGATCGGAACTCGTCGAGCAGATCAGAGTTGACCGGTCGCGCTACAGGGGGCTGCACGGGACGGCCATCCTCAGTCGCCTCCCGCTGGAGAACGTGCGGCTCGTCCCCTTCAAGCGTCAGCCCTACGACTGGTACGCGGACGAGAGGGAGGGCGTCAGGCCGCTCGAATGGGGCACGCGGAAGGCGAGCGAGGTGGCCTTCCTGGAGAAGGTCACGCGCCAGATCAGGCGCGGCGGGCGCATGATGTTGATGGCCGAGGCCGTAGACCCGGAGGTGCCCGGCGGGCGCATGACGGTCGTCGCCACTCACTTGGAGTCGCGCACGAAGCCCGGCAACCGCGCGGAGCAGTTGGAAGAATTGCTCGCGCAGATTAAAGACATCACTCACCCGGTCGTCGTCGCCGGCGACATGAACACGTCGACGCGGGACACGACGCCTACTTCGATCCAGCGCGAGATCAAAAAACGTCTGGGCAGTAAAAAATTCTGGCTGAAGAGAGGTCTCGGATGGCTGACCGGGTTGGAAATCCCCCGGAGCATTCTGCTGAGCGGGTTCAACGAGTACCGCAAGCAGGCCGACCCGACGGTGCGCCAACTCTAACCAGCGCGGCGGCAAGGGCTTCATTACCACCTACGAGGTGGAGCGAACCATCGGCTTCGTCGGCAGGTTCAAGCTCGACTGGATTTTCGTCAAGCCGCCCGGCCTCACAGAGCCTTACGCCGAAAAGGGGCCGCACCGCTTCGCCCCGCACTTCGGGCGCACGCTCAAATCCCTGAATGACAGTATCGTAGACCGCATCTCGGATCACAGCCCCGTCGTCGTAGACCTGCCGCTGGAGGAGCCTCCGGCGCGAAGGGTGACGCGACGGGGACGTGCTCGTGCGCGCTCCACCCCTTCGAGGCGCTGAGGCCGACGGCGGGCAAGGTCATGCCCTCTCTCACCCCTGATCTAGCGGCGCTTCAGGCACCTGTCCAGCGCCTTCCATTCTGCTCGCCCGCTCCGCCGGGTTCTCGGCCCGCTCCTCCGGCCCGAGGGCCTCGGCCTTGGCGATGTGGAGGGCGGAGCGGATGAGTCCGAGGTGGGTGAAGCCCTGCGGGTAATTCCCCAGAAGCTCACCGCTCACGGGGTCTATCTCTTCGGCGAGCAGGCCGAGGTCGTTGGCGTATCCGGCGACCTTCTCGAACAACTCGCGCGCCTCGTCCACCCGCCCGGCTTCCGCCAGGCAGTCCACCAGCCAGAAACTGCACAGCGCGAAGGTGGCCTCGCCGCCGGGCAGTCCATCGTCCGACAGGTAGCGGTAGACTAGCCCGTGCGAGGTGAGCCGCTCCTGAATCGCGCGGACGGTCGAGACGACGCGCGGGTCGGTCGGCGGTAGGAACCCGACCTGCGGGATGACGAGCGCGCAGGCGTCCAAGGCAGTCTCCCCGAAAGCCTGTGTGAACGCGCCCGTCTTTTCGTCAAAGCCTTCTTCGAGAATGGCGGAGCGAACCTCTTCCCGCGTCCGAGTCCACACGTCAATGTCACCCGGCAGGCCGCCCGGCGATGCCATGCGAACTACCCGGTCGAGCGCTACCCAGGAGAGGAGCTTGGAGTAGAGGAAGTGGCGCGTTCCCCCGCGCACCTCCCAGATGCCGTGGTCGGGCTCGCGCCAGCGGGCGACGGTCTGGTCGGCCATGTATCGCAGCGCGTCCCACAGTTCGGGCCGGACGGGACGGCGCATCCGCTCGTGATAGAGGTACGCGGCGTCAATCACCTCGCCGTAGATGTCGAGCTGCTTCTGGCCGAAAGCCCCGTTGCCCACGCGCACGGGGCCGGAGCCTCGGTAGCCTTCCAGGTGTTCGAGCGTGCGCTCGGGCAGGTGCGAGCCGCCGTCAATCCGGTACATGATCTGGAGTTCGTTGCCGCACGGGATGCAGAGGCCGTCCAGCCACCCGAAGAAGTCTGTGGCCTCCTCGTGGTATCCGAGGAGTTGCAGGGCGTAGAGGATCAGCGACGAGTCGCGCAGCCAGGTGAAGCGGTAGTCCCAGTTACGGACGCCGCCCAACTCCTCCGGCAGAGAGGTGGTCGGGGCGGCGACGAGCGCGCCCGTAGGCTCGTAGGTCAGTAGCTTGAGGACGAGCGCGCTGCGCCTGACGAGTTGTTCGTAAGGCCCCTCGTAAGTGCAGGTCTCCGACCACTCGCGCCAGTATTCGAGCGTCTGTTCCAATTCCAGGTCGGCGTTGATTTGAAGGGCTGAGTGGTTCAGAGCGTCGGCGTCCGCGAAGTACGTGAGTGCGACCCAGACGCGCTGCCCGGCGGCGACTTTGAAGCGTGCGGTGACGCCCCCCGAAGGGTCGTCGTGTAAAGAGGACGGGCAGGCGAGCGCGAGCGCCTCGCGCCCGTTGCGCGCGACGACCCCGCCCTCGTAAGTGTGGAAAGTGGCTTCGGAGCGGGCGTAATCGAAAGTGGGCCGGAAGTTGACCTCGACCTCCGCCTCGCCGGAGAGTCCTTCCAACAGTCTGAGGACGCGGTAGTGCGAGGCGATGTCTTCGCCCTCGTGACTCCGGTTCAGACGCTCGACGGGCATCAAGTCCGTCATGCGGAACTGTCCCGCGTCGGTTGAGAAGACCGTGGCGAGCACGTTCGTTCCCTCGACATAGGCGCGTGAGGAGGCGGCGTGCGAGGAGGCGGGGCCGACGCGGAAGTGACCGCCCTTACCTTTGTCGAGCAGGCGGCAGAAGACCGCTGGGCTGTCGAAGCGGGGCCAGCACAGCCAGTCGATGGAGCCGTCACTGGAGACGAGCGCCGCCGTGTGGGCGTCGCCGATGAGCGCGTAGTCGCGGATGGGCCGATACTTACTCTCCCTCACCGTCGTCACCCCTTGTCTCTGCCTTCAACATTAACCGCGCCGCCGCGCTTCAATATTGCGTCACCTGCTGCGTCAGGCCGCCGTCTATGTAGTAAGTGCTGCCGGTCACGTAATCGGCCTCGTCGCTCGCGAGGAAGGCGGCGACCGCCGCGACCTCTTCCGGCCTGCCGAACCGCCCCCAGGGGATTTCCGACACCGCCTCTTCCTTAGCCTCGGGCCGCCGCCTGGCTGACGACGAACGCGCCGTAGAGGTTGACCGAGATGACCGTGTTCCATTCCTCATCGGTCGCTTCGAGGAAGGGCCGCTTGATCTCAATGCCTGCGTTACAGACCGCGATGTCCAGCCGCCCGAACTTCTCCACAACCTCCGACACCATCCGCTCGACCTCGGCGCGTTTGGTCACGTCGGCCGCGGCCGTCATGCCGGGCGTGGCGAGCGAGTCAGCGACCGAGCGCGCATCCTCCTCGTTGCGTCCGCGCGGCAGATAGTTGACGGCGACGTGAGCGCCCTCTTCGGCGAAGCGCTGTGCGATGGCGCGACCGATGCCGCTGCTCGCGCCGGTCACGAGCGCCACTTTACCTTCCAGTCTCATCGAATTTACCCCCCCTTGAAACATGATGTCGTCGAACTCCGGTGCGAGGCGTTGTGCCCGGAAGGTACGTTAGCACGCTTATCGAGGAAAGCGGCAAACCTGCCCTTACCGTCCCGCCCGGGAGCTGCAAGACATCGTTTTCAGGGGCATCTACAAAAGCCACTCAGAGAAGTCGGTGGTCGCCGCTGGGGACTGGCCGGAAGGGCCCACGGCGAACGGTAGACGACTACTCAAGGCCCATCTCCCTGAGTACCTGCCCTGCGCAGCCGATCTTGTTGCCGCCGGGGCATTCATGCTCGATGGCGCGCAGCCGCTCGAAGGCTCGCCTCAAATCATCCTCGCCCATGACCGGCATCCCCCCGTACGTGACGCCGAGCGCGCGGCCGCCGGAGGTGTCGTTAGCCCACGCCGCCGTCAACGCGCCGGCGAGCGTCTGGAAGTCAATATGAGACGGAGTGTCGAAGTTCGTGGCTCTCGGCGCGTTGAAGGCGAGCCTGTACTTTGCCTCTTTTCTCATCGCTTCCGCGTTGCTCCTGGTACGCTGAACTGACTTGCCGGTGGCGGGCTACAACCCCGCCCTCTAACGCCTGAGCGTGAAGACCTGCACGAAGGGGTGCTCGACCGGGAGGCGCTCGAAGCTGGAGAAGCCGGCCTCGCGGGCCAGACGGCGCGCGCCGCTCTCACCGATCACGGTGCCGAGCCCCGCGCCTTCGTGCGCCAGCGAGACCGTGAGGCAGTGGAGCGGGCTGGCGGCGGAGAAGGTCTTTCCGACCGGGTTGCGGTTCTCCAGCGGGTTCGAAGAGGCGTTCGGCTCCGACCAGAGGTAGTCGCCGTCCGCGGCCATCGCCCCCCGGATCGCCTTCAGCACGCCGAGCGGGTCGGACATGTCGCGGATGCAGTCGAAGCTGCACACGAGCTCATACTTGCGGCCCATCGTCGCCACCTCCTGCGCCATCCCCCAGATGAACTCGGCGTTGTCGGCCTCCTGCTCGTCGGCTAGGCGGCGCGCCCTCTCTATGCTTCGTGGGTGGGAATCAATGCCGAGGAAATTAGAAGCGGGGAAAGCTTTCGCCATCGCGACCGTCGATTGCCCGAACCCACAGCCGACGTCCGCGACCTCTATCCCTCGCGCGAGTCTCTCCGTCAGGCCGGGGACACGGGGCAGCCACGCTTGGGTCAGGAAGTTGACGTAGGTCGGGCGGAAGAATCTTTCAACCGCCTCGGGAATCTCTTCGCCGAGTTCCGCGTAGGAGACGCCGCCGCCTTCACGGAACGCCTCCATGACGCCCGGCACGTTCCAGATGGTCGGCGTCGCGAAGTGGAACCCCCCGCCGACGAACAGCGGGCTGTCCTCGTCCGCGAGCACGAATGCCTGCTCGTCCGTCATCACAAAATTTTCCGCCACCGGGTCGTAGTCAATGTATTCCGCCGCCACCATCGCCCTCGCCCACTCGCGCACGTAGCGCTCGTTGAGGCCGGTGCGCTCTGCGAGCTGCGCGCTCGAAAGCGGCCCCGCGCCGGCCATCGCCCTGAAGAGCCCCAGCCGGTCGCCGATGTAGGCGAGGGCCATGACGAAGGCGCCGCCCATGTCATTCACGGCGCGGAGGGCCAGCTCCTCGGATTTGTTCTGGTTCATAACTACTTCTCCGTTGCCGAATGCCGACCTTAGGAGGGCCGCTTCGTAGAGAAAGGCGTTTGCCTCAGGCGGTCTGACCTGAAGCCACTGTGTCACCTGCGGCAGCGAATTCCAGCAGCAGCGAGCACATCTCGTCCGGCCCCGGCAGGTGGAACCTCGCCCGCGACTGGTTCTCGCCGACGTGGATCGTCCAGGCGGTCGCGGGCAGCCGCGCGAAGAGGTCTTCGTCCGTCTTGTCGTCTCCGGCGGCCCATCGTCGAAATCCTCGAGCGCACACCCGACATTCCCGCGTCGTGCCAGTGGGGGATGTTCCTGCGCAACCATGATGAGTTGACGCTGGAGATGGTCACGGACGAGGAGCGCGACT
>JAIVJM010000224.1:61580-95417 GCA_020199995.1 Acidobacteriota bacterium | reverse complement strand
GGCTTCGAGCATGCCTTCGAGCGAGAGATAGCCAAGCGAGTCGGCCTCGATGAAGCGCCGAATCTCCTCGGTGGACATCTGCGCGGCGATGAGGTCGCGCTTGTCCGGCGTGTCCACGCCGTAGTAACAGGGACTCAGGGTCGGCGGGCAACTGATGCGCATGTGGACTTCCGCCGCCCCGGCCTCGCGCACCATGTGGACGATCTTCTTCGAGGTCGTGCCGCGCACGATGGAGTCGTCAATGAGGACGACGCGCTTGCCGCGGATGAGGTCGCGCACGGGGTTCAGTTTGACGCGCACGCCGAAAGAGCGAATAGACTGCTTCGGCTCGATGAAGGTGCGCCCGACGTAGTGGTTGCGAACGAGGCCCTGCCGGAAGTTGATGCCGCTCTCGGCGGCGTAGCCGATTGAGGCGGCGACGCCCGAGTCGGGGACGGGGACGACGAGGTCTGCTTGAGCCGGGTGCTCGACGGCGAGGCGCTTGCCCATCCGGTGGCGCGACTCGTTGACCGAACGCCCGTAGACCATCGAGTCGGGGCGCGAGAAGTAGACGTGCTCGAAGATGCAGAACGAGTGCGGGCGCTCGGGCAACGGGTTGGACGAGCGCAAGCCTTCGCGAGTGATGACGATCATCTCGCCCGGCTCCACGTCGCGGACGTATTCGGCCTCAATGAGGTCAAAGGCGCACGTCTCGGAGGCGACCGCCCATGCGTCGCCGAGGCGCCCGAGCGCGAGCGGGCGGAAGCCGCGCGGGTCGCGGATGGCGATGAGCGCGTCGGGCGTCAGGAAGAGCATCGAGAACGCGCCCTCGGTCTCGCCCAAAACTTCGGGGATGGCCTCGACGGCGCTCGCGGCGCGCGAGCGCGCGATACCGTGGAGCACGACCTCAGTGTCCGAGGTCGAAGTGAAAATCGCGCCCGCCTCTTCGAGACGGCGGCGCTCCTCGGTGGCGAAGGGGAGGTTGCCGTTATGGCAGATGGCGATCTGGCCGTGGCGGCCCTTGACGAGGAAGGGCTGTGCCTCGCGGATCGAGACCTCACCGGCGGTCGAGTAGCGCGTGTGGCCGATGGCGCTCGGGCCGGGCAGTCGGTTCAAAGTCTCCTCGTCGAAGACCTCGGAGACGAGCCCCATCGCGCGCTCGGAGCGCAACTGCGCGCCGTCTGAGGCGACGATGCCGCAGGACTCTTGCCCGCGGTGCTGCAACTGGTAGAGGCCGAGGTAGGTGAGGCGCGCCGCCTCCGCGTGGCCGAAGATGCCGAACACGCCGCACTCGTCGTGAAATCCGTCCTTCAACGTTTCGTCCACTTCAATTGTCCACAGGATGATCGGAAAGACTTTGAAAGCGCATTGTAACACTCACGCGCGCCGATAGAGAATTGAGACGATAAGGCAGAAGCCCGACCGTGCTATGATTGTGGCGCAAATCTTCGGTCAAAAGAGGGCAAAACAGTGTCCGTACTAGGTGTCAAGGTTTACGGTGCTGACTGGTGCGCCGACACGCGGCGCACGCTCGACGCGCTCGACAAGCTCGGCGTGACTTACGACTACATCAACGTCGAGCAGGACGAAGAGGCTTCGCGCTGGGTCAGGGAGCACAACGACGGCAAGGAGTTGAAGCCGACCCTCGACGTGGCCGGGCAGATTCTCTCCGTGCCGACCGACCGCGAGCTGACGAGCGCGCTCCGCGAGAGGGGACTGATGGCATAAAGGCCTTGAATCGTCAATCGTCAATCGTGACAAGAAAGAACAGGTCTTATCTATTCACGATTTACGATTCAAGGCTTTTGAGGAGCGTCCGATGAAGAGCACAACATCACGCGCGGCGTTCGTCGCCGCGGCCCTCCTGAGCTTCGCCGCAGTGCTGGCGGGCGGTGCGACGCCGAGGACGGGGGCGGCGCTGCCCGAGCAGGCAGACGATGTCGCCGCCGCCGCGCTCTACGCCAAACACTGCGCGAAGTGCCACGGCCAAGACGGGCGCGCGAAAACTTTCAAGGCCAAATTCAACAAGGCGCGCGATCTGACCGACGCGCGGTGGCAGGCTGAGGTGAGCCAAGAACGCCTCTTCAACTCGATCACGCAGGGGCGGGGCAAGATGCCTTCGTTCAAAAAGAAACTCTCCGCCGCGCAGGTCGAGTCGCTGGTCGCACACGTGCGCGGCCTCAGGAAGTGACGCCCGCGCTCGAACGGCCCGGCTCCAAGTGAACAGCACACAGGTTCCCGAACACAGGCTTCTCGCCGTCCTGCTTCGCGTCGCGCTCGTCGCCGCACTCTTCGCCGCCGCGTGGAGCGTCTACCGACACCTCCCGCCGGGCAGCGGCGGCGCGTTTGAGTCGGACGAGCGGCCCGGCGCGACGGCGCTCCGCATCGTCATGCGCCGCCCTTCCGCCGACGCGGCGGCGACGAAAGTTCCCGTCCAGCTCTACTCCATCAACATGACCGCGGCGCGCAGCGAGTACGACTCCGAGAAGCGGCCCGGCGTCCGCTTCGAGGACTTCGCCACGCGGCTGATGGGTGAGCGCCCGTCCGTCACAGCCGAGCTCGACGAGCGCGGCGAGGCGGTCGTCGTCGTCACGCCCGGCAGGTGGTGGGTGCACGCCGCTGCCCTCGACGGCGCGCGCGAACTCACGTGGCGTCTGAGCGTCAACGCCTCGGGCCGCGAGAAGACCGTCGAGCTCACGCCGGAAAATGCCTACACGAGGGCGAAGAGATTTTGAAGTAGCTTTGAGCGGTCAGCTTTTAGCAGTTAGCTTTTCCTTCGCCGACGAGGCTGGCCGAGATGAAGCTCGAAGTCTTGTGAGACATTAAGCTGAATGCTAACCGCTGAAAGCTAAAAGCCATTCCATGAAGGCTCTACGATTTGAAGACGACACGTTGAGGCTCTCAGAGGTGGCCGTGCCGGGGCGCGCGGGCGAGGCGCTGGTGCGCGTGCGCGTGGCCGGGATTTGCAACACCGATCTTGAGATAGCGCGCGGGTACGCGGGTTTTCAGGGGACGCTCGGGCACGAGTTCGTGGGAGTGGTGGAGAGCGCGCCGGGGGACGCGTCTCTGGAGGGGAAACGCGTCGTCGGCGAGATCAACGCGGGGTGCGGTCTCTGCGAGCTGTGCCGCGCGGGCGACCCGCGCCACTGCCCGCGCCGCACCGTGCTCGGCATCGTCGGGCGCGACGGGGCCTTCGCGGAGTACCTGCAACTCCCCACCTCGAACCTTCTGCCCGTGCCCGACGAAGTCTCGGACGAGCGCGCCGTCTTCACCGAGCCGCTGGCCGCCGCCTGCGGCATCACGGAGCGCCTCCATGTTGACGAAGCGACGCGCGTCGCGGTCGTCGGCGACGGCAAGCTCGGGCTGCTGTGCGCGCAGGCTTTGAAAGCCATGACGGGCGCGCGCGTGACGCTCGTCGGCAAACATCAATCAAAGCTCGACATCGCCGCGCGCCGGGGCGTCGAAACCCTGACGGTCGAGGAGACGGCGCGCTCGCTCGAACGCTCGTTCGACCTGTGCGTCGAGGCGTCGGGCTCGGAGAGAGGCTTCGAGACGGCGCTCAAGCTCCTGCGCGCGCGCGGCACGCTCGTCCTGAAATCAACCTTCCACGGCGCGACACGCTTCAACGCCGCGCCCGTCGTCGTGGACGAGATCAGCATCGTCGGCTCGCGCTGCGGTCGCTTCGCCCCCGCGCTCGAACTGCTTGCGAAGGACGCCGTCGAAGTGGAAGACATGATCCACGCCGACTTCCCGCTCGCCGAAGGCGTCCGCGCGCTTGAACACGCCGCCTCCGCGGGAGTGCTGAAAGTTTTGCTGAGAGTAAGCAGTGAGCAGTGAGCAGTGAGCAGTAAGCAGTAAAGGCGGGCTTGCATTTGAGATTTTATATTTGGAATCTCAAATCCAAGCCCCGCCCGCTACAACCCAAGTTGCTCTGGCTGCCTTCTGCTCACTGCTTACTGCTTACTTCCTTTCCATGCGCCTTAACACAGACCTCCGCGCCGACGGGGCGATTCTCCTGACGACGCTCATCTGGGGCTCGACGTTCGTCGTCGCGCGCGAAGTTCTCGACTACTGGCCGCCGCTCTCATACCTCGCGGTGCGCATGACGCTGGCGACGATGGTCTTCGTCGCCCTCTTCCCGAAGCGTGTAGTGGAGGCGGGGCGCGGCGTGTGGCGCGCGGGCGCGACGCTCGGACTGCTCATCGGGGTCGGCTTTGTGGGGCAGACCGTGGGGCTGCTCTACACGACGCCCTCGAAGTCGGCCTTCATCACCGGCCTCACGACGCCGCTCGTGCCCTTCGTCGCCTACGCACTGCTGCGCACGAAGCCCGGCAGGGAAAACCTCCTCGGCGTCGTGCTGGCTTCCGTGGGCGGCGTGCTCATCCTCGCGCCGGCTGAAGGCGTCGGCGTCAACACGGGCGACTTCATCACGCTCGGCACCACCGCGCTCTTCGCCGCGCACATCACTTTGATGAGCGTCTACGCGCGCCGCCACGACGTGCGGCAGTTGAGCATCGTGCAGATCGCGGTGGCCGCCGGGCTGATCGTGGCGGCGTGGGTCGCGGTGTGGGCGTGGGGCGCGCTCTCAGGGGCCGGGCAGTTGCCCCCGGCGCTCGCGCGCGAACTCGCGCCGCTCTTGTGGGACGCGCGCCTCGCCGGGCAGCTCGCCTACCTCTCGCTGGTTGCGACCATCGCCACCTTCCTGCTCTGGACGTGGGGACAGGCGCGTATGCCCGCGACGCACGCCGCCATCATCTTCAGCCTTGAACCCGTCTTCGCCACGCTCTTCGCGGTGCTCTGGCGCGGCCCCGGCCAGTGGATGGGCGGACGCGCGAACGCCGGCGCGTTGCTCATCCTCGCGGGCGTCATCGTTTCGGAACTGCGCTGGAGCGAAGGAGAAGAGAAAGCAGTGAGCAGTGAGCAGTAAGCAATAGGAGTTATGCGGGCGGACGTTTTCAGATTCGAGATTCCAAATTTAGAGTGTGCCACGACCGCCTACTGCTCACCGCTCACTGCTCACAGCTTACTTCTTCTTTGCGGCGCGCGGCGGGTTTGGTTATACTCAGGGCTCGCCCCTGTGCCCCAAGCTCGACGCTCGACGCACAGAACCGGCGGCACGCCGTGAGCCCGCGTTAGAAGGCTCACCGACCGCGCCGCGTGACCTTTCCCCGCTTCTTTGAAGTTGAAGGTGGTAAGTTCTATGTTGCAAATCCCCAAGGGACAGACGACTGAATCGGAGCGCGCCATCCTGCGCAAGCTGCGCGTGTGGATCGCGGCGCTGGCCGTGGCGTGCCTCATGGTCGGCGTCGGCATCGGCGCGATGATGTCGAACCGGATCGTCGTCGCGCTCGACGACCCGCCGCAGAGCGCAGCGCAGATCGCGCGCGCGCCCGAGGCCCTCTCAGCCTCGTTCGCCGAGATTGCGCGCCGCGTCGAGCCCGCGGTCGTCAACATCGACACCGTGGCCGCCGCGCCGCAGATCGCCGAGAAGGGCAGCGACGGCGACGAGGAAGACTCGGAGGACGGCGAGAACCCCCTGCTCGACATGCTGCGCAAGCACACGCGCCGCCCGACGAAGGGCGTGGGCAGCGGCTTCATCATCGACCCGAAGGGGCTCGTCCTCACCAACTACCACGTCGTCGAGAACATGACGAGCATCATGATCAAGCTCCAGTCGGGCGAATCTCTGCGCGGCGCGGTCGTCGGCTTCGACGAGGAGACCGACCTCGCGGTCATCCGTGTCAAGCCGACGCGCGACCTCCCCACGGTCAACCTCGGCAACTCGGACGACGTGCAGGTCGGCGACTGGGTGCTCGCCGTCGGCTCGCCCTTCGGGCTCGAGCAGACCGTCACCGCGGGCATCATCTCGACCAAGGAACGGCAGACCGACCTCGGCGCGAGCTTCCGCCGCTTCATCCAGACCGACGCGGCCATCAACCGCGGCAACTCGGGCGGCCCGCTCGTCAACATGCGCGGCGAAGTGATCGGCATCAACTCGCAGATCGCCACCTCGACCGGCGACTACAACGGCATCGGCTTCGCCCTGCCATCGAACATCGCCTCGACCGTCCTCCGCTCGATCACTTCAGAGGGCAAGGTGCGGCGCGGCTACCTCGGCGTCTACCTCGAACCGGTGCGCGCCGAGTTCGCGCGCGTCTACGGGCTGCCCGAGGCGAAGGGAGCCATCGTGCGCGACATGGCCGCCGATAAGGGGCCGGCGGCGAAGGCGGGCCTGCTGACCAACGACATCCTCGTCGAGTTCAACGGCGATCCGATCTCAAGCGCGCAGGACTTGATCAACCGCGTCGCCTCGACTCGCGTGGGTCAGACCATCCAGCTCGGCTACCTGCGCGAGATCAACAACAAGCTCGAACGCCGCACGGCCACCGTGACGGTCGGCGAGCGCCCGCCGAGCAGCACGCGCGAGACGCCCGAAGAAAAGGGCGAAGGCAAGCCCGAAATGGTCAAGCCCGGCGCGAAGCCTGAGCCCAAGAGCGACCGGCCCGCCCTCGGCCTCAAGGTCAGCGACCTCACGCCGCAGATCGCCAACGAGCGTAACCTCAAGGGCCTGCGCGGCGTCGTCGTTCAGGAGGTTGATCAGGTGGGGCTGGCCGCCGACGCGGGGCTCACGAAGTACATGGTCATCCAGCGGGTCAACCGCACGAGCGTCGGCTCGCTCGACGAGTTCGAGCGCATCGTCAACGCGCTCAAGCCCGGCGACGCCGTCGTCATGCACGTCTCGCGCTACAACGGCGAGCGCATCACGCAGTCCATCGTGCAGTTCACATTCCAATAACGCCGTAAACCGTGAACCGTAAACCGTGACAAGGAAGGATAGGATTTCTCTTGTCACGGTTTACGGTTTACCATTCACTTTATGGTTCAAGCGAAAAAAGCTCTTATTAAGAAACCCGGCAAGGCCACGCGCAAGGCGGCTCGCGCCGGAGCGTCGGCGAAGACATATTCCAACTACATCAACGGCGAGTGGGTCGCGTCCCGCTCGGGCGAGACGTTCGAGAACGTCAACCCGGCCAACACGCGCGAGGTCGTCGGGCGCTTTCCCCTCTCGACCGCCGAAGACATGGGGGCCGCGGTCGCGGCGGCGCAAGGGGCGGCTGAACGCTGGCGGCGTCTGCCCGCGCCGCGCCGCGCCGAACTCCTCTTCCGCCTCGGCGAGATTCTCATCCGCGACAAAGACAAGCTCTCTTCGGAGATGACGCGCGAGATGGGCAAGGTCTTGAAAGAGACGGGCGGCGACGTGCAGGAGGCGATTGACTGCACCTACTACACCGCGGGCGAGGGCCGCCGCCTGCACGGCTACACCACCCCCGCCGAGATGCCCGACAAGTTCGCGATGTGCGTGCGCCAGCCCGTGGGCCTGTGCGGGCTCATCACGCCGTGGAACTTCCCGATGGCGATCCCTTCGTGGAAGCTCATCCCGGCCTTGGTGTGCGGCAATACGGTCGTCATCAAGCCCGCCGAAGACACTCCGCTCTCGACCTACAATTTAGTCAGGGCATGCGAGGAGGCCGGAATCCCGCCGGGCGTCGTCAACATGGTGACGGGCCACGGCGAGACCGTGGGCGCGGCGCTCACCGGGAACCCGTCGGTGCGGCTCATCTCGTTCACGGGCTCGACCGAGACGGGGCGCGTCATCGCGGGCGCGTGCGCCGAGCGCAACGCCATCTGCTCGCTCGAGATGGGCGGCAAGAACGTCATCATGGTGATGGAGGACGCCGACATCGAGCTCGCCGTCGAGGGCGCGGTGTGGGGCGCGTTCGGAACCTCGGGCCAGCGCTGCACGGCCTCCTCGCGCATCGTCGTCCACAAGAAAGTCTACCGGAAGTTTACCGAGCGGCTCGTCGAGCACGCCGAAACTTTACGCGTCGGCGACGGGCTCGACCCGCAGACCGACATGGGGCCGGTCATCAACGCCGACGCCCTGCACAAGATTCTCGGCTACGTCGAAGTGGGGCAGAAGGAGGACGGCGCAAAACTCGCCTGCGGCGGAAAGCGTCTGGATAAGGGCGCACACGCCGACGGCTACTTCATGGAGCCGACCGTCTTCACCGACGTCGCGCCCGGGATGCGCATCGCGCAGGAGGAAATCTTTGGCCCCGTCACGGCGGTCATCCCGACCTCTTCGCTCGACGAGGCTGTCGAGATCGCCAACGGCGTGCGCTACGGCCTCTCGGCGGCCATCTACACGCGGGACGTGAACCGCGCCTTCCACGCCATGAACGAGATGTACACGGGCATCTTCTACGTCAACTCTTCGACCATCGGCGCGGAAGTCCACCTCCCCTTCGGCGGCACGAAGGGGACGGGCAACGGCCACCGCGAGGCGGGCACGCAGGTCCTCGACATCTTCACCGAATGGAAGTCGGTCTACGTGGATTACAGCGGCAAGCTCCAGCGCGCGCAAATCGACGAAGTTAGTTTTGAATAACAGGTGTCGGGCGTCGGGCGCGAGGTTCCGGTAAATGCTTTTACCGGCGCCCGCCGCTCGACACCTGACACCCATTCTTTAGATTGGAGACACCAAAAGTGATCGTCGGACTCCCCAAGGAGATTAAGGACAACGAGTACCGTGTGGGGATGACGCCCGCGGGCGTGCGAAGGAGGGGCTGCTGCTCTTCACCTACCTCCACCTCGCGCCCGATCCGAAGCAGACCGCGGCGCTCCTCGAACACAAGGTGACGGGCGTGGCCTACGAGACGATCACTGATAGGAAGGGGACGCTCCCGCTTTTGACGCCGATGTCCGAAGTGGCGGGACGGATGGCCGTGCAGGTCGGCGCGCAGTATCTGGAGAAGATGAACGGGGGGCGCGGCGTGCTTTTGGGCGGCGTGCCGGGCGTGCCCGCGGCGCGCGTCGTCATCATCGGTGGGGGCGTGGTGGGGACAAACGCGGCGAAGATCGCCGTCGGCATGGGCGCGCACGTCACCATCATTGACCGCGACCTCGACCGTCTGCGCGAACTCGACGACATCTTTCTGTCGAAGATTTCGACGCTCGCCTCGTCGGCCTACGCCATCCACGGCGCGATCTCGGAGGCCGACCTCATCGTCGGCGCGGTGCTCGTGGCGGGCGCGGCGGCCCCGAAGCTCGTCACGCGTGAGATGCTCAAGGACGTGCCGAACGGTGCGGTCATCGTGGATGTGGCGGTGGATCAGGGCGGCTGCATCGAGACGACGAGGGCGACGACCCACTCGAACCCGACCTACTACGAAGAGGGGGTGCTGCACTACTGTGTCGCCAACATGCCCGGCGCGGTGCCGCGCACCTCGACCTTCGCGCTGACGAACGCGACGCTCCCTTACGTCTTGAAACTGGCGAACCGCGGCTTCCTCGAAGCCATCCAGAGCGACCCCGGCCTCAAGGAGGGCGTCAACACCTACGCCGGGAAGCTGACCTACGAGGCGGTCGCCATGGATCAGGGTTTGGAATACACGCGGCTCGACGGGATGCTCGGCGGCACCACCGCCTCGAAGGGCGCGTAAAGTTCGGGCCGGAAGGTTGATGAAGAGAAGCGGCGACGAAAGTCAAAAACTTTCGTCGCCGCTTCTCTTTGCGAGGTGAAACTTTTCAGCCCGCCTGCACGAGCAGGCGTGCGATGCAGTCGGTCAGCTCTTCGGGACGAACGGGTTTTGAGAGGTAGGCGTCGGCGCGCCCGTCGGCGTCGGGCGTGTCGGCGTCGGACCGCTCGACGCCGCTCAGGAGCAAGATGGGGAGCCGCGCGAGTGTTGAAAGACCTCTCGGGGCGTCCACCCTGCTGACGGGGCTGCGTGGGGAGACACCGCCTCCACAACTAGGAATTGCAATCAACATGCCTCGCGGCCAGGCGCGCCGCGAAGGCGGCGGCCAACGGGGCCTGAGCATTTGCGTGGGAGAGCCCGGAGAGCGTTTATTTCAAGGGAAAGGTGGAATTAATAAGAGCTTCTGGAGCTTCGGAATCGTCTTCGGGAAGGGGCCGCCAACCGCTTCGGCGGCTGAATCGAGAGTATCCCCACAGCCTGTGTCCTGTCAACGACTTTCATTCTGACCGCGCGCGACCGGTCAGGATGCTTCGCATGTTTCGCACCGCGTCGTGGCCGTAACACCCGCGCTCCTCTCACATCTATCCTCTTTCGCCGCGCGTGAAATCGCCCATGCTGGCCGGGCGCTTGAACCGCGCGCGGCCTTCGGCCATACTGTGAGATTGCCGGAGCGCACATTTCCCCGACCGTGTGCGCCGCGAGTGGCCCGCGCGGGCGGGGAATTCTTGAAGGGGATGCGAGAGAGAGAGAGAAGTCGAGTTTTCCCAGATGTACGAATTTGCCGTCACACCCGCGGTCACGCAGATCAGGCGTCGCGGGGTCGCCATCACGGAGGTCGCGCCCGAGAGTCTCGGCGCTGAACTGGAGTTGGAGGCCGGCGACCGCGTGGTGCGCGTCAATGGTCGGACGGTGCGCGACTACCTCGACTTCCGCTTCCAGACGGGCGGAGAGACAGAGCTGACGCTCGACGTTTTAAAGCCGAGCGGCGAGGAATGGCAGCTCGAAATCGAGCGCGACGAGGGCGAAGACTTCGGCGTCACGTTCGAGCATATCGTCCCGCGCCAGTGCGCCAACGAGTGCCTCTTCTGCTTCTGCAAGGGCAACCCGCCCGACGCGCGCCCCGCGCTCTTCTTCCGCGACGAGGATGTGCGGCTCTCATTCCTCTACGGCAACTACACCACGCTCAGCTCGATCACCGAGGACGAGATGCGGCGCGTCGTCGAGCAAAGGCTTTCGCCGCAGTACGTCTCCGTTCATGCCACGGATTTGAAGGTGCGCGCCTACCTGCTCGGCGTGGACGAGGAGCGCGCGGACATCTCGGCGAAGATGCGCCGGATGATGGACGCGGGGGTTGAGATTCACGCGCAGGTCGTTTTATGCCCCGGCATCAACGACGGCGAAATCCTCGGGCGCACGATTCGCGACCTCGCGGCTGAATACCCGCGCGTTCGGAGCGTGGCGATTGTGCCTCTGGGGCTCACGCGCTACAACACGGACGAGCGGCTGACGCCCGTCACGCCCGAATGGTGCCGCGAGATTATCAAGGAGGTCTCGGCGGCGCAGCGGCCTTTGCGCGCGGAGCTGGGGACGAACTTCGCTTTCCTCGGTGATGAGATTTACCTGCGTGCGGGGCTCGCCGTGCCGGGCCGCCGGCACTACGGCGATTACCCGCAGATCGAAGACGGCGTCGGCATGGTGCGCTCCTTCTATGAAGAGTTCGCAAAGCTCCGTCGTCGGCTCGCGCGTCGCCCGGCGCGCGACGCCGCGCGACTCCGGGGAAGCGTCCTGACCGGCACGCTCTTCGCGCCCGTCCTCGAAGATTTAATCGGGGGCTTGAACGAGCAGACGGGCTCGCGCCTCAAAGTCGTCGCGGTGGAAAACAAATATTTCGGCCCCGAGATCGTCGTCGCCGGGCTCATCACCGGCTCCTGCGTCCTCGCCTCGCGCCAAGCTCTAGAGGGCGACTTCGTCATCCTCCCGCAGACCGCTCACAAGTCGGACGAGCCCGTCATGCTCGACGGGATGCGTCTGGACGAGCTTGAGCGACAGCTCGGACTGCCTGTCCACGCGCTCGACCTCGAAGGCTTCGCGCGGATGTTCGCCGGGGGCTGAGAGATCGCCCGCCGCGCGCGCGCCGACACTTCGGCGGCGTCACCCGCCTCATACATCTTTCCCTGATTATATTGTTTCGCGAAGTGGGGCGAGTCGGTTCTCGACGAGCGCGCTCAAGGGCGTTGCCAGACCGAGCCGTCGGAGTAGAGGATACGGACGAGCAGCACCTCTTCCTCAAAGGGCGTCGGCTCTTTCTTGCTGAGCATTGCTGCGCTGATCGTCTTCACCGGCGGAACCAGATACAGCACGCTGATCTCTTTGCTCTTGCCGGGCTTGATGGTGTCGTCGCTGGCGAACTGGTGGTGCGCCGCCTCTTGCCGCGTCACCGGGTCAATGAAAAGGTAATCCCAGTCAATAGATTTAATCGTCTTCTGGCCGTCGTTCCTGAGCGTCACTTTGTACCTGTAGCCGTCGCGCGGCGGGGCCGTCTGCCGGGCCTTCACCTCGGCTTCGTTCTGCCTGTTGATCTGAGTTTCCGTACGGCCCGCCGCGCCCTTATCCTGCGAGTTCCGCGCACTGGCGAGGCGTACTTCATTGCGCGACTGTTCGCGCAGCGCGTCGGCGGACGCGAACTCGGCTACCGAGGGCCGCTGGCTGATCCGCTCCCTCTCCCAACCGAACTTGAGAATCGAGACCTCCCCGGCAGCTTGTGGGAGTGCCGGTACGAAACTCATCGAACCCAATGCGAGCAGCAACAGCGAGAGTGCCCATGCTTTCATATCCGCGCCTCCTTCAAGTTAAAAAGTCGTCTGTCGAGATCGGCAGCCGCGCGCGCTGTCCTCGGATGGAGAAAGGAGGGCACCCTTTCGAGTGCCCTCCCGGACGTGCCTTGAAAATTCACAAAACACACAGCCTTCACATTAGAAGGTGAACTTGCCGCCGACCGTGATCGAGCGGTTGCCAAAGTTGTTGAGGTTTTGCCCGAAGCTGGCACTGCTCAAGTTGTTGACCGGGATGCCGTAGTTATCCTGATTGAAAGCATTCAGGAAGTCGGCACGGATAGTGAAGCGGCGAATCTCGTCAATGTAGAAACGCTTCTGGAGACCAAGGTTGGTGTTCCAGAAGGCTGGGGCGCGAAGCGTGTTCTTGCCGAGGTTGCCGCCGCCGTTAGCCATGCTGAAGTTCAGGATGGCGCCCGAGGCGTTGCGCGGCACGAGGAAGCGTCCCGGCGCGGTGAAAGTGCGCAGATTGCCCGTCACCGGGTCGGGAATCAGAGGCGCATCCGGATTGACGTTCGGACGGTCGCCGCCCGCGCCGTTGCCGTTGGTGTCCGTGCCCGTCAGGATGGAGAAGGGCTGGCCCGAAGTGCCGGAGGTGATGCCGGAGATTTGCCACCCGCCGAAGACCCGGCGGAGGAAGCCGTTGCTCTCGGCGAAGTTGGGCGTCGGGAACTCGAAAACGTAGTTGGAGACGACCCGGTGTGTGCGGTCGAAAGCCGAGATGCTCCACTCGGCGTCGATGTTTTTGAAGTCCTGCGGAACCTGTGGCGAACCGGCGGTGATGGCCCCGACGCCCAGCGACTCGTCGTTATTGCTCATGAGCCTGCCGTATGTGTAGGAGATGCCGAATTGCAGGTTGTTCAGCCGTCCCCCGCTGCCGGACTTGCGGTTAAACGAAACGAAGCCGGCATTGAAGTTCGCCTTCGCCGTGCTCGCGATCAGAACGCGCGAGCCAAACTGCGGAAACTCGCGGCGCGCCTGCACCGAAGGGATTGAGAGCGTGTTGCCCGTCGAGCGGACGAGCGCCGCCTGCGCCTCGGTCAAGGTCGCGTTGTTGGCCTGCAACTGGTTGACCTGATTGCGCGAGGTGCTCCCCGTATAGCCGAACTCCAACGAGTAAGTGCGACTGAGTTCGCGCTGGACGATGAGGCTGTAAATGTGCGACTCGGGCGTCTTCAAATCTTCGGGGCTGTTGACGAACGTCGCTAGCGGGTTGAAGACGGGAGCGCCGGTCACGGGCGCGATGTTCGGGAAGACGTCCACGGGATTGTCGGCCCGGCCCGTCACGACGCGTGGGAAGTTCGAGGCGTTCACGGTCAGGATGTTGTAGAACAGCACGTCGTAGTTTTTGCGGTAACCGCCGCGCAGCGTGGTCAGTCCATCGCCAACCAGACGGTCGAAGAAGCCGTCGCCCGTCCGGCGCGGGCTGTAGTTGAAGCCGATGGCCGGGGCGAAGTTATTGTTGTCACGCTTCGCCGGCCCCGGCACGAGTGCGCCAAGTGATTGGGCGTCGGTCGCGCCGAAGAAGCCAAAGGGATTGTTTGCGGTCTCGTAGCGGAGACCGAGGTTGAGCGTGAAGTTCGGCGTCAGACGGATGTCGTCCTGCACGAAGTAGGACTGCTGATACTGGCGCGCGTCAAAAGATGAGACCTGGAGAGCCTGCTCGAAAGAGGTGCCGACGTTGTTCACGAAAGCCGCGAGGTTCGAGAAGGCGAAAGTCCCCTTCGTGTTGAATGCCGCCTGATTGAAGAGGTGGATGTGGCGGATGTCCGCTCCGAACTTGAGCGAGTTGCGACCGCGCAGCACGCTCAGGGTGTCCGAAATCTGGTAGCTGTTCTGGATGCGCCCCTGCGGGAAGTTGCTCGCGCCGCCGACGGTGAAGAACCCGGTGATGGTCGTGGTCGGCGTGACCGGATCATTCTCGGGGAAGCTGAGGTTCCGGCGGACGTAGGAGCCGCGGAACTCGTTAATCACGTTCGGCCCGAAGACGTGCGTCTCGCTGAGCGCCATGTTCTGGTCAACGACATTCTGCGTGCCCGCGAAGATATCGCCAAACTGGGTATTGCTGGTCACATTGGCGCTGTATCCGGCCTCGCGGGTGTAGCGGAAGGTGAGATTGTCGTTCTCACTGATCTGGTGGTCGAAGCGCATCAGGTAGTTGAACCCATCGGTCGGGCTGACGCGCCCGATTTGTACGTTGCCGGTCTGAATCGGGACGCCGTTGATGATCGCCGCCGTCGTGTTAATGCTGGTGAAGACCGGATTCTGCGCGTAAACCTGATTCAGGAATGACAACGAATTGAGCACCGCCTGCCGGCTCCCAGCCGATTGTCCTGCGCGCAGGGGCACGGTGCTGAGAGCGGCGAAGCCCGCCTGAGTCGGAATTCTGATGGTCGCGCCTAACGCCCCGCCGGAGCGTTGGAGGTCTTCCTGAAAGGCGACGAAGAAGAAGGTGCGATCCTTGCCGCTGATGATCGAGCGCCCGCCTTCGCCGAAGCGCGGGAGGTGGAGCGGGCCGCCGACGACAAAGCCGAACTGGTTACGCACGAAGCGCGAAGGCCGAGTCTGCCCGTTCCGCTTCTCGACGTTGTCCAGAGCGTTCAGGCGGCTGCCGCGATAGTAGTGGAAGAGGTCGCCGTGGAAGTCGTTGGTTCCGGAGCGGGTGATGACGTTGATCTGCGCGCCGGAGTTGCGCCCGAACTCGACGCTGTAGGCGTTGGTCTGGACCTGAAACTCGGCGACCGCCTCGGGGATGATCGAGACGGTGGAGAGGGTAACGCTGATGTCGTTGTTGTCCGTCCCGTCAATCGTGAAGTTGTTGTTGCGCGCCCTCTGCCCGTTGACCGAGATGCCGGTCGAGCCGGGGGCGGGGACGGCGTTGGGAGACAGCAGTGCGATCTGATTCACGTCGCGTCCCGCCGAGAGGGGGAATTCAGTGATCTGCTTGCCCGGTACGCTGAGCCCGAGCGTGGCGTTGGTCTTGTTGAGCGTGATGCCCTCAGACACGGCGGTGACGTCGACGGATTCAGTCACGTTACCGACTTTGAGCTGGGCGTCAAAAGTGGTTTCGAGCGAAGCGTTGACCAACACTTCCCGGTTTTCGACTTTGGAGAAACCGGCCCGCTCGACGACGACGGTGTAAGTGGCGGGGTCGAGCGCGCCGACGCGGTAGAAGCCCGAATCGTCGGTGGTCACGCTTCTCGTGTTATTCGTGCCGGTGGCGATCACCTTGACCTCGGCGCCGGGGACGACCGCGCCGGACTCGTCGCGAACAGTGCCGGCGATGGAACCGCGGGTGATCTGTGCGTGGGTGACGGCGGGTAGAAGCAGCAGGGCGAAGAGCGTCGCCGCAAGGCTCAGGCCCAGTTTAAAATCGAAAAGTCTAATCCGCATTGGGTACTCCTCCTTAAAGAGTTGTTTGAGAGGCTTTGGGGCCGCTCGACGAGGTCGGAATGACGGCACACGCCTTCGACTATCGTCTCGGCAGTTGGCATGACGTTCGGGATAAGCTTCGGCATATTGATCGGCACACCGAAAGCCGCCGCGCTCTGATGGTTGTCGGGACAGAAATCGAGAATGTTGCGATGTAACGACTGGCGTGCGAGGGGTACGTGAGCGGCGCGGGCCGCACCGCCTAAGGTCAACAGCGTGGTTCTGTCTCCCTTCATTTACAATCTCCCTCCGCACCTGAATTGATGTGCTCCGAAGCGCTCTGGCTTGGGTTCGCGTGTGTGGTCTATCAATCGAACCGGAAGGAATTCGCGGTCCGGGTTTGGCGTTGCTGATGCGACGGAAGGCCAATATTGGCAAGAATTATGCCGGATGGGAAACGGGGGGCGCGTGAAAGGCAAGTCTTTTGCACGCTTAGGTTAATTTTTAGGTCTCATTCCCGAGACAAGGATTTTCCTCCATGATTTTGGATTTCATGCAAAAAAGTGGTCACTTTTTTGTGGGGGCGGAAGCGGCGCTGAACCCGTCCGGCCAGAAAGAAAAAGGGCGTTGCTTCCGAAGAGGCAACGCCCTGAAGTTTTTGCAGCGGTCGCCAAGGCTCGGCAGACTTTAGAAGTCGAAACGCCTGACGAATTGGATGACGCGCGAGCGGAAAGTGTCAATCGACTGGCCGAAGTTCGCGCTGGCGATGGTGTTGACCGGCTTGGCGAAGTTGACGCGGTTGAAGAGATTGAAGAAGACCGCGCGGATGGTGAATTTGTATTTCCCTTCGCCACCGAACGGGAAGCGCTTGGAGACGGTGAAGTCCACGTTGTTGAAGTCGGGGCCGTAGAAGGCGTTGCGCCCCGTGGTGCCCTGACGGCCCCGGGTTCCGACGGCGTCGTGCGGCGGGATTAACCCTTGCCGCGCAGCTCCTTGATCGTGGCGCGCACGCGCTCCGCGTTCTCCGCGTGCGGGGAGAGGCGGAGGTAGGTCTCCAGAGAGTCGGCGGCTTTCTTATATTCGTGCTTCCCCCAGTAGAGTCCCCCGAGATAGTAGTGCGCCATCGCCATACTCTCGCCGCCGGAGCTGACGGCGCTCTCGAACTCCTGCTGGGCCTCCGCGTAACTGTTTCGCTTGACGAGAATCAGACCGAGATAGTAGTGCGCCGAAGGCGACGAGGAATTCTTCCTGAGCGCCTTGCGGAGCTGCTCTTCGGCCTCCGACGACTGCTGCCTCTCGAAGAGGACGATGCCGTAGGTGAGGAGCGTGGCGTAGTCGTCCGGCATCAGCTTGAGCGCGGAGCGCAGCGCCTCTGAGGCCTTGCCCAACTCCTTCAATTTCATGTACTGCACGCCGAGCTGGCTCAAGGCGAGGGCGAAGTCGGGGTGGAGCGCGAGCGCGCCATTCAACTGTTCGACGGCCTTGTGGTTCTCGCCCTTGCGCGCGGATTCGTAAGAACCCGGTCTCAGAGAGCGAAAGCTGAACGTGCCGTTCACATCTGAGAGGATGGAGAGGTCGCCGAAGCCGGCGCTCTCCAGCTTGACCTTGATGCGTGTGTCAACGCGCTGCCCCGAAGGAAAGAGGATGCGGCCCTGAATGCTGTGCCGTCCGCCCGTCCCCGAATGGTCAACTCCTCCCTGCGCGCCCGCCGGTACGCAACCAAGCAGGAGCAGTGTGAACAACAACGCGCCTCGGGAAGAGATAAGAGTGGTGCGTGGACCGAGAGCCTGACCCGTTCGGAGCAACATAACGACAACTCCCATTCAGACGGTCGAGATGGCCGTGGGCTATTGAAAATGTGGAGGAACTTGAGTGAAGATTATCATAGAAAAGAAAGGGGAGAGGCGCAAATTTTACGCCTCTCCCCAAGAATCTCTCACGCCCGCGTGAACGCGCATGAAAGCAGTCAGCTTAGAACTGGAACTTAATGCCCAGACGCACCGACGAGGGGAACTGGAAGATCGTCCCCCGCCCGTAGAACGGGTTCTCGACCGGCGGGATGCCCGCCGCGCCGCTGTTGATCTGGAACGTCGTATCCTCACGGATGGCGCGCTGTTGGTTTGTCACGTTGAACCAGTCGAACTGGAAACGCAACTGGCGATTCTCACCCATCTGAATCGGGTAGTACGCGCCAAAGTCAATGTTGTAGGTCGTCGGCGTGCGATTGCGTCCGGTGACCGGGTTGATAGCCGTGCCGCGCTGGACGGCGAAGCCTTCGTTGTTGCCGTAGAGTTCGTGCGGGATCAGTTGGTCGAACGGAATACCCGACTGGGTACGGAACGACGAGCTGAGCGACAGCCCGAACGGCGTGCGGTAGCTGCCGTCGAGCTTGAACTGGTGCGGGCGGTCGTTCGGCAGACGCCCGTAGGTGTTGTTAAGCAGGCTGACGAGGTCGAACAAGCTGGTGATGTTCGGGTCAGACTGGCCGTTGTCGTTGCGGAACAGCCCTTCGTAGTTACCGATCAGGCTGGAGAACACGTAGGAAGCGATGAACTGGTAGTTGTTCGTGAAACGCTTCGTGGCCGTGAACTCGAGCGCGCGATAGTAGCGGCGGGCACGACCGAAGCACTGCGCCACCGGCGCGCCGTTAGTCCCCTCGCAAGCCGAGTCTTCGGTCTTTTCCCCGTTGCCACGAATGCCCGGGTTGAAGATGAAGTAAGTGTGGCCGTCGTCGAACGAACCATCCTCGATGACGTTGTCCTGCGCGCGGTAGATGCCGCGGAAGCCGAGCGCGAGGTCGCGAATCGGCTCGTACTCGATACCGGCAGTCCACTCGTTGACGGTCTGAGGCTTGAGGCCCGCATCAACCGGCGTTTCTTCGCTGCCGAGGCTGCCGAAGTCGCTGATCGTCGTTGCTCCCTGAACAGCATTCAGGCGGCTGACGCGGAGGTTCCGGTCAATCTGCTGGTCGTCGCCGCCCGCGCGGACGTTGAGGTCGAGCGGGATCGGCGTCTCAAGGAAGCGCGCGAAGTTCGCGAAAATCTTGCCGCGGCCTTCACCCGTGAAGTCCCAGATGAGACCGATGCGCGGCTGCGTGTTGTTTTTGAAGTCGTTCAGGTCGAAGTACTTGGTATCAACACCGTAGCTCTGCTGATAGTCCCAGCGGAGGCCCAGATTGAGTTGCACATTCTTCGTGACCTTGAAGTCGTCCTGAACGTAGAAGCTCTCGACGTTGGTGTGCGTGAAGCCGCCACGGGTCGTCAACTGGAAGTCGCGGGCGCTGACCGTGCTCAGAACCAGGATCGGGTTCACGAGCGTCGCCAGGGAGAGCGTGCCAGCCGGGGCCGTCACCGCGTTGGTGTACTGCGTGCCGAACGCGCCGGCGGCGATCAGTTGGTTGGTGCGAGTGGTGAACGTGGAATTCCCGCAGAGGATGGTGGCCGTGCCGGGATTGCCCTGGCAGACTCCGAAGTTGTTAGTGACGCGGAATCCATCCAGGGGCCCGCTGATCGCCGCGCCAAAATCACGCGACGGGCCGGTTGAGAACGTCCCGATGCGATACCGGTTCTGGCCGTACTCGAAACCGTACTTGAGCGTGTGCTTGCCAATGATGTTCTGCATCCTGGCCGCGAACTCATAACGGTTGCGATCCTGCTCGGTGCCGAGGCCGAAGCCCTGGCGGACGAAGTTGCGCTGCAAAGTGCCGCCGGTGCCGTTGACGAAGGCAAGGCGCAGGCCGTTGCTCGCCGTCGCGGTGCTCTCGGTCGCCGCCGGGACATTGCCGTTACCAAGCAGGACGGCGAAGTTGTCAGTGATCTGCTCGGTATCCGCCACGCTCGCTTCGGGAAACGTGTTGGCGCGCTGGAAGTGGAGGCCGAAGTTGAACTCGCCGATGAAGGTCGGCGTGATGGTCGAGTTCAGGCGGAAGGCGTAGTTCGAGCCGCCGGTCTCGATAATGCCGCGGAAGCTGTCCGGGTTGGCACCGAAGCCGGAGCCACCGAACAGGAAGCCTTCCTGCTTCGTGAAGTCGCCGAAGGTCGAGAAGGTAAAGAGGTTGCTCTGGTTGATGTTCCAGGAAATCTTGCCCGCGTAGAAGGGGGTCGTGATCTTGTTCTCGACCTCGTCGAGGAATGTCTGGGTCAGGAAGAAGTTCTTGCGGCGCTGTGGATTGAACGCGGCGAAGAAGGTCAGCTTCTCGCGCCCGACCCGCCGAAAGCCGGGTCTGAGACGCCCACGCCATCGAGGATGTAGTTATTCTCAGGACCCGAAGAACCGCCGACCGACGGGTCACGGTCGCGGCCCGAAGCGTCGCGCAGCCCCGAGCGGCTCACCGTCGGAGCGATTGAGTAGAGCGACTGCACGGTGCGCTGCGTCGGAAAGTTCGAGAACTGTTCGGTCGAGACGTTCGTGCCCGTCGTGTTGGCGGTCACGTCTACGGTAGCGCCGGAACTGGCCGTCACCTCGACGACTTCCGAAGCGCCCTGCGGACGGAGCACGGCACTAACCGACGAGGTACTCGAGAGGTTGACCTCAACGCTTTGTTCAAATGCTGAGAAGCCTTTCTCGGCTCCGATGGTCACTGTGTAGCGACCGGGGGTCAGTTGCTGGAAACGGAAGACACCTTCGTCGTTGGTGGTAACGGTCTGCGGAGCGATCTGGTTTGGACTCTTCGCAGTCACGGTTACGCCCGGCACTGCAGCGCCGTTAATGTCGGTTACCGTCCCTTCAATCGAACCCGTCGTGGAAGTCTGGGCCGACGCGCTCGCCGCAAAAAACGAGAGCGAGAGCATAAGGGCCAGCATCCCTGTAAAGATTCGTATGGGATTTCTCATACTAAGCATTCCTTTCATTGTGTTTAGCCGATTCAGAGGCACAACTTTTCAGTGTGACGGTTTGAATTACAAAATTGCCTCCTTCCAATACGCAACTCCAAGGCCATTATTGCTGGATTCTCGTCCGATGCTTTGTAAGTGTTTGGCATACAACGAGTTGGAGCGTCGGTCTATATCGGGAAGGAAGGTAAGGAAACCAGAAAACACAGTTTCAAAACGAATTTCTGAAGTTAACTTCAAAAATTTGAATCTCAGCGGGTACATTCAAGGCAGCTTGCCGCGAAAACGTTTCCGAATAGCTTTTCATACAGCGCAACTTGCTGCGGCGAAATTGATTGGCCTTCAAGAAGGCAGAAGCCAGACCGTGTGTGGTGGGGCCGTGTGCTACAATCCGGCCCGTTCGACTCTCACTCCGGCTCAAATTCTTCGGGCGACGGACGCGACCTTTGTGGCGACACTCGCGGTCAACCAACTGCAACTGGCTCCGCTCGGCGCGGGCGATTTGATCGACCGCACGGTCAGACTCTACCGACGCCACTTCATGGCGCTCATCCGCGCCTCCGCCCCTCCCGTCATCGTCTCGTCGGTCGGAACCGTCCTCTGGTCAATCGGCGTCCGCTCCATCGTGCTGGCCGAGAGCGAGAGCCGCCTCGCCGTCTACTTCCTGCTCGCGCTCTTCGGGCCGCTGCTCTGGTTCGGGGGATCGCTCGCGCAGCTGATCGTGATGGGCGGCGCGTCGCGCAATCTGGTGATGCACCTGCTGTCGGACGAGCCGGTCACGGCGCGGCGCATCTACACGAGCGTGCGCTCGCGCTTCTGGGGGCTCTTCGGCGCGACGCTGGCGGTCGTCCTCTGCCTCGTCATCTCGCTGGTGCTGGCGTCGGTGGCGCTCTTCGCGTCGGTGCTCATCATCCTCCTCGTTGCACTCGTCACGGTGCCGCTCGGCGCGCCGTGGCTGACGGCCATCCTGAGCATCCTGCTCTACGTCGCGGGCCTCGTCGCCACGCTTTTCGTCTTCTTTCTGGTGGGGGGCCGGGTCGCCTACGTGCCGCAGGTCTTGATGGTCGAGGGCAAGGGCGTGATGGCCTCCATCAGCCGGAGCGCGGGGCTCGCGCGCGGCAACGTGCGGCGGCTGATGGCGCTCTTCCTCTTCATCTTCTTCGCCAACTACTCGGCGCTCATGCTGCTCCTTATCCCGCTCGGGTGGGTCGGGTATCTGAACGGCATCAGCCCCTTCGAGATGGACCCGACGCGACTGCCGATGTGGTACTCGATCAGCTCCACGGTCTTCGCGCAGTTGTCCGCGATTCTGCTCGCGCCGGTGTGGATGCTCGGTCTCTCTCTGCTCTACGTGGACGAGCGCGTGCGCCACGAGGGCTACGACGTCGAGCTGCTCGCATCGCAGAGGCTCGGCGAGATGCCGGAGCTTCCGGGCGGCATGACAGGGCCGCTCGCCCCGGCCCTCGCCGCCGCGCACGTCCCCGCGCCGAGCGCCTCGGGCGAAGACGAGAAGTTCCCCGGCTCCATGCTCGGGCTCAACGACAGATGATGAAGGCCACGCCGAAAGGTCTGCGGCTTTGTCTGCGCGCGGCGCGCGGGCGGGCTCTCTCCGCGCTCTGCGTCTTCTTGCTCATGCAGGCGGCGGGGCTCGCCGCGCAGGCCGCGCCGCTCGCGAAATACCGCGAGCGCGTCCACACGGCGATGCTCATCATCGACACCCTGAGCGCGCTCGACGAGGAGGACGCTGAGGCGGAGGCGGAGGAGTCGCTCGCGGACGTGCGCGTCCTGCTCCCGCAGACCGAGGAGGTCGAATGGGGCGGCACCCGGATGGTCGTCAACAACGCGTGGCTTCACCAGTCGCTCGACGAATACGAGAGGGGCGCGGCGGCGGGCGGAGCCGAGGCAGCGGCGCGCGCCGAGTCGCTGAGGAACATCGCCGAGCGGCTGCACGCGCTCGAAGCGAGGCTCGTCGAGTCGGAGAAGGGCGGCGGCGGGGCGCGCGACAAGGACGCCGAGAAGGGCCGCCTCACGAACATCCTGAGCCACCCCGCTTACAACCGGAAGGCGTCGGAGGGCGGCGCGCTCCAACGCATCATCGAACAGATTTTCCAGTGGATACGCGACCTCATCCCCAGCTTCGGGCCAATCGCGCCGGGGGCGAGCCCGCGCGTCTCGCGCGCCGCGCAAATCTTTGTCCTCGCGCTCTGCCTCGGCGTCATCGCCTTCGTCGTCTGGAAATACTGGTGGCAGCGGCGCGAACATGGCATCCGCCTCATCTCTTTGCGCGAGCCGCGCGTCGTGCTCGGCGAGCGCCTCGCGGCTGACCAGACGGCTGCCGACCTGCTGGCCGACGCGGAGCGCCTCGCGCGCGCGGGCGATTTGCGCGGCGCGATTCGCAAAGCCTACGTCGCGCTTCTCTGCGATCTGGGCGACCGGCGCGTCATCCGCCTCGCGCAGCACAAGACGAACCGCGACTACCTTCAGGCCATCCGCGCCTCCGCGCCCCCGCGTCTCTACACCGAGATGCTGCCGCTCACCTTCAACTTCGAGCTGCACTGGTATGGGTTGCAGGCGGCAGAGGAGGGCGACTGGAAAGACTTTCATCAGCGCTGCCGGCAGTTGTTGAAAGGGTTGCGAGCTGAACCATGATGCGCGGACGCTTCCTTATCATCCTGACCGTCTTCGTGATGCTCTTCGTGCTCGTCGGGCTCAACGCGGCCTCTTACGTGCGCGTCGAGCGCGAGGGGGATTCCGAGTTCGCGCCCGACCGCTCGACGATGAACCACGGGGCGACGGGCACGCGCGCGCTCTACGAATATCTCGAACAGTCAGGCCACAGCGTGGAGCGCTGGGGACTGCCCGTCGCGTTGCTTATGGAAGGCGCGGAGGCGAAGCCCTCGACCTTCGTCGTCGTGGGCCGCACGCATCGGCCCTTCGAGGGCGATGAGGTCGTCGCGCTGCTGCGCTGGGTCGAAGGGGGAGGGCGGCTCGTGCTCATTGACCGCAGCCCCGAGCCCGACCTGCTCCCCACTTCCGGTCTCTGGCGGGTGTCTGCGGAAGTCGTCGAGAAGCCCGGCCCGGACGTCCGCCCCGAGAACGTCGAGAGCATGACGCGGGGCGTGAAGCCGCTCGCCCCCACGCAGCCGACGCCGCTCACGCGCGATGTGGCGCAGGTCACGCGCTCGCGCTTCGCCGGTCGCCTGCACGTCTACAAGTCCGGCCTCGTCGCGCCCGTCGTCGCGGTCTCGGCCCCGCCGCGCGCGCGCGGGCCTGTGGCTGACGTCGCGCCCACGCCCGCGCCGACCGATGAGGAAGACGATTTCTTCGGCGAGGAAGAAACGGAACCGCTGCCGCCGCCTAAGCCCGCCTCCGTCGCCGACCCGGTGCCGGTCGCGGAGGGCGTTTCGCCCGCGCCCGTCCGGCACCTCCCGGACGGGCGCGGGGGCGAGGGCGCGCTGCTCGTTGACTACGCCTACGGGCGCGGGCGGATCGTCATCCTGAGCGACCCTTTCATCGTCTCGAATGCGGGGCTCAACCGTTCGGATAATCTGCTGCTCGCCGCGAATGTCGTCGCGGGCGGCGGCGGCGGCGACGCGGCGGGCCTCATCGCCTTCGACGAGTTTCATCAGGGCTTCGGCGCGGCGCGCAACCGCTTCTTCGCATACTTCGCGGGCACGCCCATCCTCTGGCTCTTCGCGCAAGGAGCCTTTATCGTCATGGCCGTCGTCTGGACGCGCGGGCGCAGGTTCGCGCGCCCGCTCCCCGCGCCGCATGTTGACCGCCGCTCGAAGCTGGAGTTCGTCGCCTCGATGGCCGAGTTGCAGCAGCGAGCGCGCGCCTACGACCTCGCCGTCGAGAACATCTACGGGCGGACGCGCCGCGCGCTGGCGCGCTACGGTGGGGTCGGCGTGGACGCGCCGCCCGCTGAACTGGCCGCGCGCGTCGCCGCGCGTTCAGGCCGTGACGCGCGCGGCCTTGAGGCGCTGCTCCGCGAGTGCGAAGATGCGATGGCGGGCGCTCCGCTCTCGGCTCGCCGTGCGCTCTCACTCGTCGCGCAACTGCGCGACCTCGAACGCGAACTCGGCATTCGCATGCGCGCGCGAGAGATTCGACAGGCCGAAGCGCGTTGACGAAGGCGAGAGGCGAAGGGGAAGGCAGTGTGGTTGACGTTGCCCCTCGGCTTTTGATGACGCGCCCACATGCTCTTGACCACGTGCCGGCTCAGACTAAAGCTCTTCGACTAATGATGGAAAGGACTCTCAAGGTGACGGGCGACGAGAGACGTTGAAGGGCGAGGCTGTGGCTCGTCGCTCGTCGCTCGACACTCAACACTTCTTCCCAATGCTTCAATACGTTCCCGCAACCGTCGAGCACATCCGCGCGGAGCTGCGTAAGGTTATCGTGGGTCAGGACGAGGTCATCGAGCAGGTGCTGGTGGCGCTTCTGGCCGAGGGGCACGCGCTGCTGGAAGGCGTGCCGGGCACGGCGAAGACTTTGCTCGTGAAGACGCTGGCGCGCATCGTCGGCGCGGACTTCAGCCGCATCCAGTTCACGCCCGACCTGATGCCGTCCGATATCACGGGCACCAACGTCTTCAACGTCGCGACGGCCTCGTTCTCGCTCAGGCGCGGCCCGGTCCCTTTGCCCGAAGCGCAGCTCGACCGCTTCCTCCTCAAGATTATCATCGGCTACCCTTCGCCCGACGAAGAGACTCGCATCGTCTCGAACTGGGACGAGGGCTTCAACGCGCGCCGTCTCAATCAGGTGGACATCCAATCGCTCGCCGAACCGGACGAGGTTGCGCGCTGCCGCGCCGAAGTCCGCGCGACGCGCATGGAGCCGGGCGTGCAACGCTATCTGGTCGAGATCGTCCGCCGGACGCGCGAGCACCCGTCGGTCGCCTACGGCGCGAGCCCGCGCGCCTCGGTCGCGCTCCTGCTCTGCTCGAAGGCGCTCGCCACGATGCGCGGGCGCGACTTCTCGACGCCCGACGACGTGCGCGACATCGCGCGGCCCGTGCTGCGCCACCGCATCAGTTTGCGCGCCGAGGCCGAGCTCGACGGCGCGACCGCCGACAGCGTCGTCAACGACATCCTGAGCACGGTTGAAGTCCCGCGATAGACTACAAAGACGACCAAGAAAACATTTATGCCGAACTTCGACCCGCCGGACCCGAACTTCGAGGCGCGCGTGCGCGAGAGCTTCGAGCGGCAGCGCGTGATGGAGACCATCGGGGCGCGGCTCAAGAGGGTCGAGCCCGGCGGGGTCGAAATCGAGCTCCCCTTCCGCCACGACCTGACGCAGCAGCACGGCTACCTGCACGCCGGGATAGTGACGACCGTCGTGGACTCGGCCTGCGGCTACGCGGCCATGAGCCTCACGCCGCCCGGCGCGGAGATTGTCTCAGTCGAATTCAAGATCAACCTCCTCTCGCCGGCCACAGGCGACCTGCTCGTCGCGCGGGCGCTCGTCAAGAGGGCCGGGCGCAACATCACGGTCTGCGCGGGCGACGCCTTCATGTCGGGCGGCGCGCAAGAGGAGAAGCTGGTCGCGACGATGCTCGCCACCATGATGACCGTCCGCGGACGCGCCTGAAGCTCCGAAAACTGTTTACCGCATGCGTTTCGTCTTCACCAGACTTTTCTACGCGCTGCTGGCGCTCGGCTTCGTGCCGCTCTCGCTGTCGTGGGGGCGGCCCGGCCTGCGCTGGCTGACAATTCTCTTCGACGCCGGGCTGCTCGTGCTGGCGTTCGTTGACAGCCGTCTGAGCCGTCTGCCCGAAGGCGTCGAGATCGTGCGCGAGCTGGGCGGGCGTTTCCACATCGGGGCGGAGACGGAGGTGCGCGTCCACATCCGCAACCACACGGCGCGCGCGCTCAGGTTGAGAATCAAGGACGAGTACCCGCCGGTGATGATTCTCGCGGCGCGCCGGGAGGCGCGCGTGCGCGTCGGTGCGGGCGAGACAGCGACGCTCGCCTACGCCTTGAAGCCGCCGCGGCGCGGGCTTTTCGAGTTCGGGTGGGTGGCGGTGCGTTTCGTCTCGCGGCTCGGGCTTGTGTGGCGCGAGGCGCACGCGGGCGAGGCGCAGGCGGTCAAGGTCTACCCGAACATCCGGCGCGCGCGCGAGGCCGAGCTGAAGGCTCTGGGCGCTCGCTCGCTCGTCGCCGCGCAGAGGCGGGCCGCGTGGCGCGGCGAGGGGCGCGACTTCGAGTCGTTGCGCGAGTATGTGCCGGGCGACGAGCTGCGACACGTCTCCTGGAGCGCGACGGCGCGGCGCGGCAAGCTCACGACGCGGCAGTACCAGATCGAGCGCGACCAGACCATCATCATCGCGCTCGACGCCGGGCGGCTGATGACCGCGCGCATCGAGGACGAGACGAAGTTCGACTCGGCCATCCACGCGGCGCTGGCTTTGATGAGCGCGGCGCGGCGCGGCGGCGACCACGCGGGGCTTCTGGTCTTCGGGCGCAGAGTCAAGGTCTTCGTCCCCCCGGCACGCGGGCGCGAGCAGACCGACGCCGTCTTAGAAGCCCTCCACGCCATCGAGCCCGAGCTCATCGAGCCCTCGTACACGCGCGCCTTCGAGTTTATCTCGGCCAACGTCAAGCGACGCGCGCTCGTCGTCGTGCTCACAGACCTCGTGGACGAAGAGGGCTCGCGCGAGCTGCTCGCCTCACTGCGGCTCCTCCGGCCCCGGCACCTCCCGCTCGTCGCCACCATCGGCGACCGTGACCTGCGCGCCTCCGTGCGCGACGCCCCCTCGGACATCCGCGGCCTCTTCAATCAGTCGGTCGCCGAAGAGATCATGCACCAGCGCGAGGCCGCGCTCCGCCGCGTCGAAGCGCAGGGCGGCCTCGCCCTCGATGTCACCGCCGCCGCGCTCGTCCCTTCGCTTTTAGAAACTTATATCCGCGTCAAAGAGCGCGGCCTTTTATGACGCGCCCGCGCAGGTTATGACGCGCGCGCTCAGGCTCGCGTTTCTGATCCGCGACCGGCGAGAAGCAGGTAAGAGTAGAGCGCGACGCCTGTCATGCCCGCGACGGAGAACTTCATGGCGGGGGGGATGGCGGCGGGCGAGATGAAGCCTTCGATGAGCCCGGCGACGGCGAGCAGCGGGACGCAGCCGACGACGAGCTGGATGGCCTCGCGCCCGCGCAGGCGGAGATTGTCGAAGCGCGAGATGTCGCCGGGGAAAAGTATCGCCGTGCCGAAGAGGAGGCCCGCGCCTCCGGCGATGAAGATGCAGGTCAGCTCGATGACGCCGTGCCCGGCCATGAACGTGACCAGCTCGTGGCCGTAACCGGCGCGGTAGGTGAGCGCCAGCACCGAGCCGATGCTCGCGCCGTTGACGACCATCACGTAGAGCGTCCCGAGGCCCAGGAGCGCGCCGTAGGCGAAGGCGAAGAATGTCACCTGAATGTTGTTGGTGGCGATGAAGGTCGCCCCAATCTGGTTGGCTTCGTTGAGGTTTTCCCACCAGCGCGGCTTCTTCTCCAGAATCGTCTGACGCTCGAACGGGGGCACCCCGGCCAGCTCCGAGAACTCGGCGTCGCGCCATGTGCCCGCGAACGACAGCGCGCCGAAGAGGAGGAAGACGCCGAACGAAAGCGCCGTGTAGCGCCACGTGCGGCGGAAGACCGAGGGGAAGTCGCGCGCGAAGAAGCGGCGCGCACGGTGGCGGCCCTCTGCGGCGTCGGCGCGGTAGATGCGCCCGTGCGCGCGAATGACGAGGCTGTTGAGATAGTTGACGAGGCGCGGGTCGCGCGATTCGGCGCGCGCAATCGCGAGGTCTGAAGACGTGCGCCGGTAGATGCGCCCCAGCTCGCGCACCTCCTCGCGGTGCAGCCGCCTGAGCGCCGAGCGGTCGAGCAGCTTCAGCAAATCCTCGAGCCGCTGCCACGCGTTCTTGCGTTCTTTGATGAAACGGTCGGAAGACATATCTACTTCTTTCCAAGCATTGGTTCGACTGAGTCCAAAGCTGCTGGATGTCTAGTCTTTAATGTTCACTCACCGCTTCCGTCCAACCGCGAACAGGCTCTTTGACGAGCGCACGTACATCACACCATCCGACAGGGCCGGGGTAGACATCAGCATCTCTCCCATCGAGTTAGTGGCGATGTGAGTGAAGCTCCGGCCCGCCGCGATGAGTCGTAGGCGTCGAGGAGGCCGTTGTTGGCGAGCACGTAGAGGATGCCGTCATAGATTAACGGCGTGGGCATGTACGAGCCGCGACCCGTGCGGCTCCACGCGACCGCCACGCTGTTCGTCTTGCCCTCGGGCAAGGTGAGATTGCCCCGCGCGCCCGAACGCACCACGAAGATCGGTCGTTCGGGCGCGCGGCCACTCACGACGACGAACTTGTCATCGGCAAAGACGGGCGTCGGCGCAGTGATTTTCGAGCTGCCCCCGAGCCGCCACAATTCCTTACCCGTGCGCGGGTCGTATCCACGGATGTAGTTGGATGCGTTCGCGACCAGCTCCGGCCCCGACGACGTGACCGCCACGGTCGGTGTGCCCCACGACGGAATCTCATCGCGCTCGGTCTTCCACACCGTCTTGCCGGTACCAGCATCCAGAGCCAGCATGAATGAATCGTCCTGCGTGTCGCACTGGAGAATGACGAGGCCGTTCCAGATGATGGGCGAGCTGGCGGAACCCCATTCGTAGGTCGGGATGTCATAAGCGCCGAGGTCGAGTCGGCCCAAATCCACCTTCCAGAGAAAGCGCCCGTTGACGTCGTAGGCGTGGACGCCTTGTGACCCGAACCATGCCACGACGATGCGTCCGTCGGTGGCGGGAGATGAGTTAGCGTAGGTTGATTTGATGTGGCGCTTGTCGAGGGGCACGCCCTCGTGGGCGGCGCGCTCCCAGAGGATTTTGCCGGTTCGTTTGTCGAGCGCGTAGATCATCCAACGGTGGCGCGAGCGATCTTTGGACGCATCGCCGTCGCCATACAGGCCGGGACGGAAGGTCGCGTTCGGGTCAGTGCTGACGGCACTGGTGACAAAGATTCGGTGCCCCCAGACGACCGGGCTGGAGTGAGCGAGCCCCGGAATCGGCGTGCGCCAGAGAAGGTTCTCGCCGGTCTTGACATCCCAACGGTCGGGGAGGTTCTGCCGCTCGGCCAGACCGGAAGCCTGCGGCCCGCGGAAGGAGGGCCAACTCCCCTGAGAAGTCGGTCGCCCTCAAGCGTGAAGGTGCCGCCGGTATCGAACCGCGCGACAAAGACGCCAAACCTCAACGGGTAAGACGGAACCTGCGGCTCCGTCTGCCGGCCCGCCGTCACCGCGGGTCTTGAGGCGCAGGTGGCGACAATGACACTCACGAGTGCCAGCGCGAGCCCGAGCTTTTTGCAATTCTTTCTTTTCATTTAAACCATCACTTTCGCATGGGCTGAAACAGCCGGCGCGCGGTTGATGAGGCTTCTCCGTCGAGAGTCTATACAAACCGGCGGAGATCGCTCTTCCAATACTTAATGAGAGGCTCTTTATTCAAGCTGAATGTCGCAGACTTCTCTCTGTAACGGACGGCAAGGGTATCATTGTAGAGGCCCGGAGGACGTGGAATTTTACACGCTTCAATACTCTAAATCCATTGAAGCATTTCCGGATGTCGAGAAGTTGATGTCTAATGAATGGCTGGTGTGGTACAGCATTCGTGAAAGAGCGGCCCGGGATTCGTGCTTTCGGATATGGTGTGTGGTTCTCATCTTCGCCGGCTTGCTCGGCCCAACCTAATGGTCAGGCGGATGGTGAGCAAAGCGAGATGCCTCAACAAGTGCGGGCGCATTTTGGTCACAGACAGATTCGGGCAGGCCGCTTGCACGTGCTCTGACTGTTGACGACACGAGTGGGTAAGGGAGATACGGGCGTGGATCGAATCGTCGAGTGTGTGCCGAACTTCAGCGAGGGGCGCGAGGCCGGGGTCGTCGCGGGCCTCGTCGAGGCGGTCGAGGCGGTCGAGCGTGCGCTGGTGCTGGGAACACACGTTGACGCGGATCACAACCGCGCGGTGGTGACGTTCGTCGCGCCGCCCGAACGGGTGGTCGAAGCGGCGGTGCGCGTCGTCGGGCGGGCGGCGGAGCTGATTGACTTGCGACGGCACGCGGGCGAGCACCCGCGTATGGGCGCGTGCGACGTGCTGCCTTTCGTGCCCGTGCGCGGCATCACGGTCGAGGAGTGTGTGGTGCTGGCGCACGAGGCCGGGGCGAGAATCGCGCGCGAGCTGGGCATCCCCGTCTACTTTTACGAGAGCGCGGCGCTCAGGCCCGAGCGCCGGAACCTCGCGGACGTGCGGCGCGGCGGGTTCGAGCTTCTGCGCGAGCAGATCGCGACCGTGCCCGAGCGCGCGCCCGATGTGGGCGAGGCGCGGCTGCACGAGAGCGCGGGGGCGTGCATCGTCGGCGTGCGACCGCTTCTGGTCGCCTACAACGTCAACTTGAAGACAGACGACCTCGCGGCGGCCAAACGCATCGCGCGTGCGGTGCGGGGCCGAGACGGCGGGCTGACGCACTTGAAGGCGCTCGGCTTCGAGCTCCAGAGCCGCGGCGTCGTGCAGGTCTCGATGAACCTGACGAGCTACGCGGAGACGAACCTCCATCAAGCCTTCGAGGCAGTCCGCCGCGAGGCCGAGAGCCTCGGCGTCGAAATCCTTGGGAGCGAGATCGTCGGGCTCGTGCCGCAGGCCGCGCTCGACCGCACCGCGGAACATTTTCTGAAGCTCGAAAACTTTTCGCCCGACCTCGTTTTAGAGAACCGCATCGCCGCGGCGCTCGAAAGGAAAAAGCAGAAGCCCGACCGTCAGGACAGTAAGCAGTGAGCAGTGAGCAGTAAGCAGTCAATCAGTTCGTCCGTCTCGACTGCTTACTGCTCACTGCTTACTGCTCACTGCTTACTGCTCACTGCTTACTGCTCACTGCTGTTAATCATGACTCACTTGAAACTCATCGCCGGGGCGGTCGCGCTCGAAGGCTGGCGCGCGGCGCGCGAACACATCTATTCGCTGCTTGTGCTGACGCCGCTGGTGCTGGGGATGACTTATTTCGGGGTCGGGCGGATGGTCGAGGAGAACGCGGAGCTGCAGCCTTCGGGCGCGGTCGCGCTGGCGCTCGCCATCGGGGCGGCGGCGGCGCTGCTGGCGCTGTGCATGTCGCGCGCGAGCGTGGAGCTTTATCACCTGCGGACGCCGGAGTCCGTGCTCGACACGCTGCCCGTGCCTCTGGACGCGCACTTCGATGCGGCGCTTGTGCGGCGCGCGGCGCGGACGGCGGCGGTCGGAGCGGCGGCGCTCGTCGGGCGCACGCTCGTCGTCGGCGGCGCGCTCGCGGACGCTTCGCTGTGGGCGGCGCTCGTCGTCTTCGTTTGCCTGTTGGCGCTGGGCGAGTTGCTGGCGGCGCTCGAATGGATTCACTGGGCGCACCGTCGCGCGCGCGCCCACGCGGCGCTCGGGCTCGCGGCGCTCGCGGCGTGCGCGTCGGCGGGGGGCTTGCTGCTGCTCCTCATCGTGAAGCCGGAGAAGCTGCCGTGGTGGACGACGCCGGGCGGGGTTGTCGGCGGCGGCGCGTTGTTGACAGTCGTGCTCTTCGCGCTCGGGCGCGTGCTGCACAGGAATTGGCGCGCGTCCGACATCGAGTATGCGAAGCGTTTGGGGTCGAGAGACCGTGCGGGCACATTGGGCGAGCGGGCGTCGAAAAGATTCGGCGGGCCGGGTGAATCGGGCGCGGCGGTCGCGGCGCAGCTCGCGCGCGACGTGCAGTTGACGCTGCGCGGCTTCTCTTCGGCGGTCTATACGGCGGCGGGGCTGGCCGCGCTGTGGATGTTCGTCCTCGCGTCGTTGTTGACGACGGGGCTGCTCCCGGCGCGTGGGCTGTCGCTCGGCGGCGGGGACGCGGGCGGGTGGTTCGAGACGACGTGGTTGCCGCAGGTGCTGGCCGTGAAGGTGGCGTGCGTGCTCGCCGTGGTTTCTCTGGCGTCGCTCGTGCCGGTGCTGGTCGCGCACCAGTCGGCGCACATGTGGCTGGAGCGCGCGGTCGGCGTGAAGGGCGCGGAGGCGTGGCGCGCGAAGCTCTGGTACGCGCGGCTGGTCTCGGCGCCGGCCCCTCTGCTGGCGTGGGCGGTCGGGGTCTTGAGCGGGGAGGTGCCGGGCTTTTACGTCCTGCCGCTACTCGGCGAGGCGGTGTGGCTGTGGTGGCTGGTGAGCACGCTGGTGGGCGCGCTCGCCTTCGAGATGCCCGAGCAGCCGGGCCTCTCGCTTGTCCTGATGGCGTGTCTGGGGCTGGCGGCGGGCGGCTTCGTCGCCTTCCTGTGGCCGATGGGGCTGGCGATTTACGCGATGGGGATGGGGCAGCACCGCGCGCACATGTATCTGTACGCGGAGGGGACTTGAGCGAGGAGAACCGTGTGGGCGAGCAAGAGCGGGCGAAAGAGCACGACGCGGCGGAGGCGGCAGTCAAGCACGACGCGGCGGCGACGGGCGAGAAAGATGCGGCGGCGCTCGTCGGGCGCGACGCGGTCGAGGTCGAGTCGGTGTCGAAGCGCTTCGGCGAGGTCGTGGCCGTGGACGGCGTCTCTTTGCGCATCGCGGCGGGCGAGACTTATTCGCTCATCGGCGCGAACGGCGCGGGGAAGTCTACGCTGTTCAGGATGATCCTCGGGCTCACGGAGCCGGACGAGGGATCGGTCGCCGTGTGCGGCGTGGACATCAGGAAGCGCGCGACCGAGGCCAAGCGGCACGTCGGATACCTGCCCGAAGAGCTCTATTTTTATCAACGCCTGACGGGGCGCGAGTACCTGCGGCTCGTCGCCGGGCTCAAGGGCTGCGCCGCCGAGGTGGTCGCGGGCGAAGTCGAGTTCTTCGAGCTGCGTGCGGTCGCGGACAAGTGGGTTGGCGGCTACTCTTTGGGGATGCGCAAGAAGCTTGGGCTCGCGGCGGCTTTCCTCGGCAGCCCCCGCGCGCTGGTTCTGGACGAGCCTTTGAACGGGCTCGACGTGGAGATGATGAGGAAGCTGCGGCTGCGCATCGAGCGCGAGCGCGACGCGGGGCGGGCCGTCCTCATCTCGTCGCACGTGATGAGCTTCGTCGAGCGCGTCTCCGACCGCGTCGGCGTGATGCGCGCCGGGCGGCTCGTCGCCGAAGGGACGCCCTCGATTTTGCGCGAGCGCGCCGCCGTCGGCAGCGACGTGCCCGGCGACGCGCCTTTCGAGGACGTTTTCTTCCGGCTGGTAAAGTGAGCCCCGAAGGTTGATAATGCGCCGACCGGGCGAACGATTTTCACTTCCGCCCGCC
>JAIVJM010000224.1:29620-61363 GCA_020199995.1 Acidobacteriota bacterium | reverse complement strand
GAGCGCGACGTGCGCACCGCCGAGTACGCGTGGGGCGACGAGACGGAGGTTGACGTCTCGCAACTCCCGCCGATGCCCGTCACGAAGGAGGGGCCGAACAGCCACGCCGTCCGCACGGGGCAGGTCGTCATCACCAACGACTACTGGAGGACGAAGCAGACGCAGGGGCAGCTCGGCGTGGTCATCGGCGAGGAGAACGGCCTGCGCCCGCAGTCTTCGCTCGTCGTCCCGATGAGCACGATGGGGCGCATCGTCGGGACGGTCGAGGTGCAGGCTTACGACAATCACGCCTACCGCGAAGAGCACGTCACGGCGATGCGGATGGCGGCGAACCTCGCGGCGGTCGCCATCACGAATATGCGTCTGCTCCGGCATGAGAGCCGCGCGCGCGCCGCCGCCGAAGAGTCGAACCGCCTCAAGGACGAGTTCCTCGCCACGCTCTCGCACGAACTGCGCACGCCCTTGACCGCCATCCTCGGCTGGTCGGGCATGCTGCGCTCGGGACGGCTCGACGCGGAGACCTTCGACGCGGCCATCGAGATCATCGAGCGCAACGCGCGCGCGCAGCAGCAGATCGTTGACGACATCCTCGACGTCTCGCGCGTCATCACGGGCAAGCTGCGCTTCGACCCGCAGCCGACCGTCATCCGCCGCGTGATCGAGGAAGCGGTGGACGCCGTCCGCCCCGCCGCCGGCGCAAAGAATATCGCGCTCGTCACGTCCTTCGACCCGCGCGTGCGCCTCGTCACGGGCGACCCCGCGCGGCTCCAGCAAATCGTCTGGAACCTTCTCTCGAACGCGGTCAAGTTCACGCCCATCGGCGGCGAGGTGCGCCTCGCGCTGGAGCATACGGAGAGCCACGTGCGCCTCATGGTCGCGGACACCGGGCCGGGCATCAGGCCGGACTTCCTGCCCCACGTCTTCGACCGTTTCCGGCAGGGCGACCAGTCAACGACGCGCGCCTTCGGCGGCCTCGGCCTCGGCCTCGCCATCGTCCGCCATCTCGTCGAGCTGCACGGCGGAACTGTGGGGGCCGCGAGCGACGGCGAGGGGCGCGGCTCGACCTTCACGGTCGAGCTGCCGAACATGGAAGTGCGGACGGCGGAACTCGGAACGCGGATTGAAGAAGAGGCTGGAGACAAAACAACGATTGACAGAGAGCCGTCCGCGATTCTTTCCGGGACGCGCGTCCTCATCGTGGACGACGAGCCCGACGCGCTCGATTTAATCAGGGTCATCCTCGAACAGCGCGGGGCCGAAGTCTTGACCGCGGACGCAGCCGCCGCGGCGTTCGACGCGCTCGAAGCCGGGAGGCCGGACGTGCTCGTGTGCGACATCGGGATGCCGGGCGAGGACGGCTACAGACTCATCAGGCGCGTCCGCGCTCTCGGGGCCGCCAGCGGCGGCGAGACGCCCGCCATCGCGCTCACGGCCTACGCCGCGGATTCCGACCGCGCGCAGGCGCTCGCCGCCGGGTTCCAGCTCCACGTCCCGAAGCCGATTGACCCGGACAGACTCGTCCGCCTGATCGCGGGCGTGCTGGGGAAGGTCGAGCAGGTTTAGACGCGGAAGGCGGAAGCGGAGAAAATAGAAAAGAAAGTCTTGGCCGGAATTAATTGTCTAGCCCCGCAGGGGGCTGAAGAATTTAGCCCACGGCGCTGGGCCGTGGGCTAAATTCTTCAGCCCCCTGCGGGGGCCTGGCTGTTGGTTCGTCAATATGTCTCAGAAATCTCCCTTGCAGTCCGGGTGGCCGCAGTCGCAGTCAATCTGCGTGGTCTGCCCGGTGCTCTGGCACGAGACGCCGCAGAATTCGTTTTTCTTCTCCACCGGGCAGGTGCACGGCGCGTTGGCGCAGGTGTGGCCCTTTGTTTCGTTTGTTTCGTCAGCCATCGCACGTTCCTCCGCTTGAGTTGGGATTCGATAAAGACAGAAAGTTTCTAAGCCAAATCCGGCGGTGAGTCAATGTTCACGGGAGCTTTTGGCTTTTAGCTTTGAGCATTCAGCCAATCCGCTCCTGTTTTGAGCTGAAGGCTAAAAACTAAAGGCTAATTGCTCATAAATGCTTTCTCATGAACGAGACGATCTTCCAGCCGTCGAGGTAGACCCACGGGCGCTCGCCGCTCGTGTAGTGGCCGCAGGGGAGCCATGACTCATCAAGCGGCACGCCCAAGGACTTGACGCGCGCGATCACTTCGCGCGAGAGGTCGGCGGGGAACGTCAGGTCGTGGCGCGCGGCGATGAAGCGCAGCGGTCGCGGCGGCATCTTCAATAACCTCCCGGCGAAGGGCATCGGGCTGATCGGGAGCCACGCCTCGCGCAGCTCTTCGAGCGTGAGCGAGCCTTCGAGCCCGGCGCGCACGTGCCGCGTCGAGATGCCGTGCCAGACCACGTCGGCGAAGTAGCCCGAGACGTGGTTGAAGACGCCCGCCTTGATGTCCGCGTCGTGCGCGAAGGCGAGGAAGGCCGTGCACGACCCGATGCTCGTCCCGACGATGCCGATGCGCTCGTAGCCTCGATTCTTGAGCCACGCGACGCCCGCGCGCGCGTCGAGCACGGCCTGACGCACGGACTGGAGCGTGCGCCCGACGTTCGAGCAGACGAGATAATCGGCGCGCTCAAGCTCCGGGGGCCGCCGCTCCTCGTGATAGGGGAGCGTCAGTCGGAGGGCCGCTATCCCGAAGCGGTTGAAGACGCGGCACAGCGCGACGTGGCTTTCGGCGTCGGCGTTCCACTGCGGCAGCACGACGACCGCGCGCCGCGGTCTCGACGATGACGACGGGCCGCGCGGGTTCGGACTCCGCGTCATGGGCTCCGGAAAGAAGCGCGCTCTCGCCATGTTGTTCTCCGCCGAGGGCGTCCGGACGCCGCTCGTCCACGTCAGCCGGTCGAGCGTGAGTTCGTAGTCCGAGACTTCGGGTGCGGCGAAGAAGTCTTCGCTCCGTAGCATCACGTCGCGGGTGTGGCGCGCGAAAATGTGTCGCGGGTCGTCGCCGTTCAAATGACCGGCGACGAACTCCGCGCCCCACTCGAAGGGGCGCACGACGCGGTTCGTGTCGCGCGTCGCGCGCCGCCGCTCCTGCCCTCTGATGAAACGTCCGAGCAAATCTTCTGTGAATCCTTAAAACCGACTGATGAACGAGTGCGGCATCCTAAGGGCGCGGCGCGGTCAAAAGCAAGCGGGGGAGAAACGGCCCCGGTGCGGCGGCGGGACGAAAGCCGACGCCCCACACGGCGAGAGTGGCGAGACACGCGTGTCTCGCCACTCCGTGAAACCCTCGACCCGCCTCGGCGGACGCAGGTGTTGGTTTGCGACCGCCGCCGCCGCCGCTCCTCAGTGCTCCTGCATCTTCCGGTGCGTGTCGGGCGTCCAGAAGACGAAGGTGAACGTCTTGTGGCCGTTGCCGAAGTCGAGTTCGTAAACCTTGGGCACGCCGTCGCTGTAGCGGCCCACCACCTTGCCCCACTGGCCGGGGCCTTCCGCTTCGATGTCGTTCTGCGCGGGCGGCGCGCCCTTATTGACCGACTGGCCGACAGTGGTCGTGCTGTCGGTGTGGGAGTAGATGGTATTAAGCTGTTCATAGTCGTGCGAGTTCGGCGCGACGTTCGACGGGCCGAAGCTGCCGCCGCCGTCCGGGTCGTTCGTATAGTCCATGCACGTCCCCAGATTGTAGTTGCTGAAGTTCTCGTCCTGATGGTCGAGGCCGAAGGTGTGGCCGATCTCCTGGCACATCACCATCCGCCTCCAAGCGGGGGTGTTGTACTGCGCCATGTTGTAATAGGTGTCGTTCATCTTCACGGTCCCGGCGGTGATGTGGCTGCCGCTGATCTGAATCGAGGCAAGGCCGAGCCAGCCGTTCTGTCCGTACTTGTCGGCGCAAACTTCCACGCGCCCGGTGGTCGCCGGGCAGCGCCGCGCGCCGCCTGTTCCACCGGCGACGACCGTGGTGTTGAGCACGGTGGACGAGTTCCAATCGGAGGCGGCGGTGCTGAGATAGCTGTCCCAGGCGCTCGACACGTTATCGCCGAGCTTGACGGTGAAGGGGTTGCTCGTGCGCGCCCAGTGATAGTTGCCCCACGAGTGGCTCGCGGAAGCGACGGCTGCGAAAGCGATGGCCGCGAAAGCGACGGCAGCTAAGACGAGGGAGAGCCGACGGGAAGGGGTGAACATCAAGAGTGTCCTTTCTTTCTGAGGTGGGTGGTTGAAGCGCCGTCCGCGCGCGCGGACAGATGCAAGGTATCAAGCTCATCCCGAGGCGGGACACCGGGGGAGAGAGGTCCTAAAGTTCGCTATACATCTTCAGGGCCAACCTTCGCAGAGCTCGAAAGGGATGGCATGCACTGACGGGGCAAGTCTTGGCGAGCGCATTACTAACCGATGTGCCGGGATATGTCAACCCGTGGCGGGGCGACTGGCCGGGGTCGAAGCCTTCGGCGGCTTGAACCCCGGCCTGACGCTCCTTCGGTTCGGAAGCCTACGGCTTGAGGCTCCAGAAGTTGTAGCTGCCCGTGCCGCTGTAAGAGTAAATCTGCCAGCGGTAATAGCCGGACGAGCCGAAGTAAGAGATGGTCTCGCTGGAGGTCGCGCTCTCGGAGCTGGCGACGATGACCCACGCCGAGCCGTTCCACTTCTGCAAGTAGAGGTCGAAGTCCGCGCCCGAAGTCGGCCCGACAAGACAGCCCTTGTGGTAGCCGGAGAGCGAACTGTAGTAATAGCTGCCGCCGGGGTGATAGTCGTAGTCGCCGGTGAACGTGAGAGTCCCCGTGGCGAGCGTCCCGCCCGTGCAGGCCGAAGGCGCGCCGCCGCCGCCGCCCGTCGTGAGCAGCGAGTAGAGCAGGCGGTTGGGCGAGCCCGTGCCCGCGCCCGTCACCTTGCCCGTCGTCGCGGTGTTGACGATTTGGTCGCGCACCGTGGCGGGCGCGGCGCTCGCGTTGTTTTGCAGGTAGAGCGCGGCCACGCCCGCGACGTGCGGCGTCGCCATCGAAGTGCCGCTGATCGTGTTCGTCGCGGTGTCGGAGGTGTACCACGACGACTGTATAGAGGAGCCCGGCGCGAAGAGGTCGAGGCACGTCCCGATATTCGAGAAGTCGGACTTGGCGTCGGTCGAGGTCGTCGAGCCGACGGTGATGGCGGCGGCAACGCGCGCGGGCGAGGAGTTGCAGGCGTTGAGGCCGTAGTCGTTCCCCGCCGCGACCGCGTAGGTCACGCCCGCGTTGATCGAGTTCTGGACGGACGTGTCGAGCGCGGCGGAAGCGCCGCCACCGAGGCTCATGTTGGCGACCGCGGGCAGGGTGCGGTTGGCCGTCACCCAGTCCACGCCCGCGATGACGGTCGCGTCCGTGCCGTTGCCGGCGCAGTCGAGCACGCGCACGGCGTGGAGCGAGACGCCCTTGGCGACGCCGTAAGTCGAGCCGCCGACCGTCCCGGCGACGTGCGTGCCGTGGCCGTTGCAGTCGTTCGAGCCGTTGCCGTCGTTAATCGAAGAGAAGGCCGTGCCGTTGGCCCGTCCGCCGAACTGCGAGTGCGTCTTGCGGATGCCGGTGTCAATGACGTAGACGTGGACGCCCGCGCCCGTCGGCGTGTAGTTGTACTGTGCGTTGAGGGGCAGGTCGCGCTGGTCAATGCGGTCGAGCCCCCACGGCGGATTCGTCTGCGTGGTTGAGGCATGGACTTCGCCGTTCTCTTCGACCGACTCGACGCGCGGGTCTAGGGCCAGCGCCTCGGCCTCGGCCTCGGTCATCTCGATGGCGAACCCGAGCAGGGCGTGTTTGTAGAGGTGTTTGATCTTGCCCTTGTGCGCCGCGGCCACGTCCGCCGCGACGTTCGGGACGAACGAGTTGTCGCCGTAGGGCTGCCCGGCCCACTCGTTCAAAACGACGATATACTCGTTGGGAACCGGCCTCTCTTTCTTGCGGATTTTACCTTTCGAGCCCTGCCCCGAGGCGACGGGGGTGATGGTCAGTGAGGCGGCGAGACAGAGCAGCATGATTGCTGCCAGCGTTGCGAAAACTTTCTTCATTCAATCCTCCGGAAAAGTTAGGTGGGCCTGTGAGTGGAAGCGTGCGCGGGCCGAAGACAAAACCCCGCTCTCGCGGTGACCTTCGTCGCGCGCCTGCCGTAAATAATTTGAGAGCCACGAATGGGAAAAACACCCCGTGTGCGTAGAAGGTACGCGGCGAGAGTGTATTGATTGACGAGGAGCCCCTTCTGAGGAAAAGGACTTCTCCGTAGCTCACCCAAACCCGCGAGGGGTTGAATGAAATGCTCAGGGCAAGAAATGACCTGTGAGGGTCAGAAAAACATTTTCGGGAGAACGCGGACTATACACAGATTCCTCGGACCGCGCAAATCCCCGCGAAAGGCACTGGCGGCCAATCCGGCTTGCCGGGTGAAGCGCTTTAGAGTGAGACAGGCGCGCGAAGCGCCTCAAGTTGTGGCGACCTCGTCTGCGTCGCTCTAAGCTCCGCGCCGTTTATCGAAGAGGCGGCGGAGCAGTTGCGGCGAGATGAGCATGGTCTGGAGCGCGGAGCCGGTGGCGAAGCGCCGCGCCAGCGAGCGGAAGAGGCGCGCGGCCTCGGGCGTGTAGCCGAACCACCAGACGTCGTGCAGCCGCGCGAGACGGTTGACGTGGATGTGGTGCGGCGCGACCAGCTCCAAGAGCCCGAGCCGCCCGTGCGTGCGCCCCATGCCGCTCTGTTTGACGCCGCCCCACGGCGTCTGCGCGATGCCGTGCGTGTAGAGCACTTCGTTGACCATCACCGTGCCCGCCTCGATGCGCGCGGCGACGCGGCGTCCGCGCGAGATGTCGCGCGTCCAGACGCTCGCCGTCAGTCCGAACGCGCTGTCGTTGGCGAGGCGGACGGCCTCTTCCTCAGTCCCGAAGTTCATGAGCGGGAGGACGGGGCCGAAAGTCTCTTCGCGCATCACCATCATCGTGTGGTCAACGCCCGCGAGCACGGTCGGCTCGTGGAAAGTCCCGCCCGCGTGCATCTCCTTTGGGCGAGAGCCGCCCGCGAGCACACGCGCGCCGCGCTCGACGGCCTCGCGGACGTGCTCTTCGACCGTCGCCAACTGGCGCTCGCTCGACATCGCGGCGAGGTCCGCGCCTTCGCCCGCCTGCTGCCTGAGAGCGCGCGTCTTCGCGACGACGCGCGAGGTGAATTCCGCGCTCACGCGCTCGTGGACATAGCAGCGCTCGACCGACGCGCAGGCCTGCCCCGAGTTGGCGAACGCGCCCCACACCGCCGCGCTCGAAGCCGCTTCGAGGTCTGCGTCCTCGAAGACGATCATCGGGTCTTTGCCGCCGAGTTCGAGGACGACCGGGGTGAGGCTGCGCGCCGCCGCCTCCGCGACGCGCCTGCCGGTCGCGACGCTCCCCGTGAACATGATCTTGTCCACGCCCGCCTCGGTCAGCGCCTGCCCCGTCGAGCCATCGCCCGTCACGATTTCTAAAAGTCCTTCGGGCAGCCCCGCGCGTCTGAAGACCTCGCCGATCTTCAGCGCGACCAGCGGCGTCAGCTCGCTCGGCTTGAGGACGACGGCGTTGCCCGCCATCAAGGCCATCACCACTTCGCCGAGCGGAATCGCCCACGGGAAATTCCACGGCGAGATGATGCCGACCACGCCGAGCGGTCGGTACTCGATGGTCGAAGAGCGGCCCAAATATCGGTAGAGGCCGATGCCCAACCGTTCGGGCCTGAGGAGCCGCGCCGCACGCCGCGCGAAGAACTGCATCAAATCGAGCGTCGGCACAAGCTCCATTGAGAGCGCCTCGGCGTCGGGCTTCCCCGCCTCGCGCGAGATGAGCGCCGCCAGCTCTTCCAGCTCTTCGAGCACGACGGCGCGTGCACGCATCATGACCGCGCCCCGCTCGCGGAAAGAGAGCGCGCCCCAACGCTTCTGCGCGGCGCGCGCCCGCCCGACCGCCCGCGCCACGTCCTCCGCGGAACCGAGAGGCGCGCGTCCCACCACTTCGCCCGTCGCCGGGTCGTATGAGACCACTTCGCGCGCCGCCTCCGCCGCCGGTGTCGTCGTTTGCGTCCGAGAGATGTGCGTCGCCATCGTTTTTCCTCGGGCGTGATTATACGGCAGAAGCCCGACCGTGAGGGAGGGCGAAGAGTAAGCAGTGAGCAGTAAGCAGTCAAGGCTAACCGGTCTCGACTGCTTACTGCTTACTGCTCACTGCTTACTACTCACTGCTTACTGCTTACTCTTTCACGGTCGCGCTTGCAGCCGTGAATCTTCGGGCCCGGCCCGTCGCGTTTCCGCGCCGCCGCGTCTCTCGGTTACAATCGAGCGCAAGAATTCTGACCGCAGGCCGAAGACACCAAAAAGAACGGGGAGACGAAGAGATGTTGAGACCGCAGCTTGCCGAGTTCATGCGGCGCATGGAGCCGAACTCCGTCGCCATCCTGCCGGGCGCGCGCGAGGCGACGCGCTCGCACGACACCGAATTCCGCTTCCGACAGGACTCGGATTTTCACTACGTGACGGGCTTCCCCGAGCCGGACGCCATCGCCGTCATCGCGCCCGCCAAAGACGGCGCGCGCTACACGCTCTTCGTCCGCCCGCGCGACCCCGAGAAGGAGACCTGGACGGGACGGCGCGCCGGGATAGAGGGCGCGAAGGAGCGCTTCGGGGCCGACGCGGCCTTCCCCATCGAAGAGTTCAACGCCAAACTTCAAGACCTCATCAACGGCGCGCGCCACCTCTACTACTGCCTCGGGGCGGGGCAGCCCGAACTCGACCGCACGGTCATCGAGCAGATCGCGCGCATGCGCATGATGGGGCGGCGCGGCGTCCACCCGCCGCAGGCCATCATTGACCCCGGCACCATCCTCCACGAGATGCGTCTCTTCAAGACCGTTGAGGAGATCGAGCACATGCAGCGCGCCGCCTCAATCGCGGCGGAAGCGCACCGCGAGGCCATGAGGCAGGTGCGCCCCGGCATGAACGAGTACGAGGTCGAGGCGCTCATCGAATACACCTTCCGGCGCGGCGGCGCGGCGGCCCCCGCCTATAACTCCATCGTCGGCGGCGGCGCGAACGCGACCATCCTCCACTACGTCAACAACGACGCGGAACTCCGTGACGGCGACCTGCTCCTGATAGATGCCGGCGCGGAGTACGAAGGCTACGCTTCCGACATCACGCGCACCTTCCCCATCAACGGTCGCTTCACCGAAGCGCAGCGCGACATCTACGAACTCGTCCTCGAAGCGCAGGAGCGCTGCATCGAGATGATCGCGCCCGGCGTGACTCTGGACGAGATGCACCAGGGTGAAGCTCATCGAGGAGGAGAAGTATAAACAGTTCTACATGCACCGCCTCGGCCACTATCTCGGCCTCGATGTTCACGACGCGGGCCGTTATCAGGTGGATGGGGAGCCGCGCCCGGTCGAGCCGGGCATCGTGATGACGGTCGAGCCCGGCCTCTACATCGCCGAGGACGCCGAGGGTATCCCGGACAAGTACCGCGGCATCGGCGTCCGCATCGAGGACGACGTACTCGTCACCCCCGAAGGCTACCGCGTCCTCACCTCGGAAGCGCCGAAGCGTGTCGAAGATATCGAAGAGCTGATGGCGCGTGAAAACCGGGCGGCGACTCACAACCCACCGGGTGAGGCTTCCACGTCAACTGAGGAGGTACAAGCCGCGGGCTAAACGAGCGGAGCCACCTGCTTAAACGGCGAAAGGGTGTCTTTACCGGCGGCTGGTAGTACGTCTACCATGCGTTGGGCTGCTACTCTGTTATTGGAGAAACCTATGTGGAAAATTGAAGATCATTTCAAAGTTCGAATCGGCGGCAACACTTACATCGACACGCCGAACATTGTCGTCTACAAAGGTCAGTCTCTGTTTACCTTGAAGCGTCACTCTGACAACGACTACTTGGGCATTTACTTCGAAATTTACGACGACGCCGGAAAACATATCGCTTCGGTCAAACGCAATGAGATTTATTACGGTGACAAAGACGCCTTTACCATCGATGGCTCGTTGAATCGCTATATCTTTTCCGAGCGTGCGTCGGGAAGAGTGATTTGCGATATCAAGAAGCGCGAAGATGCGCATCCTGCTGAACTGGATGTATCCGTGCAGCTTTACACGCCGGACGGTTTTCTCTTCAACGCCACCCCGGACGAAACGAATCTAGGTGGCATCGTAATGCGCGGTAACACATTCGCCAACTGCGGTGCGGCAATAGCTATTGGTTAACGCGCCGCCCAACAAAGCCTTGCAGCTGACGGCGCGATAGCATGCTTCTCAAGTAGCCTCTTTCTTCGTAGCTTGAATGATGATCGCGCGCCGCAGATGAAGGCCAGCGTTATGCGCTTGTCCTTTGCTGAGAATTCACTGTTGAACTCAGCATCATTCAATATCGTAGTAGCCCTCAGGAGGTGAAAGAGGATGTATTGTTCATCTTGCGGCGCGGCTGTCGCCAAGGGCTTGAGCTACTGTAATTATTGTGGCGCAAAGTTGAGTGGAGCGAATGGCGATAGCGTCATCAAATCATCGGGAGTTAAACCTGAACTCCTCGTCTCCGCGATGGTAGGGCTCTTCATCCTCGGCCTTGTGGCGATTGCCGTTTTGATTGGCGTGTTGAAAGCGGTGGCCGGCTTCGACCTCCCCTTCCTGCTCGCCGCTACCATACTCAGCTTCGTGCTGTTGCTTGTGGTCGAAGGTGTGCTCATCGGGCTATTATTGAAGGGCAAGAGGGGGGGTAAGGAAGCGGGTGACAGCGAGCGGCTGAAGGAGCAAACGACTAAGGAGCTTGGAGAGGCGCAGGCGCGAGAGCTTCCGGAGCCCGTGCCGAGCGTTACCGAACACACTACCCGCGCATTCGATCCGATCTACAGCGAGCGAAAATCAAAATGAAGCGGTGCTATTTAAAGCCACGCCGCGCCTCACAACTCATTTCGGGCTGCTCACTCTAAAATTCCCCGGACCTTAACATCTCCTGCTTCGCCCTTTTTTCGTTGTCTTCGGCTCCTGTGGTTCGGGCGGCCTCTCATTTAGCACCGCGCGCATCTGCACCTGCATAATCAGCGCCTCAAGATAAGTGGCGAAGCAGTGCAGCATGAAACTATGCCTTGCTGAGCCGTGGCTGGACGAGACCTCTCTCGTGATGTCTTCAAACTCGTCCCAGTCTTTGTACATCAGGTAATGCAAAGGGCCGTTGCGGAATGCTTTCAAATCTCGGATAAGCAAGTCACTCGCTTCCGTGTCGCGCTGCTCCCCGGCGCGTCGCGCGAGGTTGACGAGTGAGGACAAATCTTTGATCAGCGTGTTGGACTGCACGAGTCGTTCCCGGTAGTCGTCGAAAAGGAGCTTGCCGCTCACTGAGGGGTCGAAGACCTGCGCCAGAATGAGAATCGTCTGCTGGAAGCAGTTGCTCAGAAGGCCATGCGCCCTCATGACGTCCGCACGAACTTGATTGGCCTTGAGCTCCTTATCGAGCACAGCAAGGTCCTGACTGTAGACTCTTTTGAGCTCATGCCGGAGGATGAAGCTCATGCCATTGAGCGCATGGCGCAAAGTTCCCTTGATACTCTTTACCCGAGGCGTGTCCTTTTCGATAAATTGAATCAAATACTTCGACTCATTATGGACGAGCGAGAAGGCGGCGAGCGTCACCGGGAGCGGCCCTCCTTCGCTCGTGTTAATCTCTACAATGCGTAGAATATCGTAGAGGCGCGACAAGCTGACGAAGACAGACTCAACCGTCCCCTTGATGACAGAGCTTTTAATACCTTTAAGGATCGAGTCGAGCTGCTTCTGGAGTTGGATTCGGCCTACTTTGGGAACTGCCGGCTGACGCTCTTCAGACCTCTGCGGGAAAGGCAGTGGCACCGTCGCCGCGTCGTTAAGTGTTGCGTAGTTTGTTGAAGCCATTTCAATCACCGCCGTTCAGGTAGGAAGAGATGATCAGTGTGGGAGTTCACACGTCAGTCGCCATGTGATACTCAAGCTCTATGCCACTCTTCCTCCAAAATTACAGTCCGAAAAACCCTCTGAAATGGCACTCGTTTGTAAACGGGGAGGAAAACCTGAACTGACCGGTCATTTTGAAAAGACGTGGTGTGTCACTTTGACGGTTGAGCGTTTGCTTCTGGTTAGGCTTTCGTGCGCGTCGGCGACCGTCTGGGCGAAAGTATGTTGAGCGGTAATTATCACGCGCCGCCCAACAGTCATTCCACCTGACTGCTCTCAGTTTACCTTGACATCAATATGGAAAACTATTTAACGAGCAAGTTGTTCCTGCCGGTCATCGTGGGCACCAACCGCAAAGAGCGAAAGAGCGTCCTCGTCGCGAAGTGGCTGGTGGGGGAGATGTCGAAGAGGGCCGAGATCGAGACGCGTCTCTTCGACGTCAAAGACTTCGCGCTGCCGCAGGACGACTACGGCACGGCGCTCAAAGACGACTTCCCCGAATGGCGCGACGCCGTCATCCGCGCGGACGGGCTGGTCGTGGTCGCGCCTGAGTATAATCACGGCTATCCCGGCGCGCTCAAGAGCGTCATGGATTTACTGCTCAAAGAGTACATCCATAAGAGCGTGGCCTTCGTCGGCGTCTCCGCCGGGCCGTGGGGAGGGACGAGGGTGATAGAGGCCATGGTTCCGATGGTTCGGGAGCTGGGACTGTCGGTGACCTTCTCCGACCTCAACTTCCCGTCCGTGCAGAACAAGTTCGATGAGGAGGGGACGCTCCTCGACACGGCCTACGAACAAAGGGCAAGCGATTTTCTTGACGAGCTGGTCTGGCTGAGCCGCGTGCTGAAATGGGGCCGCGAGAGCCTCGCGTCCAAACACCATAAGGCTTGAACCCGACGCGGCGCGTGCGGAATGCTCTCGCGTCGGCCTGCCCATCGCGCTCACCGTCCGGCGGTACTCGAAATAAGTGCTGGTGATCCTGCTCGTGCTGGAGAATTACGGCTGAAGGCCGACGCCTTATAAGGTCGCCTCAAGCCTCGACGAATCCTTCGGACAACTCCGTCACGATCTCGCGCGCGATTTCGCGCGCCTGCTCGACCTCGTCCGTCTTGAGCGAGACTGCGCCGACAACAGCGTGGCCGCCGCCGCCGTACCGCTCGCAGATGGTGGCGATGTTGTGGCGGCGCGGGCGCGGGCTGAAGGGGTTCGAGCCGACGGAGATTTTCGCCCGCGCGGGGCCGCGTGTGACGGCGACCGAGTAGGTCGTCTCCGGGTGGACGTAGTAGGGGATGAACTTGTTGAAGCCCTGAAGCCCCTCATCAACGAGGTCGAAGGAGACGACGCCGCGCGCGTATACGGCTTGGCGGCGGATGGTCTCGACGGTCTCGCGGTGGCGTTCGAGGATGGGCCGGAAGCGGCGCTGCACTTCGTCGCCGGTCGCGACTTCGTCGAGCGGGCGCGCGGTCAGCTCGCGGATGATGTGTTCGATGAACTCCGAGTCGTTGACGTTCTCGATGACCTGCATCAGTTGCAGCGCGGGCTCGCCGAGCTCGACGGGCTGCGCCGCCGAAGTGTAGAGCGCGCCGTCAATGACGTGCGCCCACCGGATGAGCGGGTCGAGCGCGGGGTCATGGATTTGATATCGCTCGCGCGCGACGCGTTCGATAAATTCCGTACAGGACTTGCTCTCCGGGTCCCAGAATTTTTTGTCCTGCCGTTCAGCGCGGAAGTGCGCCTCGTCCGCGGGGGTGAGGAAGGCCGACTGGTGGTGATCGAACCACCATGTCAGACGCTCCGAAGGGCTGTACTTGAAATCCACGATGGCGTTCTCGTCGCCGTCGAACATCTCGTCGTCGAAGAGGTCGCCGGCGCGGTGCGCGAGCGGCGTGTATTCGACCGTAGAGTCCGGCGCGACGCCAGCGCGGTAGAAGCGCGTGAAAACGGCGGCGGACGCGACGCCGTCGAAGCATTGGCCGTGGTAGAGCAGGCGAAGTTTCATGAGTCGGTTCTTATCAGTGCGGAAAAAGAGGTCTCAGAAAGCAGGACATGATAGCAGTCTGAGAAGGCAAAAGGAAAAAGGTAAAAGGAAAAAGTGAAGAGGCGACCGGCCTTCCCACTTTTTCCTTTTACCTTTTTCCTTTTGCCTTCTCAGGCTGGTTGAGCTTGCCGGGCCGGAGGTGAGAGCCGCGGTGGTCGGCGTCCGGCGCGGCGCGTGGATTTCAGGGTTTAACTTCGCAGGGCTCGACGGCGGTCTTCTCCGTGAGGCCGAGCTTCTCGCGGATGAACTGCTCGGCGTCGCGCTCGATCAACTCACCGCCGACGACCCACGTCTTTTCGGCGAGCACGTCGCCCTTGGCGTTCAATCTCGACGGTTCGAGGAAGACGTTGAAGGGCGAGCCCCAGCGGCGCGTGTCGTTGGCAATCTGGCGGTAGGCGTAGTGCGTCGTCTGGTCGCGCGCTTCGCGCGCCTCACTCTCGACGACGACCGTGTAGGGCGCGCCGCCCTGCGAGTCGAAGTGCTTGCGCGAGTCGGCGGCGGCGGCATACTCGCTCACGGCCACCACGTCGAAGCCGTCCTTGCGGTACTTGTCGAGGAGGCGGGCGACGACCGGCGCTTCCATCTTCCAGTTACCGCACCACGGGGCGAAGTAGACGACCATCACGAGCTTCTTGCCCTTTGCCCACTCGCGCAGGTTGACGGGCGAGCCGTCCTTGAGGCTCTTGAAGGTCCAGTCCTTGTAGTCAATCTTCTGCTCGATGAGCGGCGCGTACTCGTGCCCGGCGGTCGAAGGCGCGGGCACGGGCGTCGCGGCGACGACGGGCGTCTGCGTGGGCGCGGGCGTCGCGGTTTGAGCCGACGCGGTCTGTGCGGCGGCTGCGCCCGCGCCGACGGCGAGCGCGAAGGCGGTGGCGGCGGCGTGTCTTGAGAGTTTCTTAAACATCAATGTCTCCTCAAAAAAAATCGCGGGAGTCTTGAGCGGTCAGTTGCCTGCGTGCGCGGCGGCGGCAGTCGTCGTCTCGTCGAGCAGCGGCGTGATGCGGGCCTCGAAGAAGGCGCGTGTTTTTTCGCCGATGATGGTGTGGCGGATGCGGCCTTCGCGGTCAATGATGAAGGTGGTCGGGAGCACGCCGACCTTGTACGTGGCGGCCACGCCTTCGTCGCCGAGCGCGATGGTGTAGTCCATCCTGATCTCTTTCTGGAACTCACGGACGACGTCAGCCGAGTCGCTCGTCGAGAGGCCGACGACGGCGAGGCCGCGCGACGAGAGGTCGCGGTTCAACGCGCCGAGGGCCGGTATCTCCGAGCGGCAGGGGACGCACCACGTCGCCCAGAAGTTGAGGAGCACGACCCGTCCCCGGTAGTCGGCGAGGCGGAGCGGCTGGCCGTCGAGCGTCTTCAGCGCGACCTCCGGCGCGGGCTCGAACGAAGCTGCGGCGGGCGTCGTCTCGCCCTGTCCACCACCGGCGGTCGTCTGCGTCCCGGTCTGCGCCTGCTCGCCGCCGGAACCGGAATTCTGGACGAGAGCTTCGGCGTTGGGCAGATACCTCGAAGCGAAGCTCGCCACCCATGTCAGGCTGTTGCTCGCCACCATCAGCCCCATCACGATGAGCATCACGCCCGAGACGACCTCGACCTTGTGCAGGTGACGCCGGAACCATGTGTAGAAGCCGAGGAACTGGTTGAGCAGGAGGCCGGTGGCGAGAAAGGGGACGGCGAGGCCCGCCGAGTAAAACGCCGAGAGGATGAGTCCGCTCTTCCAACCGCCGCTCGTCGCGGCGAGGCCGATGATGCCGCCGAGGATGGGGCCGATACAGGGCGTCCAGCCGGCGGCGAACGCCATCCCGAGCAGCAGCGAGCCGAAGACGCCGCGCGGCTTCTCTTCGGAGAACTTGCGCGTGTCGCGGTAGAGCGCGCCGATCTTGAGGACGCCCATCAGCTGGAGGCCGAAGCCGATAATCACGAGGCCGCCGATGACGCGCACCCACGGGCTCGAAAAGAGCACGTTCCCGATCCACCCGGCGGTCGCGCCGAGCAGCACGAAGATGAGCGAGACGCCCGCGTTGAAGGCGAGCGAGTTGAGGATGACCGCGCGCCGCGTCCGCGCGCCGCCTTCGCTGACGCCCTCGCCCTTGAGGTGGTCAATGCTGACGCCCGAGATAAGCGAGATGTAGCCGGGCACGAGCGGCAGCACGCAGGGCGAGAGGAAAGAGAGCAGCCCGGCGACGAACGCCACTGTGATGGTGATGTTTGAGCCTTCCATACGGTTGAAAGATTACAACAAATCGGAGGAAAACGCCGCCCGCGAACGCGTTGGGGAGGTAAAGAAACGGTAAAAAGATCATCCGCCGAAGTTAGCCACAGAAGACACCGCAGGCACAGAGAAGATAAAGATAAGGAAGAGATTTTGAGTGAAGGAGAGTTGAGCAGTTTCTTGAAACTCGCCGCTTCGTCAAGCAAGGCGTCTTCCACTGAAACTCTCCCTCAAAACAGTCCTCTTGTTTTTCTCCGTGCCTGCGGTGGCTGCGGTGGCTACTTCCTTGCCCGCCGCCCGCGCCACAGAGACAGGTTTAAGTAGATGCCGGAGAGCGCCGAAAAGCACGCCAGCGCCGAGAGCGCGATGAGCAGGGGGACCTGCTGCGCGCGGCCCGCGAAAAAGTAGAAGTGCGCCTGCCGGAAGTAGCGCGTCTTCGCGCCGGGCGGCGGGGCCTTCGAGACCTCGCCCGTCCCGGCGTCGATGAACAGAGAGTCCGCGCCCATCCCTCCGATTGATTGATAGAAAGGGCGACCCTCGCGCATGAGGAGCGTGAGCGCCGTGGTCGGCAGCTCCCTGCCCGCGAAAGCATTGGCGCGCGCGATGGCCTCCGGCGCGCTCACGCTCACGCGCGACGCGTCAATCGTCTCCACCGCGCCGCCCTCGACCGCCCCCGGCCAAGCGTACAAAAGTCCGCTCGAAGCCCACGCCAGCACCGGCAACGCCACGAGCAGCCCGAGCCAGATGTGTGCGCGGTAGATGAATGAACGCATAAAAATGAAGAGCATCCGCCGGCTTCAGAACAAACTCAGGACGCCTGTCTGCAAGTCTTCGTCGAGGGCTTTGATTTCTTGATAGTGTCGGCGAAGAATCTCTTCAATCTGCCCGGTCGTGCAGTTCCCGCGGCGCAGCCAGACGACTTTCGGAGGAAACCCGCGCAGGACGCTGCGGTCGCTGAAATCCACATCCTTCGTCACGATCAGGTAGCCTTCGCGCAGGGCGTATTCCCAAATTAATTCATCCGCAGTCCGGTCGAGGTCGAGCGTGTGAACATGATTAGAATCCGGGTCGAGGTCGGCGAGATGCCGCACCAGGCGCGGCGAGAGGTTCTGGTCGAAAAGGAGTTTCAAGCCTCGACCACCATTAAATGTTTCTCACGGTCTGCGGCGTAGGCGAGGCAGACCGTGATGTCCTCGTCGGTCAGGTACGGGAAATCATCGAGTATCTCCTGACGGCTCATTCCCGCGGCGAGATATTCGAGCACGTCGTAGACGGTAATCCGCATCCCTCGGATGCACGGCTTGCCGCCGCGCATGCCGGGTTCGATGGTGATGATGTCCTGATAGTTCATCAGAAAACCTCACATGCCACAGGCGCGGAGACCCTGCCATTTATGGCGGGGAGGAGCACCCGTTGAGAGTAAGAATTGTCATTCCATACTTGAGAAACCATTCTATAATGCTTCGCGTGAAGCTGATAGTTAATCTGCCTACAAACTCGACACCAAAGCCAAGCGTCTCTTTCGTAAGCACGGCGGCATCGCTTATGACGATAGGATTCTCACGTTCAAGAAAGACGATAGAGCGTCCATCTGGACGGTTGAAGGTCGGCAAGTAATCCAGTTCGTGTGCGGCGACTATCAACGGAAGTTGCCGCCCTTCCGCAAGGGCGAGACGGATTTGATTTACCGTAAAGGTAACTTCTACTTGAACGCGGTGTGCGACATTGACGAGCCTATGCTTGACGACACCCAAGATGTTATCGGCGTGGACTTCGGTATAGTTCAACTCGCTACTGACAGCGACGGCGAAGTGTTCACAGGAGCGAAGATTGACGAGACGCGCAGACGTTACGCGCACCGTCGCCGCAATCTGCAACGCAAAGGCACACGCTCTGCCAAGCGCAAACTTAGACAACTTTCCGGCAAGCAAAGCCGCTTCCAACGTAATACGAATCATGTAATTTCCAAGCGTCTTGTAATCAAGGCTAAAGACACAACGCGAGCGATTGCGATAGAAGATTTGAAGGGCATCCGCGAGCGAGTCACGGTTAGACGTAGCCAACGAGCAAGGCACTATAATTGGGCGTTCGCACAACTCCGCAGTTTTCTGGAATACAAGACGAGACTCTACGGCGTAGCTCTGTACGTGGTTGACCCGCGCAACAGCAGCCGCGAATGTTCGCGTTGCGGCTATACCGATAAAAAGAATCGCCCGTCTCAAGATAAATTCCTCTGTCAAAACTGCGGTCACTCCGCGAATGCTGATTTCAACGCGGCTCTCAACCTGAGAGTCAGGGGCGTGTCATTCGCCCAAACGTCAACTTCGGTTGACAAGGCGGCGTGAGCAATCACAGCCGCAAGCCGTCGCCCTTTAGGGCGGGGTAATTGACAAGGCCGGATACTAAATTGTGGCGCTTACCAAAGCAAGTTTTTCTCCCATCATCAACCGTCCGTCACGGTTTACGGCTTTTCCCGAATCAGTTTCTCGATCATCGCCGCGAGCGCTTTGGCCTCGATGTCGCTGGCGCCGACGGTGATGAAGCGGACGCGCCCGCGGCGGTCTATGAGGAAGGCGGTCGGGATTGAGATGATGCCGTAGCGGTCGTCGTTCTCTTCGTGGTCGGCGACGGCGAAGCCGTAGGCGATGTGGTTCTGCCGCTTGAACTGCCGCAGGAATTCCAGCTCCTCGGCGTGCCCCATCTCGCGCGCCGTGCCGCGCCCGCCGAAGTAGTTCGTCATGCCGATGATGACGAGTCCGCGGTCTTTGTACTTGCCGTGCAGCGCGTTGAGCTTCGGGATGGTGTAGCGGCAGGGGCCGCACCACGTCGCCCAGAAGTCGAGCAGCACCACCCGCCCGCGCAAGTTAGAGAGCGCGACGGGCTGCTGTTCAATCCACTCGTTGATCTTAATCTCCGGCGCGGCGGGGGCCGCTTCGACGCCCGGTGCGGGAGGCGCGTCGAGTGGCTCGCCGTTTTCGAGCAGCTTGCCCGTCGCTTCGTGGTAGAGGCGGGCCGAGGGCAGTGAGAAGGAGAGGGCTCGCATCTCCTGAATCCCACGAGGTAGTTCAGGCGGTGCGCGTCGTTCGGCGTGCGCGGCTCGTGGCCGAGGAACTCGGCGAGGAAACGCTCGGCCTCCACGTGAAGACTCAGCTTCGCGGCCTGCTCGACGGCGACCGCGCGGGCCTTCTGTCTGAGGGCCTCGGGCGCGAGCGCGACTTTCGGAGTCTCCGACAGGAAGCGGCGCAGAGCGTCGAGCGCGGCTTCGGACTTTCCGGCGAGGACGTAGAGCCTCCCGGCGTAATAGAGGTCGGGGCCGTTTAAGGGGCCGCGGGCCGCGAGCCGCGTCGCGTGGCGCAGCGCCAAATCCCTCTGCTCCTGAAGCGTTTTCCGCTCCAGTTGCTCGTTATAGGGCACGTTGTTTTTTCTGAACTCGTCGAACTTGAGGCGCGCGTAAGCGTCGGCCTCTTCGTAGAGCGAGCGCGCCTCCGAGGCCACGGCGGCGGCGTCGTCGCCGCCCGGCGCGGCCTCGGAGGCGCGCGTCTGCGGCGGCGCGGGCGTTTGGGCGAAAGCTCGCGCGCGCGGAAGCGGCGCGGCGGCCCCGAGGCCGAAAGCCAGCATGAAGAACAGAACCCTTTTCATCATTCCTCTATCCTTAAATTCCTCTCCACGATGTGAGCCGGCGAGCGCGCGGCGGAAGCGTGCGGGGGAGAACGCTTCGAGCGCGCGCGGCGCGATGCGGGTTGCCCCGCCCGCGACGAGGCCGGCGACAATCTCACCGGTCAGGGGCGCGAGCAGGATGCCATTGCGGTAGTGGCCGGTCGCGTAGAAGAGTCCCTTCACTTCGTCGGACTCGCCGAGCACGGGCCGCTCGTCCGCCGCGCGTGGCCGCAAGCCCGCCCAAGAGTCCGTTAACTTGAGGCCGCCGACCTCCGGCGAGATTTCGAGCGCGTGCTTGCGGACGGCGCGAATGCCTGCGGGCGTCACGGAGGCGTCGAAGCCCGCGTGCTCGGTCGTCGAGCCCGCGAGCAGGCGACCGTCGCGTCGCGGCACGAGGTAGCCGCGCGGACTGTAGACGACGTGCCGCACGAGCGGCGGCCCGCCCTGCGGCTCGCCCCTGAAGCAGAGCATCTGCCCGCGCACGGGCTCGACCGAAGGGTGAACGGCTGCGTCCGCCTGCGACTCGTCCACGCCGCTTGCATCCGTCGAAGGCAGCAGCGGCACGCGCGAACTCCATGCGCCCGCGGCCAGCACCAGCGCGCCCGCGCTCAAAGTGCCGCGCGAAGTCTCGACGCCCACAACCCGGCCACGTTCGACGCGCACGCCGAGCGCCTCCGTTCCATCGAGCACGCGCACGCCGAGCCGTTCGGCGGAGAGCGCGAGCGCGCCGACGAGCAGGCGGTTCTCCACCTGCCAGTCGCGCGGAAAGCTGAGTGCGAGGCGCACGGCAGGGGAGACGGCGGGCTCGGCGGCGCGCGCCTCCTCCGCCGTCAGGCGCTCGACCGCGAGCCCCGCGCGCGCCTGCCACGCGTAGCGCCTCTCAATATCCCCAACGTCTTCGTCGTTGAATGCGAGGTAGAGCGTGCCCGTCAGGTCTAACTCGATGTCGAGGCCGGTCTCTTCGAGGAGCGCCGCGGCGAAGGCCGGGTACATCTCGCGGCTCTCGCAGAGCAGGTCGAAGAAGTCGTCGGCGCGCTCGGCCTCAGCCTGCGGCGCGAGCATCCCGGCGGCGGCCCCCGAAGCCCCCGCGCCGTGTGCGCCGCGCTCGACCAGCGTCACGCCGAGGCCCCGCCGCGCCAGAGAGCGCGCGACCGCGAGACCGGCGACGCCGCCGCCGAGGACGGCCACGTCCGACGGCCCTTTGAAATCCACGCTCTTTCGCATTTATGAAAACTGCTGGTATGATGCGGCCAAAATAAAACTATCAGCTATTAGCTATCAGCTTTCAGCCAGAAGCTTGATGCGGTTGCTGTCTGGTTGCTGAGAGCTAAAAGCTATGAGCTAAGTGCTCCTTATGAAACATACTATCACACTGATTCCGGGCGACGGCATCGGCCCCGAAGTCGCCGCCGCCGTGGTGCGGATCGTCGAAGCGGCGGGGCTCGAAGTGCAATGGGAGACGCACTACGCGGGCGCGCAGGCGCTCGAAAAATACGGCACGACCTTGCCCGCAGACCTGCTCGAATCAATCACGCGCAACAAGGTCGCGCTCAAAGGGCCGATCACGACGCCCGTCGGCAAGGGCTTCACTTCCGTCAACGTCGGCCTGCGCAAGACGCTCGACCTCTACTCGAACCTGCGCCCCGTGCGCGCGCTCCCGAACGTGCCCTCGCGCTACCCCGAACTCGACCTCGTCGTCGTGCGCGAGAACACCGAAGACCTCTATTCGGGCATCGAGCACGTCGTCGTGCCCGGCGTCGTCGAGAGCATCAAGATCATTACCGAGAAGGCCTCGACGCGCATCGCGCGCTTCGCCTTCGAGTACGCCGAGCGCGAGGGGCGCAAAAAGATCACCGCCGTCCACAAGGCGAACATCATGAAGCTCTCCGACGGGCTCTTCCTCGAATGTTTCTACAACGTCGCGAAGGAGCACCCCGAGATCACCGCCGACGACAAGATCGTGGACAACGCCTGCATGCAGCTCGTGATGCGCCCCGAGCAGTTCGACATCATGCTTTTGGAGAATCTCTACGGCGACATCGTCTCGGACTTGTGCGCGGGGCTCATCGGCGGACTGGGACTCGTGCCCGGCGCGAACATCGGCGAGCTGGGCGCGGTCTTCGAGGCCGTCCACGGCTCCGCGCCCGACATCGCGGGCCAAGGCATCGCCAACCCCACGGCGCTGCTGCAATCCTCCATCCTCATGCTCCGCCACCTCGGCGAGCGCGAGATCGCCGAGCGCGTCGAGCGCGCAATGCTCAGGGTCTTCACGGAACCGCGCCTCGGAAAATTCTTAACGATCTCGGCGCGGCGGACAGGGAAATCCGCCGCGCCGTCTTTTTTGGTTTCGCGCGCGGGTCCGCGCGACGACGCGCGGGTCTTAACAACCGGCCCCGAATTTGTTACTCTACGCCCCTCTTCGACAACGACGGCGAGTCTTGCCCACACCTCAACCAGCCCGAAGGGGAGTTGCTAGAGCATTACGTCAAGCGACCGAAAGCCCTTGAGTCGGCCCGAGCGGCGGCGCTAATCTCAACTTCTGGCTGAACATCACCACCAGCGAGGCGGCGGGCGCGGCGGTCTTCGACCGGCTCTTCATCGAAGTCCGGAGCACGACGGGGACGCTTTTGGCGACGCTCGCGACGTTCAGCAACCAGAACAGCGGCACGGCGGGGGTTTACGTGCTGAGGGGGCCGTACAACCTCAGCAGTTTCGCCGGGCAGACGGTGCGGATTCAGTTCCGCGCCACCGAAGATATTTCGCTGCCGACGTCGTTCCGCGTGGACGACGTGTCGGTGAAATAAACCCGACGTCGAAAACCGAGAACCCGGCCTCCGGACGAGAGTCTCGCGGGGCCGGGTCGGAAATTTCTTGACAGTTCCGGCGCGTCGGGCATAGATTCCCGTCGCACCGTTGGTTTTTTAACTTCTATTTTTTAACTTCGCAGACAGGTGACGCGCCGCGCAGTTTCCATTGCACGGAGGGGGCGGCAGTCACGAACGCAATTCGCTTCTCCCCAAAGACACCTGTGGCGCACCTCGCATCTGCGCCGCGAAATCTCGGTTCGCCCGGCTCTGGTCGCGGCGGCCAACCCGCTTCGGCGACCGACCGGCGAGACTTTCTTCGCCATCCCGTAATTTAAGGAGTGTCCGCTATGCTTCGACTGTTCTTCGCCAGACACCGCACCGGATTTTCGATTGGCCTGACGATGGCCTTCATGCTCTCCTCTCTCGGTCTGCCGGGCCTGTCTCGTTCAGCCTCGGCGTCGCCCGCCGCGCAAGACGCGCAGAACGCGTTAATACCTGTCATCGCGCCGGGCAGTGCCTACCGCCAGACCAACCTCGTCTCGGACGCGCCGGGCGTCGGCTTCATCCTCGACCCGCTGCTTGTCAACCCGTGGGGCATCTCGTTCAGGAATACGAGCCCCTTCTGGGTCGCCAACAACGGGACGAGCACTTCGACGCTCTACCGCGGCGACGTGGGCGGGAGCCCTCTGGTCAAGAACCCCGGCCTCGCGGGCATCACCATCCCCGGCGGGCTGCCGACGGGGACGGTCGGCAACACGACGACGAGCTTCGTCCTCCCCGGCGCGTGCGCCAGCCCGCCGTGCACGGCGCAGTTCATCTTCGCCTCGATCACGGGCAACATCACGGGCTGGAACCCGAACGCGCCCGCCGCCGGCTCGACCACCGCGGTCATCGCGGCGAGCCACCCCGGACACGTCTACACGGGCCTCGCCAACGGGAGCAACAGCAGCGGCAACAAGCTCTACGCCGCCGACTTCGCCAACGGCAAGATTGACGTCTTCGACGCCAACTTCGCGCTCACGACCGTCACCGGCAACTTCGCTGACCCGACCATCCCGACGACGGCGGGGAACACCTTCCACCCCTACAACATCCAGAACATCGGCGGCCTGCTCTACGTCGCCTACGCGAAGGTCGGCGTGGACGGACTCGACGTGGAGGGCGTCGGCAACGGCTTCGTCCGCCGGTTCAACACCGACGGCGTCCGCGACCTCACCTTCGGCATCAACAACGGCCCGCTCAACTCGCCGTGGGGGATGACGATTGCGCCCGCCTCTTTCGGCATCTTCGGCGGCGCGCTCCTCGTCGGCAACTTCGGCAGGGGCAACCCGAGCATCCACGCCTTCAACCCGACGACCGGCGCTTTCCTCGGCACGCTTCAGGACGAGAGCGGCAACGGCATTGAGATTGACGAGCTGTGGGCGCTCAAGTTCGGCAACGGCGGCAACGGCGGCGACGTGAACACGCTCTACTTCACCGCCGGCATCGGCGAGGAGGAGCACGGCCTCTTCGGCAAGCTCAACCCGACGACCAGCTCCGCCACCTCGCTCGTCCAGTTGAGCACCGACGACTCCGCCATCGGCGAGGGCGGCGGCCACATTGACGTGACCGTCACGCGCTCGGGTGATGTCTCGGGCTCGGCGACGGTCAACTACGCGACCTTCGACGAGTCGCAGCCCGGCCACGCCTCGCAGAAGTCGGACTACGAGATCGCGCTCGGGACGGTGCGTTTCGCGCCCGGCGAGACCAGTCAGACCTTCCGCGTCCTGCTCGTGGACGACAACTTCGTCGAGGGCAACGAGACTATTGACATCATTCTCAGTAACCCGACGGGCGCGGGCGTCGGCCTCGGCTCCCCGAACACGGGCGAGGTGACCATCCTCGACAACGACGTCGTGGCCCCGACGACAAACAGGATAGACGAGGCGCAGTTCTTCGTCCGCCAGCACTACCTCGACTTCCTCAACCGCGAGCCCGACGCCGCCGGTCTCGCCTTCTGGACAAATACCATCACCTCGTGCGGCGCGAACGCCTCCTGCATCTCTGCCCGCCGCGTGCAGGTCTCGGCGGCCTTCTTCCTCTCCATCGAATTTCAGGAGACGGGATTTTTGGCCCTGCTCACGAATCAGGCCGCGTTCGGCTCGCGCCCGCTCTACGGGCAGTTCATGCGCGACGTGCAGGCCCTGCAAAAGGACTTCGCCTTCGGCACGCCCGGCTCGGCGGCCATCCTCGAAGCCAACAAGCAACAATTCTTCAACGACTTCGTGGCGCGCCCCGAGTTCGTCTCGAAGTACCCTTCGACCCAGACCAACGAGCAGTTCGTTGACGCGCTGCTCGCGTCCGCCGGGATGTCGCCCAGTCAGGTGCGGCTCTTCGTCGTCCAGATGACGAACGCACAGGTAAATCCGCCTGCGAACCCGACGGCCTCCGGTGGAGGAGCAAGGCCGGCCTCCTTCGGTACCGTGAGGTTGCAATTCAACGCTGCGCAGACGGCCATGACGTTTGCCCTCACGGCTAATAACATTGACTTCACCGGCACGCAAACACCTGCCGAGGCGAACGACGACTTGCGCGCGGGACACATCCATGCGGGTCCACTCGTCTCGGTGACCACCAACGGGCCTGTCGTCTGGGGTTTCTTCGGCGCCCCGTTTAACGATAACAACCCCAACGATCAGGTGGTAACGCCATTCACCTCCGGGGTCGGAGGCTCAATCAGAGGCAAGTGGGACGCGCCCGAAGGCAACGGCACGACGCTCGCCGCGCAGTTGTCTAACCTGCGGGAGGGCCGTGCCTACGTCAACCTCCACACTGTCCAATTCCCCGGCGGGGAGATAAGCGGCATCATCCCGCCGGCGACGGCCTTCCGCGACTCGCTCGTGGCGGGCCTGAACGGCGCGACCGAGACGCGCGCCACCGTGCTGCGCAAGGTGGCCGAGGCCGAAGAGCTGAAGGTGCGCGAGTTCAACGCGTCCTTCGTCCTGATGGAATACTTCGGCTACCTGCGCCGCGACCCCGACACGGCCGGCTTCAACTTCTGGCTCAACAAGCTGAACGCCTTCAACGGCGACTTCGTGCAGGCCCAGATGGTTGAGGCCTTCATCACCTCGCTCGAATACCGCCAGCGGTTCGGCCCGAGCTAGACCCGGACACGCATGCTCAACGTGCGAAGGCCGCGCGGACTCGTCGAATCGAGTCCGCGCGGCCTTCGCGCTTTTTGAGTTGGCGCGAGACGTGAATGAGTGTCGGGCGCGGGAGTTACTTGAGCGCCAGCGGAGTCGCCGCGGCCCGCGCCGCTTCGGTGTCGCCCGCGACGACGACGGTCAGACGGTCAGGGCGGAAGTATTTGCGGATGGCCTCGTTCACCTCCTCGATGGTCACCGAGCGGATGAGCTGCGGGTAGCGGTCAATGTAGTCGAGGCCGAGCCGGTAGAACTCGGCGTTCCAGAGCGCCGAGGCGAGCCCCGCGTTGGTCGAGAGCGAGACTTTGAAGGAGCCGATGGCCGAAGACTTTTCGTCCTCCAGTTCTTCGGGCCGGACGCCGTGCTCGACGTAATCGCCGAGCACGCCGAGCGCCGACGCGATGGCGCGCTCGACGTTGCCGGGGTTGACCGAGACGGCGATGTACCACGGCCCCGCGGCCAGTGAGGGCGCGCGGAAGCGCGACGCGATGCCGTAGGTCAGTCCCTCGACATCGCGCACCTGAAGGCCGAGCCGCGAAGAGAGCGTGGACTCGCCGAGCGCGCCGTTGGCGAGCGTCGCCGGTCGGAGACGTTCACGTCCACGCTCTCCGGCCCCTCGAAGGGGGCGAACGACTCCGCGAAGAGGCGACGCGCCTCGCCCGCGCGCACGTCGCCCGCGACGGCGAGGACGAGCGAGCGACCGCCGTAAAACTTCTCGTAGAACCCGCGCACGTCCTCGACCGTGATTGATGAGACGCTCTCGACGAGCCGCTCGCCCGCGTGCGTGTAGAAGGGGTTCGCCTTGTCGAAGATGACCTGCGAGAGGCGCTCGTAGGCGCGCGCGCGAGTGTCCGACTGCTGCTCCTGAATCGCGGCGACGGTCTGCTGCTTGAGCTTCTCCAGCTCGTCGGCGGGAAACGTCGGCTCGCGCAGCATCTCGGCGAGCGCGTGGACGAGCGCGGGGAAATCCTGCGCCAGCGAGCGCGCGCTGATCTGCACGGCAAAGGGGTCGGCCGCGAACTCAACCTCGGCCCCGACCGATTCGAGGTCGTGCGCCAGTTCGAGCTTCGTGCGGCGGCGCGTGCCGCGCTCGAGCATCCCGGCGGCGATGCGCGCCAGTCCGGGCTTGTCCTTCGGCTCGAAGTAAGACCCCGCGCGCAGGCTCGCGCGTACCGAGACGGTCGGCGTCGCCGTGTTCTCGAGCACGAGCAACACCGCGCCCGTCCCGAGCTCGGTCCGCGCGACGCGCGAGGCGAAGCCCGCCGAGTCGTTGACGGGAGAGCTGTTGACGAGAGTCGTGCTGTTCGGACTTTGATTGTTGATGAGAGCCATGCTCTCAGGACTCTCCGTGTTGCCCGCCTCGACTGCTTTGCCGCCCCCGCCGGCGTTGCCGCCCCTCCTCACGTCATCGCTCGCGCCGTCCGCCCCGCCTTCGCCCGCCGTCTCTTCGTCAGTCTCGGGGTCGCGGTAAAACTTCCAGCCGTGCGGCGCGCGCGCGGCCTTCGACGAGTTCGCGTGCGCGCCGTTCGAGCCGTTGCCACCCAGCTGTTTCGGGATGAAGTGGCCGACGGTGCGGTTGTCTTCAGCGAGGTAGGCGAGCGCGACGCGGCGAACGTCTTCGGTCGTGACGCGCGAGATGTTGGCGGCGTAGTCGCGGTAGAAGCGCCAGTCGGCCACGGCCTCGGCCTCGGACATTTGCAGCGCGACGTTGGAGGTTCCGTCGCGCTCGTAGGCGACGTGCGCGGCGATCTGCCGCTTGGCCTTCTCGACCTCGGCCTCCGTCGCTTCCTCGGCGGCGCGCTTGAGTTCCCGGTGAATCACTTCCTCGACGCGCAAAGGCGCAACATTGGGGCTCGCGGTGGCATAGATGTTGAAAAGGCCGGGGTCGCGGAACTGATCGCAGCGCGCGTCCACCGAGACGGCCAGCTCAGTCTCGACGAGCGCCTGATAGAGGCGGCTCGTGACGCCCGCCGAGAGCGCCGTCGAGAGCACGACGAGCGGGTAGATGTCATTTCCGGCGGGCGGGTTGAGCGCGCGCTCGGCCAGCGCCGCCGTCGAGAGCACGCGCGTCTGGCCGAGCGCGGCGGGCGTGCGGAAGGCGACCTGCACAAGCGGCAGCTCGCCCGAGCGGCGGACGACGAGGCGGCGCTCACCCTGCTGCTGCGGCTCGTCGGTGTAGACTTCGGGGATGGGCTCGACCGAGCGCGCGTGGACGCCGAAGTGCTCGCTGATGAGTTCGAGCGCGCGGCCCCGCTCGAAGTCGCCGACGACGATGGCCGTCGCGTTGTTCGGGTGGTAGAAGGTGTCGTAAAACTCCTTCAGTCGCGCCGTGGGGATGTTCTCCACGTCGGCGCGCCAGCCGATGGTCGGGTGGTGATACGGGTGCTCGCGGAAGGCCGTCGCGTAGACCGCTTCGTCTAAGACGAGCAGCGGCTCGTTCTGCCCGCGCTCCAGCTCGTTGCGCACGACGGTCATCTCGGACTGGCGGTCCGAGTCGGCGATGAAGGAGTTGCGCATCCGGTCGGCTTCGAGGCGGACGGCGAGTTCGAGCATGTCCGAGGGCACGGTCTCGAAGTAGTTCGTGCGGTCGTACCAAGTGGTCGCGTTGTAGTCAGCGCCGATTCGCTGGAGCGTGGCGGCGATCTGCGTCCGCCGCTCCTTGTTAAAGGTCGGCGTGCCCTTAAAAAGCATGTGTTCGAGCAGATGCGTCGCGCCCGTGTGGCCCACCGCCTCGTTGCGCGAGCCGACGCGGTAGAGCACCAGAAACGTCACGACCGGCGCGACGCGGTTCTCGACCAGTAAAACCTTCAAGCCGTTCGTCAGACGGTACTCGCGCACCCCGTCCTCCTCGACGACGAACTCGACCCCTGCGTGTGACCGCTCCTGCTCCACGTTCGTTCGACTCCTTAACAGTATTTTAAGCCCTCGGACACGGACGAGCCGAAATGCTCGCCCCCTCGACACGACGAAGCCGCGCCCTCCACTCGCGCGCGCGCGCGCGCGTCCCTAACTCGCGCCGGGGGGCCACGACCTCACGTTCCTCGAAACTGTCGGATGCGGCACACACATGCTAACAAAAACCGCGGCGGGGAGGGAAATAGACGCGGCTGAGTGTGCTTCCGGCAGCAGCTTGCTTTATGAAGCAAAGCACTTGACAGCAATCTCCGCGAAGCTGTATGGTACCGAGCGAGATGGCAGTCGTCCATTCATTCCAGAAAACTTCAGACGAGCCGCCGCCCGCGCTCCACGACCGGGCGATGGACAATTTGCGCTTCATCCGCGAGACGATGGAGCGCGCCGCTTCGTTTACGGCAGTGCCGGGCTGGGGGCAGTTCGCCATCGGCATCACGGCGCTCTTCGCCGCGCTCGTCGCGTCGCAGCAGAAGAAATCTCCGGCGGCGTGGTTGGCGGTCTGGTTCGCGGAGGCCGTCGTCTCGCTCGGCATCGCCGGGTGGGCAATGCACCGGAAGGCGCGCGCGGCGGCGACGCCGCTTCTGTCGCAGCCCGGACGCAAGCTCGTCATCAACCTCTCGCCGCCGATGCTCGTCGGGGCGCTCTTGACGGTGGTCTTCTATCGCGAAGGGCTGGCGGGGCTGCTGCCGGGCTTATGGCTGCTGCTCTACGGCACGGGCGTCGTCACGGGCGGGGCGTTTTCAGTGCGGCCCGTCCCCGTCATGGGCCTCTGCTTCATGTTCATGGGGGCGGGCGCTCTGTTCTGCCCGCCGGGCTGGGGCGACGCGCTGCTGGCCGCGGGCTTCGGCGGGCTCCATATCATTTTCGGTCTACACATAGCGAGGAATTACGGTGGCTAAACAGAACGCACTGGTGAAAGAAAGAGATGCGGCGAAGGGCGGCGCGCGCGCCGGCGTGCCGGCGAATTTACAGGACGCGAGGCGAGGCGGCGCGAGGCGCGCTTCCGACGGCCCCACGAGCGCCACGGACCTCGACCGACTCATCCACGAACGCGTCCGCCTCGCCATCGTCAGCGCCCTCGCCGTCAACGAATCGCTCACCTTCAACGAACTCAAACAACTCCTCAACACCACGGACGGGAATCTGAGCGTCCACGCGCGCAAACTCGAAGACGCGCAGTATGTCGTCTGTCACAAGTTTTTCGACGGGCGCGTGCCGAAGACCGAATACCGGCTGACGGCTGCAGGGCGGCGCGCCCTCGAAGGTTACCTCAACCACATGGAGTCGGTGATCCGCGCGACGCGCGGAGGATGAATCGGGCCGGGACCCGGTATTTTTTTGCCCCGCGGCTTTGCGTTGCAAAGCTCTTTACTTTAAACGCGCCGGGCGGGCATGTCCGAGACGCCGCGGCGCGAGCAGCGGCGGCACGCCGAGCCGGGAGGCGCGGAAGATTCAAGAGAGAGGGAGGGGAGCCATGAAAGCACAAGGGCGAACTCGGCGCAGGCGTCTGCGGCGGCGGCTGGCGCTCAAGGTGGCGCTGCTGATGCTCCCGGCGCTTTTCTGGGCGGGTGTCTTCGCGGCGCTGGCCGGGGTGAAGATAGATTGGCTGATTAACTCATTGGCTCATTGACTCATTTGACTGGATGATAAATGAGCCGATGAATCAATTCCCACTTGGAGGAACAAGACATGAACTCGAACGTGAACCTGGAGTCGGCGGTCGGAGTTTTGAGTTTTCTGGGGTCGGGTTTTGTGCTGCTGGTGCTGGCGCTGATTCTCGTCCACGCGCTGTGGGCAAAGAAGTTCAGGCGCGCGAAGGGCTTGGTGCTCGCGGGGTTCGGCGTCGCCGGGCTCTACTTCGGACTGATGCTCGCCTTCTCTCTGGCGAGCGGCGAGAAGGTTCTGGCGCGGGGCGAGGAGAAATATTTTTGCGAGATTGACTGTCATCTGGCCTACTCGGTGATCGGCGTGAGAAAAGCGAAGACGCTCGGCGGCGCGACGGCGGGCGGCGAGTTTTACGTCGTGACTTTAAGGACGCGCTTCGACGAGCAGACGATCTCGCCGCGCCGCGGCAACGCGACGCTCACGCCGAACCCGCGCGCTCTGGCCGTCTCCGACGAGCAGGGGCGCGCGTACCGGATGTCGGAAGAGGGGATGCGTCAACTTGGGGCCGAGAGGAGAGCCGGGGAACCGCTCGAAACTCCGCTTCGACCGGGCGAGTCGTACACCACGGAGGTGGTCTTCGACCTGCCGGGGGACGCGAAAAATCCGGTCCTCCTGCTTAACGAGAGCATGTTGCCGACGCGCTTCATCATCGGGCACGAGAACAGCTTTTTGCACGGCCAGACGAAGTTTCGTCTCGACCCGCTGGCCTGAAGCGGCGAGCCGCGTGTGAGTTCCGGCTCGGCGCGAAATTGGATAATTTCTTTTCGAGAATCTATCCGGCCCTTGGCGAATTTATCCGGCAAAGGCGCATGTGTCCGGCGGGAGGTGAGTGATGAGAGAGAGAACGAGACTGGGGCTGAGCGTGTTGGAGGCGGCTCTGCTGCTCGGCGTGCTCGGCGACGCGCTGCTGCGCGCGGAGCCGTGGGGGCTCAACGTTTTTTTGTGGGTCGGCGTGCTCGTCGCCGCGTGCGTCGCGCTCGCGCGGCGGCGGCGGCGGCGCTCTCCGCTCGGCGGAGAGGGGCGCTGGCTGCTGCCTTCGGTGCTGGCATTCGCCGCGGCCTTCGCGTGGCGTGATTCGGCGCCGCTCAGGTTTCTGGACGCGCTGGCGATCCTCATCCTGCTCGCGCTCTTTACGCTGCGTTCGCGGGCCGGGCGCGTCCGGCTGGCGGGGCTCACGGACTACGCGGTGGCGGGTCTGGTGTCGGGCATGAGCGCGTTGTTCGGGGGCCTGCTGCTGATCTTCAACGACATCGGCTGGAAGGAGATTCCGCGCGACGGCTGGTCGAGGCACGCGCTGGCGGTGCTGCGCGGGCTCGCCATCGGCGTGCCCGTGG
>JAIVJM010000224.1:20823-29615 GCA_020199995.1 Acidobacteriota bacterium | reverse complement strand
GTCCTCGTCTTCCTCGCCTTCGCGTGGCTGAGCGCGGGGTTCCTGCGCACGGCGTTTGCGGGACATGAGCCGACGCACGCGGGCGGCGGACTCCCGGCCCACATCGCGCTCGGATTCAGCGATTCGGTCGAGCCGGAGCGAAAAGAGGAGGACGCGGCTTCGTCAGGCGCGGCGGCTGATTTCAAGGTCGAGAGCGTGACGCGGGGGCGGGATGAGAAGCGCGCGGGCGGGCGAGACATCGGCGCGATGGACGCGAAGCGCGTGGGCGAGGCGGACATGTTCGCGCCCCCTTCGGTGACGGACGAGTCTGCGCCGGCGACCGTCACGCCACAGACGCCGGCGCGCGCTTCTACTGAAACCGGCGCTTCTCAGTCGGCGACCGCCGCCGCCGTCGCCCCCGTCGCCCCCCCTTCGCGGACGAACGCGACGCGCGTGTCAACGAAGAGAGTGTCGCTCGGCGTCGTCGAGGTCGGCGTCGTGCTCGGACTGCTCAATGTGCTCTTCATGAGCTTCGTCTTCGTGCAGTTGCGTTACTTCTTCGGCGGCTCGGAAGTGGTCTTGAGTTCCGCCGACATGAGTTACGCGGAGTACGCGCGGCGCGGGTTCTTCGAGCTGGCGTGGGTCGCGGCGCTGGTGCTGCCACTGCTTTTGGCCGCGCACTGGCTTTTGCGCAAAGAGAATCCGGCGCACGAGCGCGTCTTCCGCGCGCTGTCCGGGGGCCTGCTCCTGCTGCTCTTCGTCATCATGGCCTCGGCGGTCGGGCGGATGCGCTTGTACCAGAGCGAGTACGGGCAGACGGAGCTGCGTTTTTATGTGACGGCCTTCATGGGTTGGCTGGCGGTCGTCTGCGTCTGGTTCGCGCTGACGGTGCTGCGCGGCGAGCGCGAGCGCTTCGCGTGCGGCGCGCTCGTATCGGCACTCGCCATCATCGGCGCGCTCCACTTCGCGAACCCGAACGCGCTCATCGTCCGCGCGAACGCGGCGCTCGCGCACGACCGGAGGGTCTTCGACGCCGCTTACGCCGCCTCGCTCGGCGCGGACGCCGTGCCCGCGCTCGTCGAGTCGCTGCCGGAGATGCGCCCGCACGAGCGCGGAGAGGTCGCCGCCAATCTCCTCAGGTGGGCGGCCCCCGACGGTTCCGACTGGCGCTCGTGGAACTGGTCGCGCGTGCGTGCAAGCGGCGCGGTCAAGGAGAACTGGGTGATGCTGAGGGAATGGGCGAGGCAGCAACAGATGCCTGCGGGCGCGGAACAGCAGCAGCAGCAGCAGCCGGCCCCGAACGGCGAGGCGCCACAGGCCGCGGGCGTCGAACAGCAGCGCGCGGCGAACGCCGGACAGTCGGCGGGGCGTTGAGGTGCGCTTTTAAGACCCTGAGAGGGGAAGGAGTTCGGGCATGATTGGGCTTGAGCTGACACAGACGGGACTTCTCAGCGAGCGCGAGACGCGGGCTGACCGCAGACGCGCTTTCATGCGAAGGCAGTTCGACGCGGCGGCGACTCCGTCGCAGACAAAGTTCGACCTGCTCTTCGGCGTCGCGCTGCCCATCGTCTGCTTCTACTTCGACCCGTTTGTCTTCCGCGGCTTCGGCGGCGGGAGCAGCGACGGCCTGCTGGAGAGTTTTCAGGCGTTCACTTACATCATCGCGGCGCTGGAGATCGTGACGCTTCTGCTGTGGCTCGTCGCGCGTGGGAGGCTCGGCGAGTGGGCCACGGCGGCGGGCGGCGTGCTGCTGGCGGGCGCGCTCTTCTGTTGTGCTGTCGGACTCGTGCTGCTGCCGTTCAGCCTCATCGGACTGCTGCTCCTCATCGGCACTCTCGGCTTCACGCCTTTCCTGACGGGCTTCGTCTACCTCCGCAACGGAGCGCGCGCCGCGCGGCTCGCGCGCAACGGCCTGAGCTGGCGCGCGAACTTCGTCGGCTCGCTCGTGGTCGGCGCGGCGCTGGCGTTCGGCCTCGCGGCGCTCGGCCACGTTGGCGTCTCACGTTTCGTCTCAGCCTCGGTTGAAGGCGTGCTGGCCGGAAGGGAGTTGTCCGCGTCGTCGTCGCGGGCACTGCGCGCAGTGGGCTGGCTCGCCGACGCCGAGTTCGACCGTCTCGCGTGGGATTACAACGGCGAACGGGACCCGGCGCGCAGGGAGCGTCTGGCGAGCGCGTACCGCGAGTTGACCGCCGAAGACTTAGAGACACGCCTGCGTCGCCTCGCGGACTGACGCCCGGCTCGGGGGTCGTGCCGGCGGGCGGGAGATTCACAGTTTGGAACAATACGACGTGGTGGTGGTGGGCGCAGGGCTCGCCGGACTTCAGGCGACGAGGCTTTTGGCGCGGCGCGGCGTGCGCGTGCTGCTCGCCGACCGCAAGCGCACGCTCGCCGACTCGGTGCACACGACGGGCATCTTCGTGCGGCGGACGCTGGAAGACTTCGAGCTGCCGGAGAGCTGTCTGGGCCCGCCCGTGAGGCGCGTCAAGCTCTATTCCCCCGCGCGTCGCGCGCTCACACTCGAAAGTCCGCACGACGAGTTTCGTGTCGGTCGCATGGGACTACTCTACGAGCACTTCCTCGCGCAAGCCTTGCGCGCGGGAGCGAGCTGGTCGCCCGAGACGCGCTACGCGGGATGCGAAGACTCGGCGGGTGGCTCGGTCGTGCGGTTGGAGCGGGCGGGGCGGGCGCGGCGCGTGGACGCGCGCTTCGTCGTCGGGGGCGACGGCGCGCGCTCGCGCGTCGCGCGCGACCTCGGGCTCGACACAAACCGTGAGTGGATCGTCGGCGTCGAAGACGTCTTCCGCGACGTGCGCGCGACGGGCCCGCCCGCCTTCCACTGCTTCCTCGATTCGCGGCTCGCGCCGGGATACCTCGCGTGGGTCGTGGACGACGGCGAAGAGACGCACGTCGGCGTCGGCGGGTACGCCGCACGCTTCGACCCGTTAAGCGCGCTGGAGAATTTCCGCGCGGAGGTGAGCCGGATGTTCGACTTCCGCGCCGCGCGGCGCGTCGAGCGGAGGGGCGGGCGCATCCCGGTGGGCGGCGTGCTGAAGAGGATCGCGAACCGGCGCGGGCTGCTGCTGGGCGACGCGGCGGGCGCGGTCTCGCCGCTCACGGCGGGCGGGCTCGACCCGTGCCTGCGCCTCTCGAGTCTCGCGGCCTCGGTCGTCGCGGAGTATGTCTCGACGGGCGACGAGGCGGCGCTCGCGCGGTACTCGGGCGAGAGGTTCCGCGCGCGCTTCGTCTCAAGGCTCTGGATGCGCCGCCTGATCTCCGCGATGAGACAGCCCCTGTTGCTCGAAGCCGCCTGCGCGGCGCTCCGCCTGCCGCCTCTGAGCGCCGTCGCGCGCCACGTCTTCTTCGGTCGCGGCTCGTTCCCCGACGTGGACTTAGAGGCCGCGCCCCGGCCCCCGGCCTTAGAGCCCACAGTCTGAGAAGTTTCAGGAGCCGGGGAGCGGTCGCACGGTCTTCAGGCGGTTCATAAATTTCTCGGCGATCTTGTTCGGGATTTTCTTGCCGAAGAGGACGGAGCGCGTCTTGCCGCTGGTGACGACGAGCATCGTGCGCGGGTCGAGGACGCTGAAGGCGAAGCGGCGGCTGAAGGGCTTGCGCTCGATCTCGATGACGAGGTCGGCGTCGGCGTCGCTCCGCGTCAGCGCGAGGCCCCACGCGCGAAACTCCTTGCGCTTGCGCAGCGAGTCTTCGACCTCCCTTTCATTGACGAAGGCGGTGTTTGAACGGACGAGGATGACGCGCGCCGCGCGCATCGAAGCCGCGGGGTCGGTGACGCGCGGGCGCACCGACTCCGCGCGTTCGTCTTCGCTCTCGCTCTCGTCGCTTTCGATGGGCGGCGGCGGCGTGCGCGCCTGTTGTTGTTGCTGCTGCTGCTGCTGAGTTGTCTCAGACGGCGGGAGCCGGACTTGCGCGCGGGCGTTCATCGCACACGCGGCGGCGAAGACGAGCCCCAGCAAAAGCGCCGCGGCGGGACGGAATTCGGACGCGAAGTCGCTCGACTTCGGGGCCGCGAAAGCGGTGCGCGGAGAGAGAGAGGGTGGCATGGCTGTTAATTCTCCTGTGGGTGATGTACCGGCGGCGCGCGCGCGTCTCCGGCTGACCGCCGCCGTCGAAGGAGACAGCAAGCGCGCGTTCGGCAGCATCATCGCGGAAGAGATGCACCGCCGCCCACGCGTCCTGTGGCACTTCCTCGACTGTCATAAGTCGCCACCGCGTTATCGGCCTGACGCCTGAGGCCGCTCCTTGCTGGCTCCCCGGTAAACGAACTATAGTCTCTCCAACTGTTATGAGAACCGGCACAGTCGAACTCGGGATCAGGGATGAAAGGGTCAACCCCTGCGACCACATCGCCCTGCTCTGGGAGAGCCCTGAGGAATTCGCCGAGGGCGTCGGGTTCCTCGAAATCGGCCTGCGCGGCACCGACCACTGCGTCATCTTCGGGCACGAGGATGCCAATCAGAAAATCCATGAGATATTGACCAGCCGTGGATTCGACATTGACGCTCTGCGCGCCGCCGGTCGGCTCACCACCCTCGGCGGACGGGACGCGGGCGACTTGATGCTCGCTGAAATCGGCGGCGTCTTCGAGGGCGCGGTGAGGCGCGGCGCGCCGCTCATCCGGCTCTTGGGCAATATCGGCTGGGGGAGAGCCGACTGGCCGGACGAGCATGACATTCTGGCGTTTGAAGCCAGAGTCACGGGGGCGGCGAAAGCTTTCCCCTGCATCATCACGTGCATGTATGACGTGGGGGCTTTACCGAGCCGCTTGGTTATCCACGGGGCTTTCGAGACTCATCCTCTCACCATCTGCGGCAACGTTCTGCGTGAAAATCCCCTCTACAGGCGAATCGAAGAGTTAATCGCAAGCCACGACATTCCTGAGTGATGAAGTATTCGATCACAGAGGTCTTCGATGAAAAGTGAAGGTCGTCGGCGGGGCCTGAGGTTCCGGCGGCTGGCTCTGGCCCTGTGCCTGGCCGCGCAGATGAGTTGCGGCGGATTGCTCTCCAGAGACGGCGGCGGGGACGCGGAGAGCGGTCGGCCCGCGCCGCACTTCCGCCCCGGCTTCAACCTCTTCAGCCCGGAGCAGGACGTGGAGCTGGGGCGGATGTCGGCTGAGGAGATTACGCGGCAGGTGCCGCTTCTGAACGATGCGCCGACGGTCGAATACGTCCGGCAGCTCGGCGCGCGTCTCGCCGCCAGAGCGCCGGGCCACAGCTTCCCATACCAGTTCGCCGTCATCGCGACGCGCGACATCAACGCGTTTGCGCTGCCGGGCGGCTTTGTCTTCGTCAACGCCGGGGCGATCACGGCGGCGAAGACCGAGGGCGAGCTGGCCGGCGTCATCGCCCACGAAATTTCGCACGTCGCGCTGCGGCACGGGACGAATCAGGCGTCGAAGGCTTATGTCGCGCAGAAGGGGATCGGGATTCTCGGCTCGGTCTTCGGCGACGGCGAGCTGGGCTCGGTCGTGGGCGCTCTGGGCGGTGCGGGCGCCAACATGATCTTCCTCAAGTTCGGTCGCACCGCCGAGACGCAGGCCGACCTCGAAGGCGCGCGCGTGATGGCCGCCTCCGGCTACGACCCGCGCGACATGGCGAAGTTCTTCGAGACCTTGAACGAGCAGGGCGGGCGGCGCGCGCCCGAGATGCTGAGCGATCACCCCGACCCCGGCAACCGCGTCGCCAGAATCAACGAGCTTCTGCCCTCGCTCCAGCTCGCGCCGAAGCCCGTGCACGACTCGCAGGAGTTCAAACAGGTCAAGGCTCGTCTCGCGGGCGGGACGATTGCCACGGCGAAGGAGGCCGCGCGCATCGGCCCGCGCGACCCGAACGACATCGAGCCGGGCACGCGCCCCGCGCCGCCCGCCGCCGAGACGCGCGAGTTCCGCGCGGGCGACGGCTCGTTCGCGCTGCGCTACCCCGCGAACTGGGACGCGCTCGGCGTCGAAGGCGACGACACCAACCGAATCTTCGCGCCGAAGGGGGCCTACGGCGAGCGCGACAACTCGGTCTTCGCGACGCACGGAATCTTCGCCGGGGTCGTCGCCCCGCAGGCGCGCGACCTCGGTGCGGCCAACCTCGCCTTCGTCCGGCAGCAGATCGAGGCCAACCCCGACTTCCGCCCGCGCCGCGAGCCGGAGCGCGTCGAGTCCGGAGGCCGCGTCTGGTACCGGACGCTGGTCGCGGGGCCTTCCGCCGTCACGGGCGTCGTCGAGCTCGACGTGATCTACACCACCGCCGCCGCGGACGGTCGCCTCTTCTACCTCATCACGATGGCCCCCGAAGACGAGTTCGAGGCTTACCAGCCGTCCTTCGAGCAGATCATCGCGAGCCTTCGTCTGGCGAGTTAGGACGCAGAGTCGCCCCGTCATCGGAAGGGACCAAGAAGCGGTTTGGAAAAGCCCACGAAGTGGGCGGAATAATTCAGCCCACGGCGCGCGCCGTGGGCTGAATTATTCCGCCCCTTAAGAGGCGCTTACGGATTAATTTTCCTTCATGGTGAATAGCGCGCGTCTGCCCTGTTCGGACGCTCGTACTTTGTACTGGGGCGTGCGGCGCGGGGCGCGGACGCGCGCCGCCGTGGGCCGCTTGCGCGGGACGATGGGGGTGCGTGCGTGCAGGAGGTTCTTGTGCCGGTTATTGAGCAGGGCGACGAAGGTCTGGTGGTGCTTGAAGCCGAGGAGCTGGGCCGCGCGCGAGACAACGCCGTCGGCCTCGCACAGTGCGCTTTCGATCAGCTCGGCCTCGTAGCGTTGAACTTCGCGCTTCAGAGAGAAGTTCTCCCACCTCTCCTCAACGTTCTCGCCCGCGGTTTGGGTTCCGCCGGACTCCGCCGGCGGGAGCGGCCCCTCGCCCCGCTTCGAGCGCTCGCGCGTGAGCGCCCTGATGACGCGGCTCGCGCAGTTGGCTAAGCGCGAGAGGATGCCGGGGTGCTGCGAGCCGTCGAGGAGGTCGGCGGCCCGCTCGAAGAGGGCACAGACTTCGCGCGCCGGCATCCGCTCGTCGAGTTCTTCGATGAGCGTGAGCATGGCCCGACCGGCCCCCGCCGGATCGCCTGCCTGCTGCGCGATGTCGGCGGCCTGCCGGAACACGAAGCGCGCGCGGGCGTGATCGCCGAGACGCGCCAGCGTCTGGCCGTGCGTCACGAGCGCGCCGGCCAGCAGCGACCGCTCGTCGCCCTTTTCGAGCGTCCGCACGGCGGAGAGCGCGGCGGCTTCGGCCTCAACGCAGCGTCCCTCGGCGAGGAGGACGCGCGCGCGCGTCTCTTCAACCTGCGCGAGGTGAACGCCGTCGCTGAGGCGCGTGAAGAGCGCGCGTGCGCGGTCGAGGTGCGCGTGCGCCTCCTCGTATTTGCCGATGCCGAGGAAGAGGTTCGCGAGGTTGTTCTCGACGCAGGCGTGGTAGCGCGTGTGCCCGGCCTGCTCGAAGTGATAGACGGCGGCGGTGAACTCAACCAGCGCGCGGTCAACGTACTCCTCGCGCCGCTCGGCCTCGCTGAGGAAGAGCAGCAGGTTGGCATAGCCGACGTGGAACCTCCCCTTGAGCGAGTGGCTCCCGAGCCTTTCCAGAATCGCCCCCGACTCGGCGTAGATGCGCAGCGACTCGTGGAGCCTGTTGGACGACCGCTCGACGATGGCGCTGCGGAAGAGGGCGAAGGCCTCCAGCTCGCTCCCGCTCCCACTGAGGCGGTCGAGCGCCTGCCTGAGCAGGACGCGCGCCTCGTCGAACGCGCCCTGCCGCCAGTAGCAGAAGGCCAATTCGATCTGCGCCTCAGCCACGCGCTCGCCGTCCCCCAGCTCCTCGAAGGTCGAGAGGCTCTCGCTGATGAGGTCTTTGGCCGTCTCCTGCGCCCGCCCGATCTGCTTATCGCTGCCGATGAAGCTGGTGAGCACCCCGGCCCGGAGGAGGAGTTCGGCCTGCGCGCCGCGCCCGAGTCCTTCGAGCCGCGGGCGCTCGCCGACCCTGCGCCACAACTCGCCGAGCGCCTCGCGCGCCGCCTCGTAGTCGCCCGCTTCCTCGAACTCCTTCGAGTGCCGCAGTAGAGCGCGCGCACGCTCGTCGCCGGAAAGACTCGAATCGTCCGTCCGTTGAAAAGACCGTTCCGAGATGTCCATCGTGAGGCCGTACCTTTCAGTCTGGCTTCGGACGCGCGCCGCTCGCGCATCGCGGTTCAGGAGCCGAGGCGTCCGGGGCAGGACGACTCAGGTCGGGTCTTGTGTACTGTTTCTCAGGTTTATCGTGTTGCGCGAACAGGAAGAAATATTTGAAAGTCGCGCGGGCGTTTGCGGCCTTCCCTTGGGTCTTCGGGACGCGGGCGATGGCTGCGCCGCGGGAGCCCTGCGCGTGTGGTCATTCGCGGGCGGAAGCTTAATCCGATGCCCCGCGAAAAAGCAACCAAATTCCGGGATGCGGGCGCAAAAATTTGCCCGGCGCTCCCGCCCGGCGAGATCAGACGAAGAGGTCGAAGTCGCCGCCGAGCACGCGTTCGAGCTTGCCCGTGCGCCAGCCGCGCAGTCGGTCGCGCACGAGCGGCGAAGGCTCTTCGCGGTAGCTCCGGACGGGCGTCGCCGCTGTCGCGTGTCCGGCGGCGGCGGCGAAGGCGGCGGCGGCCTGCCTCAAGAGCGCGCCGGGGGCGTGGCCGGCGGGCTCGTCCGGCTGTCCCTCGACGCGCACGAGGACTTTCGCGCGGTTGAAAGATTTTTCGTCCTGCGGCGTCTCCAGCACGTGAAGGCCGGATTCGGGGCGGAGGATGGTGTAGGCGGCGTAGCCCGAGATGGCGAGCAGCGCGCGATAACG